>NZ_BAABDQ010000065.1:0-52617 GCF_039539705.1 Nonomuraea rosea | reverse complement strand
GAGCCGGCACCACCACCTACGCCGACCCCGAGAACGGCATCGTCGGCATCCTGCTCACCCAGACCGGGATGTCCACCCCCGATTCGGCGAACGCCATCCACGACTTCTGGACCACCCTCTACCAGGCACTCGACGACTGACCTCCTCGGTCGTCAGGAACGGTGGACGGCGATGTCGCCGTAGGCGGTGTGCGCCCGCACCTCGACGGTCGGGTGGGCCTGGCCGGGAGCGTCGCCGGAGGCGAGGGCGACGTCCACGGTGCCGTCCTTCGAGCTCACGTCCAGCCAGGCGGCGGTGCCCTCGCGGATGCCGAGCTCCAGGCTGCCGCCGGTGGTCTCCATGACGACCGTGCCGGACACCACCTCGCGGATCCGTACGCTGCCGTACGCGGTTTTGGCGGTGACGCCGGCCAGGGGGCGGTCGATGGTGCTGTCGCCGTGGGCGTTGTTCAGCCGCAGCCCGCCGGTGACCTCGCCGAGGCTGACGTCGCCGTGGGAGTTCTTGACCACCGCGGTGCCGTCGATCGCACCGATGCGGATGGCGCCGTGTGTCGTGGTGACCTCGGCGTGCCCGGATGAGCGGGTGACCGAGATGTCGCCGTAGGTGGTCTTCAGCCGCAGCCGGCCGGCCTCCTCCACCCGGATGTCGCCGGAAGAGGTGGTGAACGCCACCTCGCCGAGCGGCCCCCGGCAGTGCAGGCTCGCCGCGGACTTGGCGTCCAGACGGGAGCCCGCCGGGACGTCGATCGTCACATTGACGGAGCCCGGGCCGAGCAGCAGTGAGCGGGCCCAGTTCGCGGGGGACTCCACCAGCAGGTCGAGCGAGGGGCCGCGGCCGGATCCCGATGCGGCCCAGGTCTGGTCCGCGCGCACCAGAAGCCTGCCGTCGGCGTACTCGATCCGGGTGTGCCGAGCGGCCTGCACGTCGGCGTCGTTGTGCGCGTCGCTCGGGCGGACCTCGACGACCGTGTCGGTACGGTCACCCGCGCGGATCCGGATGCTCGCGGTCGCCAGGTCGATGACGGTGAGAATGGGGCCGGGGGAGTCGAAGGCCGGCATGGTGGTCCTCTCGTCGTGGATCGGCGTGGTCATCAGCGCACCCAGCCGGTGAAACGGTTGCCGCTCTGCCGGGCCGCACCCCGGCTGCCGGAGCTCGCGCCCGTCCGGCCGGGATCGAGTGCGGCGGAGACGGCGCGTACCAGCCAGGCGTTGACCGAAAGCCCGTCCCGGGCGGCGGTCTCCTCGATCCGTGGCTTGAGGTGCTCGGGGACCCGGAGCGAGATCCGGGACGTGCCGCCCTCGTCGGTGTCCGGCGGTGGGGCGGGCGGTCTCTCCCTTTCGCCTTCTGCCTCGAACGACCCGCCGGCCGGCGGCGGCGTCACGACGAACCCTGGGTCACGGCCGCGCAGACGTACCTCGACCGAGCCCGGCGCCAGGTCGAGGGTGATTTCGTCCGCTGCGGCGGACAGTGCCTCCAGCAGCGCGAGCCGGGTGGCCGACTCGAGCGCTGCGGTGAGCCGCTCGGCCAGCGCGCGAACGTCCTCTCCGCCCGCTGCGGCGGCGATCACGAGCTCGCGGCGGAGCTGATCGACATACGGGGCCAAGTCCATGACGTCACAATGACATCACTATGACGCCATTACAAATCGGAGGCGAGCGTACCGACACGTCTGCCAACGTCATGCCCGGAATATTGACGTTTTCTTGACGCCACGAGCACGCGGATACAGCCCTTGACCTCACTAGGGTGCCTTTGTCTTGACGATTTCTTGACGGAAGGTTCTGGGTGGCCGAGGTGGACAAGCGCGCGCCGCTGCGGCGGTGGCTGCTCAAGGGCTTGCAGAGCCCCGAGGGCCTGGCGAATCAGCCTGCGCCGGAGGAGACCCCCGGCCACCAGCACAAGTGGTGGCAGGTGATGTGCCTGACGGGCGTGGACTACTTCTCCACGCTGGGCTACCAGCCGGGCATCGCCGCCCTGGCCGCCGGCGCGCTCAGCCCGGTCGCGACGCTTCTGCTGGTCGCGCTGACCCTGTTCGGGGCGTTGCCGGTCTATCGCCGGGTCGCGGCGGAGAGCCCGCACGGGCTGGGTTCGCTGTCGATGCTGGAGCGGCTGCTGCCCGGCTGGCGCGGCAAGCTGCTGGTGCTGTTCCTGCTCGGGTTCGTGGCCACCGCGTTCATCGTCACCATCACCCTGTCGGCGGCGGACGCCACCGCGCACATCCTGCACAACCCCTTCATCCCGCACTCCTGGGCGGACTGGCAGGTGCCGGTCACCCTGCTGCTGATCGCCGCGCTCGGCGGGGTGTTCCTGGCCGGCTTCAGCGAGGCCATCTCCATCGCGGTCGTCCTGGTCGCCGTCTATCTCCTGCTCAACGTGGTCGTCGTGGGCACCGCCGTCCAGCAGGTGCTCGCCCACCCGGAGAAGGTGGCCGGCTGGCAGAACGTCCTCGCCACCGACTACTCCAGCCCCATCGCCATGGTGGCCGTCGCGCTGTACGTGATGCCGAAACTCGCCCTGGGCCTGTCCGGCTTCGAGACCGGTGTGGCCGTCATGCCGCTGGTCAAGGGGGAGCTGGCCGAGCGGATCAAGGGCGCGCGCAAGCTGCTGACCACCGCCGCGCTCATCATGAGCGTCTTCCTGATCACCTCCAGCGTCGCCACCACCGTGCTCATCCCGGCCGAGGAGTTCGCCGAGGGCGGCGCGGCGAACGGTCGCGCCCTGGCCTACCTCGCCCACCTCTACCTGGGCGACTGGTTCGGCTCCGCCTACGACCTGTCCACCATCGCCATCCTGTGGTTCGCCGGGGCCTCGGCACTGGCGGGACTGCTCAACATCGTGCCGCGCTACCTGCCCCGCTACGGCATGGCCCCCGACTGGACCCGCGCCATCCGCCCGATGGTGCTGGTCTTCACCGCCATCGCCGGCCTCATCACCCTCGTCTTCGACGCCGAGGTCGAGGCCCAGGGAGGCGCCTACGCCACCGGCGTCCTGGCCCTGATCCTGTCGGCCGCCGTCGCGGTCACCCTGTCCGCCTGGAACAAGGGCCAGACCAGGGCCGCCGTCTCCTTCGGGGCCGTCACCCTGATCGTCGCCTACGCCACCGTCGCCAACATCATCGAACGGCCCGACGGTCTCGTCATCGCCCTGCTGTTCGTCCTCGCCATCGTGGTCATCTCGCTCATCTCCCGCGCCACCCGCTCCACCGAACTGCGGGTCACCCACATCAGCCTGGACGACCGCGCCCGCCGCTTCATCAACGAGGCCGGCGAGATCTACCTCATCGCCAACGAGCCCCACAGCCGCAATGCCAAGGAGTACGTCGACAAGGCCCGCGAGGCCTGGGAGCTGCACCGCCTGCGCACGAGCGAAGGCCTGCTCTTCCTGGAGGTCACCATCCCCGACGCCTCCGAATTCGCCGGAGAGCTCCGCGTGACCGGCGAGGAACGCCACGGTTTCCGCATCCTGCGCATGCAGAGCACCACGGTCGCCAACTCCATCGCCGCCCTGCTGCTGCATCTGCGCGACCGGACCGGCAAGACCCCGAACGTGTACTTCCACTGGGCCGCCGAGGGCAACCCCATCGGCGCCCTGCTGCGCTACCTGGTCTTCGGCGGCGGCGACGTCCCGCCACTGACCCGCGAGGTCCTCCGTCAGGCCGAGCCCGATCCCGACCGGCGTCCCATCGTCCACGTCGGCTGACACCAGAGCGCCCTGGTAAGGCCGGCCAGGATGGTCGTCGCAAGGATCCACCCGCGGTGATCATCGCAGCGCACGATCTCCCCATCGGCAGTGAAGCCTTCGCCACAGCTGAGCCTGCCGGTGACCCCCAGCCGCCGCAGTGAGAGCGCGGTCGCAGGTCGGTCAGCGGCACGGGGTGGTGTCGGCCCCTTCGGCGATGGCTCCCACACTGCCGCCGACCCTGGTGGCCTCGAACGTCATGTGGATGACGTGCTGACCACCCTGTCGACGTCAAGGGCCCGCTGCATGGTGCGAGATGGCCCGATCCTTGTCGATGGATGATGACTGCAACTATGGTTACAGTAACAACGGTTACTGTAGGAGGCGGCAGTGGGGACTGGTCAGTGGGTGTTGCTGGCGTACCGGATCCCCCGGCAGCCGTCCACGTTGCGGATCACGATCTGGCGCAAGCTCGACCGGCTCGGGGTGGCGCGGCTCGGTGACGGCCTGGTCGCGTTGCCCGCCGATGCCCGTACGCGTGAGCAGCTGGAATGGATCGCCGAGGAGGTCGGCGAGGTGGGCGGGACGTCCACCCTGTGGCTGGCCGCTCCGGGCAGCCAGGCGCAGGAGCAGGCGATCGCGGCCGAGATGCGGCAGGCCAGAGCGGAGGAGTACCGGGCGGTGATCGTGCAGGTGGGAGCGCTGGCGCAGGCCAGGCCGGGGGAGCGGGCGCGGGCTGTCAAGCGGTTGCAGGCGGAGCTGCGCCGGATCGGTCGTCGCGACCATTTCCCGCCGCCCGAGCGGGAGGAGGCCCGGCTCGCGGTACGGGCGCTGGCGCAAGAGGTCCTCGCGAAGGAGGAGAGCCGGTGAAGTGGGCCACGCGAAGTGGGGTGCACATTGACCGGGCGGCGTGTGCCTGGCTGATTCGCCGCGACGTCGATGCCGATGCGGTGTTCGTTTTCGTGAACGATCCCGCCGAGGTGCCCGTGGACGCGACGCCGTTCGACATGCGGGGCGCGGATCTGTCGCATCACGGCGGCGACTGTACTTTCGAGACGATCCTGCGGCGCTACGAACTGGTCGATCCGGTGCTGTGGAAGATCGCCGAGATCGTGCACGAGGCGGACATCGACGACGAGCGTTTCGACGCGCCCGAGGCGGCCGGCCTCGACGCGATTCTGCGTGGCCTGTCGATGATCTGTGCTGACCCGCGAGTGCTGGAGATCACCGGGCCGATCTTCGACGGGCTGTACGAGTTCTATCGGCGGGCCCTGCTGCTGGGGCGAGAACCGGCATGAGCGCCGACCCCGACGCCGTTGTCCGTGTCCTGCCGGCCGCTCAGGCTGCGAGCGGAGGACGTCCGACTGCCCATAGGCCGGCACACCCCCTGAGGAGGTCGAGATGACTACCGAAGCGACACGCGATGTGATCCCGTTCCGGCAGGCCGTACGCGCCTGGTTCCTGATCTCGTTGCAAACGTTCGGCGGCCCGGCCGGGCAGATCGCCGTCATGCAGCGCACCCTGGTGGAGGAGAAGCGCTGGATCGGCCAGCAGCGCTTCAACCACGCGCTGAACTACTGCATGCTGCTGCCCGGACCCGAGGCGCAGCAACTGGCCATCTACGTCGGCTGGCTGCTGAACGGCACCCGTGGCGGCCTGGTCGCGGGCACGTTGTTCGTGCTGCCCGGCATGCTCGCGTTGCTGGCGCTGTCGGCCGTCTATGTCCTGTGGCAGGACACCGGGGTGGTGACCGCCCTGTTCGCCGGGATCGCGCCGGCGGTGCTGGCCATCGTCGCTCAGGCCGTCATCCGGGTTGCCAGGCGCTCGCTGACCCATCCGCTGTTCGTAGCGGTGGCGGTGGCGGCTTTCCTCGCCCTGGCTCTGTTCGGAGTGCCGTTCCCCGTCGTGATCGCCGCTGCCGCCCTCGCCGGGTGGGCGGTGCACCGGCTGGCGCCGCAGGTGCTCACGAAGGGCAACGGGCACGGGGGCGACGGCGGACCCGCGCCGCTGATCCCCGACGACGCCCTGCACCACGCCCGGCCCAGCCGGCGCTCGGCGGGCAAGGTCCTCGCCGTCGGGCTGGTCGCCTGGTGGCTGCCCGTGGCCGCGGTGGCGCTGTTCCTGGGCGCCGACAGCGTGTTCACGACCCAGGGGCTGTTCTTCTCCGGCACCGCGCTCGTCACCTTCGGCGGCGCGTACGCCGTGCTCGCCTTCGTCGCCCAGCGTGCCGTGGAGACCTACGCCTGGCTGACTCCCGGCGAGATGGTGCGCGGCCTGGCCCTGGCCGAGACCACCCCCGGGCCGCTCATCATGGTGGTGCAGTTCGTCGCCTTCCTCGGCGCCTACCGCGACCCGGGTGCGCTGACCCCGTGGGCGGGCGCGCTGCTCGGCGCCCTGCTGACCACCTGGGTCACCTTCGTGCCCTGCTTCCTGTTCATCTTCCTCGGCGCCCCCTACGTCGAGCGGCTGCGTCACAACGCCGCCATCAGCGCCGCGCTGACCGGCATCACCGCCGCGGTCGTCGGCGTCATCGCCAACCTGGCCCTCTACTTCGCCGAGCACACCCTCTTCGCCCGTACCTTCACGTGGAAGTGGGGGCCGTTCACCAGCCAGCTGCCTGAGCCGGGCACCCTCAGCCTGGTCGCCTGCCTGATCACGGCGGCCGCACTCGTCATGACCTTCATCCTGAAGTGGCCGATGCTTCGCATCCTCGGCATCTGCGCCGTGCTCGGTCTGGCCACCGCGCTGCTGTGACATTCACTCTGCCAGGTCACCGGCACGAAGCTCAGCAGCAGAACTTCAGATAGTCCTGCAGATCTCCGAGGATGCGGGCGGTGCTGTCGCGGTCGCCGCGATACAGCACCTCCTTGCCGTCGCGGCGGGAGGTGACGATACCGCCGCGACGCAGCAGCGCGAGCTGCTGGGAGGCGGCGGACTGGCTGATGCCGGCGCGCTCGGCGACCTGGTTCACCGACAGCTCGGCGCCTCGGGCGAACAGCAGCATGATCTGCTGACGGCCCTCATGGGCCAACGCCTTGAGAAAGTCATGCGTGGCCTGGCCTCCGGCCGGACCGCCGGGTCCTGTCGCCGGCTACCGCTCGCCGGCCTCGCTGCCCGGCGAGCACGTCATCGTGGTCGGGGCGGGCAACTCGGCGGTCCAAGTCGCCTACGAGCTGGCCGCCGATTGGCGGGTGACGCTCGCCGGCCGCACGCCGATCCGGTTCGTGGAGCAACGTCCGCTGGGGCGGGACCTGCACTTCTGGTTCCGTGTGACCGGGTTCGACCGGCTGCCCCTGGCTCGCGCGGAGGCTCCGCCCGCCTCGCCCGTCCTCGATGACGGCCGCTACCGCCGGGCGCTGCGCGAGGGCCGCTTTCAGCGCCGGGAGATGTTCACGCGCCTGGACGGCGATCAGGTCGAATGGCCCGACGGCCGGCGTGAACGCGTCGATGCGGTGCTGCTGGCCACCGGCTACCAGCCGAACCTGCCCTACCTGGCCGCACTGGGCGCCCTGACGGCCGACGGCCGCCCGCGCCAGCGCCAGGGCCTGTCGCTCACCCATGGCGGCCTGGGTTTCCTGGGCCTGGAGTGGCAGCGCACCCCCTCCTCCAACACCCTGCGCGGGGTGGGCGCCGACGCCCGGCGCATCGTGGCAGCGCTCGCCCGTCACCTGTGCGGCGACCGGGAACGCGCCCGCGCCTGAGCGGCCGCACCTTGCTTGATTCGATGAACCTCTAATTTGACATATCTCTAATCTATCGGGCATCCTGCCGATGAGCTTACTTAGACAGACTTCAAAACAGCGCGGGCCTTGGTCCGCGAGAACCGATGAGGAGATGCGCCATGAGCGGATGCTGCGGTCCTGCCGCCGTCGAACTCCAGCCCAGCACGCAGGCCGCACAGCCTGACGCGCTGCCTGTCGTGGTGATCGGCGCGGGCCCGGTCGGGCTGGCCGCGGCAGCCCACCTCGCCGAACGGAACCTCGACTTCGTGGTGCTGGAAGCGGGCGAGCAGGCGGGCGCGTCGGTGGCCAAGTGGGGCCACGTACGGGTGTTCAGCCCGTGGAGGTACAACATCGACGCAGCGGCCCGCCGCCTGCTGGAAGCCGACGGCTGGAGCGCGCCGGACGCCGAGTGGTTGCCGACCGGCGCCGAGCTGATCGATGACTACCTGGCCCCGCTGGCCAAGCTGCTCGGCGACCGGGTCCGCCTCGGCGCGCAGGTGAGCGCGATCAGCAGGCTCGGCTACGACCGGGTCCGCACCGCCGGACGTGAGGCGGCGCCGTTCCTGATCCGCCTGGCCGACGGCACCGAGCTGCACGCCCGCGCCGTCATCGACGCCTCCGGCACCTACGCCACCCCGAGCGTGCTCGGCGCGAGCGGCCTGCCCGCCCACGGCGAGAGCGATGCGGCGGACCTGGTCGACCACGCGCTGCCCGACGTCCTCGGCACCGACCGCGACCGGTACGCCGGCCGGCATGTCCTGGTCGTCGGCGCCGGCCACTCGGCCGCCACCACCCTGCTCGCCCTCGCCCAGCTGGAGGACACCCCGATCACCTGGGCCATCCGCGCCGGCGACGCCGCCCGCGCCTACGGCGGCGGGGAGGCCGACGCGCTGCCCGCTCGCGGCGCGCTCGGCACCCGCCTGCACGCCCACGTCACCTCCGGCCGCATCCGCCTGGTGACCGGCTTCTTCACCCATACCATCGAACGCGACGGCGAGCAGGTGCGGGTGATCAGCCGCGACCCGTCCGGCGCCGAGCAGACCATCACCGCCGAACGCATCGTGGCCGCCACCGGTTACCGTCCCGACCACGCCATCGCCGGCGAACTGCGTCTCGACCTCGACGCGGTCCTCGGCTCCACCCGCGCGCTGGCACCACTGATCGACCCCAACGCGCACTCCTGCGGCACCGTCCCGCCGCACGGCGCCGACGAACTGGCCCACCCCGAACCCGGCTACTACGCGGTGGGGGTCAAGAGCTACGGCCGCGCCCCCACCTTCCTGCTGGCCACCGGTTATGAGCAGGCCCGCTCGGTCGTCGCCGCCCTGGCCGGCGACTGGGAGGCCGCCCGGGACGTACAGCTGGACCTGCCCGAGACCGGAGTGTGCTCCTCCAGCCTGGCCGAAGCCCAGGAGCAGCGGGTCGGCCTGGCCACCGGGATCAGCGGCGGCCTGCTGGCCACCCCGCTGCCGCTGGCGACCGCCGGGGCCTCCCAGGGCGGCGGCTGCTGCGGCTGACCTGGATCGGCCCCACCACCAGCCGCACATCTGAAGGAGTCACCTCATGCCCGCCGCACCACGGCAGGTCTCGTGAGGGCCACCGAGAGCGCCACCGGGGCCGATCCGGCCGTCGCTGCGCCGACGAGCGACGGCCACAGCGCCGCCCCGACCCGGGGCGTGCCCTGGGCCAGGGGTGCGTGGCGGCGCAGGCCATCACCCAGACCATCGGGTTCGGCGTGCTGTACTACAGTTTCTCGGTCCTGCTGGCGTGGCCGCCGCCGCGCTGACCTGTCTGGTCGCCGCCGGGTCGCTGGTCGGCTACCACCGCCTATCATTTAGACAGGCATCGAACCACCAGCCAGGTACGGAGGCTCCCGCATGACCGCCACCACCCTGCCCCTCGTCCCGAGCGGCAAGGACGCGCAGGATGCGGTGTGCTGCGCGCCGATCGCCCGCCAGCCGCTCGGCGAAGGCGAAGCGGCCGAGCTGGCCGTGCTGCTCAAGGCCGTGGCCGACCCGGTCCGGCTGCGCCTGCTGTCGATGATCGGCTCCCACGCCGGCGGCGAAGCCTGCGTCTGCGACCTGACCGACGCCTTCGACCTGACCGCCCCCACCATCAGCCACCACCTGAAGGTCCTGCGCACCGCCGGTCTGATCGGCGGCGAGCGGCGCGGGACCTGGGTCTACTACTGGATCATCCCCGAGCACGTGGCCCGGCTCGGCGCCCTGTTCACTCCACTGGTGCAGCCGGCCCGCGCCTGAGCCGCGCCGCAGCGGCAACGGAGCGCGAAGGCGGAGGCCGGTCAGCGGCCCCGCATCGCGGGCAACGCTCGAAGCGTGGCGATGATGCGAAAGAGGCTGGCCGCCAGCGCCGCCGGCAGCAGCCAAGCCCCGATCGGCCCGGCCAGCGTTAATGACGTCATGCTCGCCACTGCGACGAGCATGCCCGCGTCCAGCACCAGGAGAGCGACCGCTCCGCTCAGGGTCGCCGTCCGGGCCCGCCGGTAGTTGCGCCGCGCTCGCGTGACCGTCAGTAAGGTCGCGACAATCGCCAGCAGAACCAGACCGTAGGCGATCGGGGCGGCGATGGGGATCTGCCAGTCCCACGCCTGAGCCGAAACCAGGCTCGCGCCCCACAGCGCGGCCATCACCGGCCCGGTGGCCAGCAGCCCCAGAGCCATCCGCCGCCATGGCGAGTCGCGAAAGAACGCGGCCGTGACCTCGTCGGCGTCACCGAACTCTACGATCGCTTCGCGCGCTGCGGCCTCGCCGTCTCCCAGGAGCGCCAGCCGGGCCTGATAGGTCTCCCACAGCCCATCGGCGAGTTCGTCCACCGCCTGGGCCGGCAACCGGGCGGACAAGATGGCGAGCTGAGCCTCGATCAGCTCGTGGCCGGCCACGACGATACCTTCAGCGCGGCGGTGACAGCGCTGGCGAACTCCCGCCATCCGGCGCGTTCGCCGCCGAGCGCGACATGCCCGGCCGGGGTGAGCGCGTAGCTGCGCCGCCGCCGCCCGCCCACCACCGACCAACTGCCGCTGATCAGTCCCGCCCGCTCCAGCCGATGCAGCGCCGGATAGACCGTGCCGGTCGGCAGATCGATGCGGCCCTCGGTGGACTCGCGTAGCGCCTCCTTGACCGCATACCCGTGCAACGGCCCAGCCTCTAGCGCAGCCAGCAGCAACCCGTCCAGATGTCCTTTGAGTGCTTCTGCCCGCATAGGTAGTAACGCTATACCGGCCCTTTCTTCCGGACAATCCAACAAGTAGCGTTGCTACCTATAGCCATGCTACGTATGGAGGCGACCATGGACGAGATCGACGTCCTCGGCATCCCGGTCCCCGACGCCGGCCCGTTCTTCCTCGCCGTGCTGGCTGTACACGTCGCGGCCGGGCTGGCCTGCGTCGCCTGCGGAATGGTGGCCGCCCTGTCACGCAAGGGCGGCTCCAGGCATGTTCGCTATGCCCGGGTCTATCTGTGGGGGCTGGGGGTGGTCTGGGCGTCGATGGCGGTTCTGGCAGTGATCCGGTGGAGCCACAACGCTCACCTGTTCGCCATCGGCACGCTCGCACTCACCGCCGCCCTGGTCGGCTACCTGAACCGGCGGCGCGCGCCGTATCTGCACATCACCGGCATGAGCCTGTCCTACATCGCCCTGCTCACCGGCTTCTACATCGACAACGGCGCGCATCTGCCGTTGTGGGACCAGCTGCCTCGCTGGACCTACTGGACCCTTCCCAGCCTGATCGGCATTCCCCTCATCGTCCGCGCGATCGGTCGCAGGCGCCCTGCCAAGAAGGCCAAGGTGTAGTCCTCCGCCAGTCGATTTTCAGAGGGCGCCCGAACGCACCCACAACGCACCCCCACAATCAGGCAGGCGCCTATTCGGTCGTCCGGCCGGGCTTTCAACCGGGCAGCAGTTCGCCGATCAGCTTGCCGACGCGGTCCTTGATCTCGTCCCGGATCGGCCGGACCGACTCGATGCCCTGGCCGGCGGGGTCGTCGAGTTTCCAGTCCTCATATCGCTTGCCGGGGAAGATCGGGCAGGCGTCGCCACAGCCCATGGTGATCACGACGTCGGAGGCCTCGACCGCGTCGACGGTGAGGACCTTGGGCTGCTCGCCGGTGATGTCGATGCCCACCTCGCGCATGGCCTCGACCGCGACCGGGTTGACCTGGTCGGCGGGGGCTGACCCGGCTGAGCGCACCTCGATCGCGCCGCCGGCCAGGTGGGTGAGCCAGCCGGCGGCCATCTGGGAGCGGCCGGCGTTGTGGACGCAGACGAACAGGACGGTGGGCTTGTCGCTCACGTGATCACCTTTCGCGGTGGCTCGCGGAGACGGTGCCGAAGGCGGCTCCGCACAGCAGGGCGCTCATGGTGCGGTCACCGCTTTGCCGGCGGCGGTGAAGCGGTCGCGCAGGGCCAGGGACAGGTAGACCAGCGCGACCAGGACGGGCACCTCGATGAGCGGGCCGACCACGCCGGCCAGGGCCTGGCCGGAGGTGACGCCGAAGACGCCGACCGCGACCGCGATGGCCAGCTCGAAGTTGTTGCCGGCGGCGGTGAAGGCCAGCGTGGTGGAGCGCTCGTAGCCCAGGCCGATCGCCTTGCCCGTCAGGAACGAGCCGCCCCACATCAGGGCGAAGTAGGCCAGCAGCGGCAGCGCGATGCGGGCGACGTCGCCGGGCCGGGAGGTGATGGTGTGGCCTTGCAGGGCGAACAGGATGACGATGGTGAACAGCAGCCCGTACAGCGCCAGCGGCCCCACCTTCGGCAGGAACCGGGCCTCGTACCAGCCGCGGCCCTTGGCTCGCTCGCCGAGCCTGCGCGAGAGATAGCCGGCCAGCAGCGGGATGCCGAGGAAGATGAGCACGTACTGGGCGATGTCCCAGGCGGAGACCTGCAGCACGTTCTGGGTCAGGCCGAGCCGGCCGGGCAGCACCTGCAGGTAGAACCAGCCGAGCGCGCCGAAGGCGATCACCTGGAAGATGGAGTTGAGGGCGACCAGCACGGCGGCGGCCTCGCGGTCGCCGCAGGCCAGGTCGTTCCAGATGAGCACCATGGCGATGCAGCGGGCCAGCCCGACGATGATCAGGCCGGTACGGTACTCGGGCAGGTCGGGCAGGAACGTCCAGGCCAGGGCGAACATCAGGGCCGGGCCGAGCACCCAGTTCAGCGCCAGGGAGGAGATCAGCAGGCGGCGGTCGCCGGTGACGGTGCCGAGGCGGTCGTAGCGGACCTTGGCCAGCACCGGGTACATCATCAGCAGCAGGCCGAGCGCGATCGGCAGCGAGATCTCGCCGATCTTGACGGCGTCCAGCGCGGCGTCCAGGCCGGGAACCAGCCGTCCGAGCAGCAGCCCGGCGGCCATGGCCGCGATGATCCACACCGGCAGGAACCGGTCCAGCACCGACAGGGCGCCGAGCACATGGGCCGGTGGCGCGGTGGCCGTCACAGCGGAACCGCCGGTGCCGTGGCAGGTAGGGTCAGCAGCGCCGACAGCTCGCCCAGCGTTTCGGGCACCAACCGGTAGTAGACCCAGGAGGCACGCCTCTCGGAGGTGAGTAGCCCGACCTCCTTGAGGACCTTCAGGTGGTGGCTGATGGTCGGCTGGGACAGCTCGAACGCGCCGGTGATGTCGCACACGCACACCTCGCCGCCGGCGCGGCTGGCCACGATCGACAGGATGCGCAGCCGTACCGGGTCGCCCAGCGCCTTGAACACGCGCGCCACCCCGGCCGCCTGCTCGGCGTCCAGCGGCTCGCGGGTCAGTGGCGGGCTGCACTCCAGGATCTCCAGCAGTTCCAACCGCACCCCTCCGTATAGACACTCATCGAAATAGGTATGTGTCTATATTGACATCTGTCTCTGCCTGCTGGGAACGGGCAGGTGCTCTCGCCGGGTTGATCACCTCGCCCGGGCCAGCCGAGGGCGCGTTCCCCGGCCAGACGGGTGAAGAAGCCGAGCGCCAGCTCCTGGAGCCTCCTGGCTCAGGCGCCGGCCACGGAGCTGCGCCGTTCCAGCGTCAGCACATCGCGCCAGATGCCGTGGTGGCGGCCGATCCGCTCACGGGTGCCGACCACGCGGAACCCGAGCGCCTGGTGCAGGGACAGGCTGGCGGCGTTCTCGGGGAAGATCCCCGTCTGGATCGTCCACACGCCCGCGTCCTCGCTCCCGGCGACGAAGGCGGACAGCAGCGCCTTGCCGATGCCGTGTGCCTGGCAACCCGGATGCACGTAGATGCTGTGCTCGACCACCCCGGCATACACCGGACGGGCTGAGACCGCGGAGGCGGCCACCCAGCCGAGCACCTGGCCGGTGCTCGTGTCGCCGGCCACGTAACGCAGGTGCGGCAGCCTGGCCGCGGTGAAGCCTTCCCAGCTCGGGGCGACGGTCTCGAAGCTGGCCTGGCCGGTGTCCAGCCCGGCCTGGTAGATGGCCAGCACCTCATCGGCGTCGCTCTCACGCATCGGCCGGATCTCCACCCCTGGTCCGGCAGCGGGCTTGATGGCCTGGACGATCGCCGAGTGCACGCCGTCGCCGTGGCCGGCGGTCAGCGTGATCCGTATGCCGGTGAATCCGGCCGCGGCCAGCAGCCGCCGGTACTCGGCCACCGCCAGCGCTCCGGCCACGCAGCCGATGCGCTGCTCGACCGCCGCACGAGCGACCGGATCGATCGCCCCGCCGGCCACGCTGTCGGCCACACCGCCGACCACGACGTCGCTGACCCCGAACCGGCCGCCCGGCCGCAGCACCCGGAACGCCTCGGCCAGCACCGCGGCCTTGTCGCCGGACAGGTTGATCACGCAGTTGGAGATGACCACGTCCACCGACCGGTCCGGCAGTGGTACCTGCTCGATCCGGCCGTGCAGGAACTCGGCGTTCCGCACGCCGGCCTGCGCGGCGTTGCGCCGGGCCAGCTCCAGCATGTCGAGGCTGGCGTCCAGCCCGTACGCCGTGCCGTGCGGGCCGACCCGGCGGGCCGACAGCAGCACGTCGATGCCGCCGCCCGAGCCCAGATCCAGCACCGTCTGGCCGGTGCGCAGCTCGGCGACCGCCACGGGGTTGCCGCAGCCCAGGCTCGCTCGCACCACCCCGTCGGGCAGAGCATGGATGTCGTCGTAGCCGGCGGCGCCGAAGCAGCCCTCCTCGAAGGCGTCCGGCCCGCAGTCCGCGATCACCCGCCCGGCCGCCGCGGCCCGGGCCAGCGCCGAGTAATGGTCGATGATCTCTTCATGCGCCATGGCGATGCTCCTTCACTCGCAGGTGGGCGCGGCCGGCACCGGATTTCCCATGACCACGTCGGCGGCGGTCGGGAAACAGCTCACGCACGCCTCGTTGATCCGATAGAGGCTGGAGGTGCCCTGCTTCTCCACCAGCACGAACCGCACCTCGGCCAAGATCTTGAGGTGGTGCGAGACGGTGGATTGGCCCACGCCGGATGCGGCCACGATCTCGCCGACGCTCATCGGCGTCCGCCGTCGGGCCAGCAGCGACACGATCTGGATGCGGGTGGCGTCGGCCAGGGCCCTGAACCAGCTTGCGTACTCTTCGGCCTCCGCGCGCGGCAGGGGCTCCTTGGCATCATTCATCGTAAATCGACGATAGTCGATGAATAGAAGGCAGGGAAGTGTCGTGGACGACGTGCCGAGGTTCGCCGGCTTCCGGAATGGCTCGGCACGGCGCAAGAGGCAGTGTTCCACTCAGGCTGGGTGACGTGGCTCAGCCCATGGCCCGGTCTGTGGGGTCTGCGCGGCGGGGGAGGTTGATGCCTGCCTCGTAGGCGAAGACGACCGCCTGCACACGGTCGCGCAGCCCCAGTTTCATCAGGATGCGCTTCACATGCGTCCTGATCGTGGACTCCTCGACGACGAGCGCGGCGGCGATCTCGCGGTTGGACATGCCCGCGGCGACGAGCCCCAGGGTTTCGCGCTCGCGCGGGGTCAGTGCGTCGAGCCGGGTCTGGCCGGTGAGGTCGGGAGTGGGCTGCTGGGCCAGGCGGTCGATCACACGGCGGGTGACCGACGGGGACAGCAGGGAGTCTCCCGCGGCGACGGCGTGCACGGCGGCGATCAGCTCTTCGGGGCGGGCGCGTTTGAGCAGGAACCCGGAGGCGCCGGCGCGCAGGGCGCCGAAGATGTAGTCGTCCTGCTCGAACGTGGTGAGGATGAGGATCTTCACTGCGGGGGCGGACTGGGAGAGCTGCCTGGTGGCGGCGATCCCGTCGAGATCGGGCATCCGCACGTCCATGAGGACCACGTCCGGCATGAGCCGGCGGGCTCTTTCGACGGCTTCGCGCCCCGTCGCGGCCTGACCGGCGATCTCGATGACGGGGTCGGCGGTGAGGAGTTCGGCGAGTCCGGCGCGGACCAGATGGTCGTCGTCGGCGATCAGTACTCGGGTCATGCCGGAGTGCCTCCGAACGGCAGCAGTGCGTGGACCCGGAAGGTGCCGTTCCTCTGGCTGGTGTCGAGGCTGCCACCGGCCAGGAGGGCCCGCTCACGCATGCCGATCAGGCCGTGGCCTCCGTCGCGGCGCGGCGCCGGGCCGGAGTGGACCGGGTTCGTGACCGTGAGCTTGAGCTCGGGGCCGGTGAAGTCGAGCCCGACCCGGGCCCCTCCGGTGCCGTGGCGGGCCGCGTTCGTGAGCGCCTGCTGGAGGATCCGGTAGGCGGCCTGGTCCGTGGCGGCGCCGAGTGGCCGCCGCGATCCTGTGACGTCGAGGTCCACAGGCAGCCCTGACGTGGTGTGGTGGCAGATCAGGGTGTCGAGTGAGGCCAGCCCCAGAGGTGTGGCTTCCTCCTGGTCGCCGTCGCGGAGGTTGGCCACGAGCTGGTCGATTTCCGCTGCCGTCTGCCTGGCCAGATCTTCGATCGTCTGCAGGGCCTTCAGCGAGCGTCCGGTGTCCTCGTGGTGGCGCAGCCGGGCGGCGCCGGCGCGGATGGCGATCAGGCTGATCGCGTGTCCGGCGGAGTCGTGCAGGTCGCGGGCGATGCGGGCGCGTTCCTCGGCGACGGCGAGCAGCCGCTCGCGCTCGGCCTCGCGGATCGCGCGCAGGCGTTCACGTTCGGTCTCTCGCTCGGCGTCCACGGCCCGCCTCTTGAGCTCGGCCATCTGCTCCCGTCGCAGCCGGGTTCGCTCACCGGCGAACCAGGCCAGAGCCCAAGGCAGAGCGGTGTGGATGAGCCCGATCCCCGGGAAAGACCCCTGCGCGTTGGCCGCGGCGGCCAGGTACGCGACGAGCAGCCCGCCCACCACGACGCCGCTGCCTGCCGTCCACAGGGATGGGCGGTGGGCCGCGAGCAGGTAGAGGGCGGCGATGGGGCCGAGCACCAGATCGGCTGGATAGCCGAACCCGGTCAGGAGCACCCCGGCTCCCGCCGTCACCGCGAAGACGGCCAGCGGGAAGCGCCGCCAGGCCACGAACGGCACGGCCGAGCAGGCGGCGAGAAGAATGCCGAGCGCGTCGAGCTCCCGGGCGCCGGCTCGGAGCGGCGTGGGACCGCCGTGGTCGAGCAGCGCCAGCGACACGACGAACACGGTGACGGCGAGAGCGGCGTCGACGAGCGCCTGCGAGTGGGGTGTGCGGGGCCATGACATGACTCGGCCAGGGTAACGCCGGAGGTGCTCGCGCAGAGTCGCCCTGCGGGGGGATTCTCCTCCACTCGATGAGGACGCGAGAGGTCCTCTCACGGGGTGTATCGGGGTGATGCCGCGCCTTCGTAGCTTTGCGGCCACCGAAGACAGCGCAAAGGAAGGCGATCACATGGCAGGAGACGGAATGCCTCGCTGGGCGAAGCTGGCAGGGATCGTCGTGGCGGTCCTGATCCTGCTGTTCGTGGTCATGATGCTGGTCGGCGGTGGCGGTATGGGCCACCAGATCCCCAGTCACGGTGGCGGCGCGGGCTGAGCCCGTCGTCCTTGCTCCACCTGTTCAGAAATCCACCAGCGGAGGTGTTCTCGTCATGGGAGTCGCTATTCAGCTCAATGACGTCGTCAAGGCCTATCCACTCGGCGGCGATGAGGTCGTCGCCGTCGATCAACTCAATCTCGCCGTCGAGGAGGGGGAGTTCGTGGCAATCGTCGGTCGTTCGGGCAGCGGCAAGACGACGTTGCTGAATCTGCTCGCCGGGATCGACCGGCCCACTTCGGGGACCGTGTGGGCGGCCGGGGCCGATCTCGGTGAGCTGTCGGAGTCGGGCCTGGCCGAGTGGCGGGGGCGGAACGTCGGGCTGGTGTTCCAGTTCTTCCAGTTGCTGCCGACGCTGACGGTGGCCGAGAACGTGATGCTGCCGATGGACTTCGCGGCCAAGATCCCTGCTGTACGGCGTCGTGACCGGGCGCGTGAGCTCCTGGCGCGCGTGGGCATCGCCGACCAGGCCGGCAAGCTGCCCGCGATGTTGTCCGGCGGTCAGCAGCAGCGCGCCGCCATCGCCCGGGCGCTGGCCAACGATCCGCCGCTGCTGCTGGCCGACGAGCCGACCGGCAACCTCGACTCGCACACCGCGGACGCCGTCCTGGAGGTGTTCGCGCGGCTGAACACCGAGGGCCGGACGATCGTGGTGGTGACCCACGAACGCGACATCCGATCCATCGTCGGCAGGGAGGTCACGCTGGTGGACGGCCGTGTCGTGGCCGATGAGAGCGTGGTGGCACGATGAGCGGGCTGATGGCGGTCAAGCTGCGCAGGGATCTGCGGGCGTCCTGGTCGAGGTTCGCGCTGATGGTGGTGGCCCTGGCGGTCAGCCTGACGGTGTTCGGCGGGCTGCTGTCCGCATGGGCGTCCATCGGCAGGCAGACCAGCGGCGCGTACATGAGCACCGAGCCCGCCTCCGCGACCATCGTGCTGGACCAGGGCATCGATCCTGCCAGGATGGCGGCCCTCACCGAGCAGGCGCTCAAAAGGCCGGGAGTGCTGCGAGCGTCCGGGCGGACCCAGTTCGACGCCGCCGTCTCGATCGGCGGGCGCGTGCTGAGCGTGCCGCTCCAGGTGTTCGTGGCGGCGGCGGACGACCCGATGCGGATGGTCAGGTTCGATCTGAAGGGGTCGTGGCCACCGGCGCCCGATGAGATCCTCGTCGGCGGCGATTCCCTCGGCCTGCTGGGCGTACGGTCCGGCGACGAGCTGACCCTCACGCCTCCGGGCGGGCAGCCGCTGCGCCTGCGGGTGTCCGGCACGGTCTACGACCCCAGCCTGGCACCTTCGCCCCAGGAGCAGCGGGGCCACGCCTACCTCTCCGCGGCGTCGCTGCGACCGGCCTCGCTGGACCAGCTGAAGATCCAGGTCGCCGAGCCGGGGGAGCGCACGCCGGCCCGGGACCGCGAGCGGGTGGTGGCGGCGGCCGGTGACGTCGGCGCCTGGCTCCAGCGCGATCTGGGCCTGGCGGTCGCCGAGATCCAGGTGCCCACCCCGTATGCCCATCCGCACCAGTGGCAGGCTGACGTGCTGTTGCTGTCGCTCATGGCCGGTGGGGCGGCCGCGCTGCTGCTCAGCACGATTCTCGTCGCGAACATGCTCAACAACCTGTTCACCCAGCACATCCCGCAGATCGGCATCATGAAGGCGATCGGCGCGAGCGCCCGCAGCATCGGGCGCCTCTACCTGACGATGGTCCTCCTGGTGGCCGCCGCGGCGACGCTGCTCGCCCTCGCGCCCGCCACCCTGATCGGCCGGTATTTGCTGGGGACCCTGCTGGAGATCCTCGGCATCCAGAGCGGGGATCTCGCCGCGCCCTGGTGGGCGTACGCGGGGATCATCGCCGTCGGGCTCGCTCTGCCCCCTTTGATGGCGCTGATGCCCGTACTCAAGGCGAGCCGCATCACGGTCAGAGCGGCGATCGACCATCGCGGCGGTTCCAGGCCGAGCGCGGCCGGCGGTGTCCTGGCCAGATTGGGCCGGATGCCCCGGTTGGACCGCGGCCTGCTGATGGCGTTGCGCAACACCGTCCGGCGTCCGGCGCGGTTCTGGCTCGCGGTCGGCATGCTGGCCAGTGCGGGTGCGATGTTCGTCGCGGGGATGTCGCTCAACTCCGGTACCCAGGCGGTGGAGGAGCAGCGCCGGCAGCAACGCTATTGGGACGTCGAGGCGCAATTGGACGGCCCGGCCCGCGCGGACGCCGTCGCCGGCGCGGTGCGCAACGTACCGGGTGTCGCCCGCGTGGAAGTGTGGAACAGGGCGCAGATCGGCATCGCGGGGACGGGGCGGCTGCCTTTCACCCGCACGTATCCCGATCAAGGGCACGGCAGCGTCTCGGTCAACACCGTGCCCGCCGGCCGAGTGTCCGCTCCGCCCCGGCTTCTCGAAGGCCGCTGGCTGAACCCGGATGAGACCGGCGCGGTGGTGCTGAGCCAGATCGTCCGCGACAACGCCGTTCCCGAACTGGGCGCGGGTGACGCCGTGCGCCTGTTCGTCGACGGCAGACCCAGCACCTGGCGCATCGCCGGCATCGTCGAGGAGAGGGAGGGCAGCGGCGGCGGCGCGTACGCCACCGCCGCGGGGTTCGCCGCCGCCAGCGGGCAGCCGCAAGTCGTCAACCAGCTCCGCGTCATCACCACCGGCCACGACGAGCGCACCCGTGAGGCGGTCGCCGCCGCCATCGGGAAGTCCCTCACCGGCGCGGGAATCGACGTGGGCACCGCAGCGTCGGTCAGCCGGACCAACGCCGCCTCGGCCGGGCACATGGGGCCCGTTCTGCTGGTCCTGCTCGGGGTCGCCCTGCCCCTGGGAGTGGTCGGCGCCATCGGGCTGGCCTCCACCATGAGCGCCAACGTCCTGGACAGAACCCGGGAGTTCGGCGTGATGCACGCGATCGGCGCACGACCCAAGATCGTTCGACGGGTGGTGGTCACGGAAGGCGTCCTTCTCGCCCTCGCCGGATGCGCGGTGGCCGTCATCCCGGCACTCGGCCTCACCGCCGTGCTCGGCGCCGGGCTGGGCAACCTGTTCACCAAGGCGCCGCTGCCGTTCCAGGTCTCGCTGCTCGCGGCCGGCATCTGGACAGTGCTGTCCGTGCTGGGTGCGGTGCTCGCCACCGAGGCCGCGGCCAGTCGCGCCGCCCGTATCACCGTCCGTGAAGCTCTCACCCACCTGTGAGCCGCCGTCCAGAAGGCGCCCGCTAATGCGCCGGACGCCGCCGCCAGACCGGGGACCAGGGGCTGGGCGACACCCCAGGACGACCCTTGGGTGGAAGAGAGCTCCCTTGATGGGTCAGGCGTCCGGGCCGGTGGCGCGCTTTCGGCCTGCCACGAGCACGACCACGCCCGCGACGAGCACGAGGGCGCCCAGTCCGAGCAGGACCGCTGGGATCGTCGCGCCGCCCTCGTCGGTCGAGGAGGAGGCGGCGGCCGGAGTGGCGGAAACCGGCTCCGCCGAGGTCGGCGGCGTGCTCACGCTCTGTTCCGGCGAAGCGCCGGCCGTGTCCTCGGTGGTCGGCGTCGGCTCGGGCACCTTGAGGGTGAAGTGGAGCTCCTCTGACACCGGGTGGCCGTCGGACGAGATCACCCGGAAGGCGAGGGCGTAGCGTCCGTTGGCCAGGTCCGCCTTCAGCTCCTGTGTCACGGTGTCGCCCTTGACCTGGGGCTTGCCGTCGGCCACCTTGGCGCCGCCGGGGCCGGTGACGACCACGGTCGTGTATCTGGGGTTGATGTCCTCGGTGAACACCAGCTCGATCGTGGAGATGGAGTCCTTGACGGTCGAGTCGTCCTTGGGGTTGCTGGACTTGAGCCCGGCATGTGCGAACGCGGGAGTGCCCACGACTCCGGCGGCTGCGAGAACGATCGCGACCAGGGCGAGTAAACGGGTGATCCGATAAGTCACGGTGAGCCTCTTCAACGGGAGGGAGCAGGTCATTTGATGCCTGGGTGCGCGCAGAGAGAGCCGAGCGGGCCGGGACGCGGCGCATCCGGCGCAGCCGCGGTGAAAGAGGTGAGGGGAGAACGCGAGGCGGCCGCGCTGCTGCTGAGGGTCAGACGGCGTGCGGGCGGGCGATGGCGGGCGGGCCGCGCCTGCACAGCTCGTTCGCGAGCAGCACCGAGCGCAGGAGCACCGGCTGCCGGAACGGCGCGTGGGCCGGCTCGCAGGCGACCGGAGCGGCGACGAGGACCTGAACGATGCGCAGTCGTACGGACAGCCACCGGAGCAGCGACCACAACAGCGCCTCGCCGCGAGCTATCCAGAGCCCGGTCAGCGCGATCGCCCAGCCGTGCATGAGAAGCATGCCGAAGCCGGGCACGAGCCCGATGTGCGGATGCTCCGCGTGCCCCGCCGCTTCGGCTATGACGTCCGTGGCCGAGAACAGCAGATGCAGCGCTGCTTGTGCGGCCGTCAGCATGACCACGATCTCGAACGGAGAGCGCTCGCGACCGGCAAGGAGGCACGCGGGGACGAAGCACACGGCGAAGGCCGTCACCGCCGAATCGAACGGCACCACGCCACCGGCGACCACATGTGCCAGACCACCCAACGTGAACGCCACCACCGCGAAGACCACGGCGCGCAGGACGCGCAGCGGTGTCGCGGCCGAGGCGGGCGCTGGCATGCCAGCATCATTGCACAGCAGTACTTGGCGGATCCGTCCATTCCCCAGTACCGGGCAAACACTCCCGTATCAGCCCAAGCCGTGCCTCGATCTAGGCCGGGAGCGGTTCGGGAGCTTCGGGGAGCTCGGCGCGGACCGTGAAGCCGCCCTCGGGACGGTGCCCGGCGTGCAGCCGGCCCCCGAGCGTCGCGACCCGCTCGCGCATCCCGGTCAGCCCGTTGCCGGGCACCAGCGACGGATCGGGCCCGGTCGTGCCGTCGTCCTCAACCTGGATGACCAGCTCGCCGGGACGGTAACCGACGTGGACGGACGCGGACGCGCCGCCCGCGTGCCGGGTGATGTTGGTGAGCGCTTCCTGCACGATCCGGTACGCGGCGCGATCGACGTTCGCGGGCAGGCGCCGCGGCTCGCCGGTGACCGTCACGACGATGGGCAGGCCCGCCGAGCGGACCTGGTCCACCAGCTCGTCGATCCGGTCCAGCCCGTGAACGGGCGCGTCGTCGGTGCTGTCACGAAGGACCTCCAGGGTGGATCGGAGCTCGCGCATCGCCTCGCCACTGGCCTCCTGGACGGCCAGCAGCGCGTCCGGCACCTCGGTGCCGCGCTTGCGGGCCAGATGGACCGCCACCCCCGCCTGCACCTTGATGATCGAGATGCAGTGGGTCAGCGAATCGTGCAGCTCTCTGGCGATGCGCAGCCGCTCCTCTCCCGCGCGCCGGCGCGCCACCTCCTCCCTGGTGCGCTCGGCCTCGGCGGCCCGCTGTTCGACCTGCTGGAGGTAGGCCTGCCGATGCCTGCTGACGGTCCCCGCGACGGCCGCGGCCAGGAACCAGCCGAGCAGCAGGACGGTGCGGTCGATGAGATCCTGAACCGGCTGCTCGGCGGTGGCCAGGCTGGCGGCCACGGTGCCGCCCAGGAACACGACGCCCGCCACCGCGAGGATCAGCTGGTGGCCCGCCCTGACCGCGGCGTAGAGCGTGATCAGGACCGGGAAGGCCGCCGGCGGGCCGGGATTGGTCCGCACCACGTAGAACAGCATGCAGGAGGTGGCGACGATCAGAGCCGTGATCGGAGCTCGCCGCCAGACGACGAGCACGAGCGAGCCGGCCAGGACCGCCACGTAGTCCACCGGCTCGGCGTCGCCCGCCGCCAGCGCGCCGATCATCAGGACGGCGGTCCCTGCCACGGCGAGCACCACGTCCAGCACGAGTGGACGCCATGGGCGATCGAGATTCATCTGTGCACAGTAGGGCCTGCCTCCGTCGGCGCAGGGCGCAGACCGGCACTACTCCGCCGGAAGTAGGCGACGGCGCGTCCACGCCGTCCGGCGTACAGGGATAGGACACCCACGCATGATGAGGGCCGGCCGTCGGAGCGGCCACGATGCAGAGGTCAACTTCCGGAACGATCCGCACAGGAGACCGCATCGTGTCACCGCGACCCGTCCAAGCGCTCGCCCTGCTCTTCACCGGCCTGCTCGCGGGAGCCTTCGGCTACGGGGCCGTGAACGTCGCCTACGCGTTCAAGGTCGTGCCTCTCGACGTGCGCTTCACGTTCCATACGGCGCTGATGCAGGTCAACGGAGCTGTCATGCAGACGATCATGGCGCTGGCCATCCTCGGTTCGATCGTGCTGGCCGTTGTCTCACGCCGGACCCCCCGGTTGCTGGCCGCGGGCGCGGCGTTGCTGGCCGTGACCTCGTTCCTCGTCACGCGGTTCGGCAACGTGCCCATCAACGGCCTCATCAAGCGCTGGGCCGTCGGCCCCGTCCCGGCGGATCACGCGGAGATCCTGGCGCGGTGGGAGATGTTCCACGTCGTACGGACCAGCGCCGCCTTCCTCGCGTTCGTCCTCGTGATCGTGGCCGTCGTCATGGGAGACCGCCTTCTCGGCAAGCCCAGAACATCATGAATCAGGAGATCACCCCATGAACGCCCCACGACGACTGTCGTCCATCCTTGCCATCAGCTTGGCCACGCTCCTGACCGGCGCCGGAGGAGCGGCGGCCGCGCAGACCTCTGGAGTCGCGCGGAGCTGGACCGCGACCTGGACCGCGGCTCCCCAGCGCCCGGGCGCGAACTACACCCCGAACTGGTCGGAACAGGGCTTCAGCGACCAGACCCTGCGTCAGGTGGTCCGGGTCAGCGCCGGTGGCTCGGCGGTCAGAATCCGCCTGTCCAACGCCTACGGCTCCGCTCCGCTGAAGATCGCCGGCGCCACCGTCGCGCGGGCCGGGAGCGGCGCCGCCGTACGGCCAGGATCGGTGCGGCAGCTCACCGTCAAACGGGCACGGGCCTTCACGATCCCCGCCGGCGCCGAACTCGCCACCGACTCCGTGGCCCTGGGCCTGACCGACCTCGACTCCGTGACGGTCACGCTCTACCTCGCCGCGCCGACCGGCCCCGCGACCTACCACGCGCAGGCCATGGCGACCAGCTACCGGGCCGCGGGCGACCACCGCGCCGACCCCGGCTCCGGCGCGTTCACCCAGACCTCCCTGTCCTGGTACTACCTGAGCGGGGTGGACGTCCTCGGCCGCGCCTCCCACCGGGGCGCGGTGGTCGCCTTCGGCGACTCCCTCACCGACGGGTACGGCTCCACCCCCGGCGCCGACAACCGCTACCCCGACGAGCTGGCCGAGCGCCTGGCCGCGACCGGCCGGCCGCGTGCCGTGCTGAACCAGGGCATCGGCGGCAACCGCCTGACGGTCGACTCGGCGTGGCTCGGTGACAAGGCGACCTCCAGGTTCCGGCGCGACGTCCTGGGCCGGCCCGGTGTGGGGACGGTCATCGTCCTGGAGGGCATCAACGACATCGGCATGAGCGAGGCCCCGTCTCCCCTCGGCGCGCCGCCCACCGACGTGTCCGCGGAGGAGATCATCGCGGGGCACCGGGAGCTGATCCGCCAGGCCCGGGCGCAGGGCGTACGTGCCGTCGGCGCCACGCTGCCGCCGATGAAGGGGTCGCGCTACCACACCGCCCGCGGCGAGGCGAAGCGGGACGCGGTCAACGCCTGGATCCGGACGTCGGGCGCCTACGATGCGGTGGTCGATCTGGACCGCGCGCTCGCCTCGCCGTCCGACGCGGACCGGCTCGATCCCGCGTACGACTCCGGCGACCACCTGCACCTCAACGACGCCGGATACCGGGCGGTGGCTCAGGCCGTCGACCCCGCCGACCTGATCGGATGATCTGCTCCGCGAGGCGCGTCAGAACCGGAACCGTACGATGCGGGTGGACCGTCTCATGCCCGGCATCAGGTTCATGAGGCGGTAGATGCGGCGGATGTTCGCCGGCGCCTTGGCCATCAGCACCGGTGAGTCGTTCATCGGCGCCTCATCGACGTATTCGAGCCGCGGGTGCCAGTCGGCCAGCGCGGCCGGGTCGTTGAAGCCGCTGTGGAACCGGGTGCCGTATTTGCGCAGCGTGGGGTCCCATTTCGAGGTGCGCCACGCCCAGACGGGCACCGTGTCGAGCTGGATCTGGCCGGTGGGGAAGGCGTCGACGACTCTGGTCAGCAGCCGCCTCACGTCGATCGCGGTCAGGTAGGGCACCAGTCCCTCGGCGATCATCAGCACCGGCCTGTCGTGGGGGACGCGTTCCAGCCAGGTCAGGTCGGTGACGCTGGAGCCGATCAGGGTGTAGTGCTCGCGCGCCGGCAGGAATCGCCGCCGCAGCTCGATGACGGACGGGTAGTCGAGGTCGTACCAGTCGACGGTGGCGGGCGGGTCGATCCGGTACACCCGGGCGTCGAGGCCGCAGCCCAGGTGCAGCACCACCGCGTCGGGGCAGCCGGCGAGGAAGCTCCGGGCCCAGTCGTCGTGGGCCTTGGCGCGCACCACGGCGGCGAGGCCGATCTGGCTGGTGCCGAATCTGCGCTTGTCGTAGCCGGGGTCGAGGCGGCGCATCGTCTCCTCGGCGTACTCGTCGCCGAGGATCGGGTCCGGCAGCCGGTTGTCCAGTGCCTTGGTCCTGAGGACGGGGCTGAGGGTCTTCTGCACTCCGACGAGTTCAGTGTCCTTCACATGAGCGACGTTACTCCGGGCGTGACCGACCGGCCTGGCTCAGCACAGGACGGACGAACATTCCTTTTGTACCAGGCGAGCAACAACAGGCCGGCTCGCAGCCGTCCCGTCAGGCTGGAGCCGGCCGGCGCGCCGTCACTTGTTCCAGGCCACCAGGAACTCCGCCAGCGAGATGCGCGCGTCCGCGTCCCCATCGTTCTCGTCCGAGGTATGGAAGATCGAGTCGAGCTCGGCGGCGGTGATCTCCTCGCCGCGCGCGTTCATGGCCCTGACGAACTCCTCGCGCGTGATGTATCCGTCCCCGTCGCCGTCGAACTCCTTGAACGTGGCGGTCGGGTCGTCAAGATCTGGCATGGGTGGCCTCTCATCGTGCGAATTCATGTGATGTACGGACAAAGCAACATCGAAGCATGCCCGGTACCTCGCGCGAGGAGAAACTGTGACGATCATCCGACGCTGCCGCAGGCCGGCCGTCAGTCCGCCGGCTCGCCTCGCCTCGGTGAGGTGGCGATGGCCCACCGCTCCGAAGCCGGGCTTCGCGTTCTTGACAAAGCCGGACCCCAGCACGTACAAAACCATAAGGTTATGGAACCGAAGGGTTATGTACATGGTTGCAAGCGACACACTGGACGCGACATTCGCGGCACTCGCCGACCCCACCCGGCGGGCCATCCTGGCCCGGCTCGCGGCCGGCGACGCGACGGTCACCGAGCTGGCCGCGCCGTTCGCGATGAGCCAGCCGGCCGTCTCCAAACACCTGCGGGTGCTCGAACGGGCCGGTCTGGTCAGCCGCAGCCGCGACGCGCAACGCCGGCCCTGCCGGCTGGTGGCCGAGCCGCTCAGGACGGCCACGGACTGGCTGGGCGACTACCGCGACTACTGGGAGGCGAGCTACCAGCAACTGGACGCCCTGCTGGACGACCTTCAGGACGCGGAAGAGTGACGTCCCCGCACACCGGCCTCGGGCTGCGGGTCGTCGCGTCCGGGACCACCGACCTCGTCCTCACCCGCGCGTTCGCCGCTCCCGCGGCACTGGTCTTCGCCGCGCTCACCCGGCCGGAGCTGCTTCGCCGCTGGCACGGCGCCCGCGGCTGGCGGCTCACCGCCTGCGAGGTCGACCTGCGCCCCGGCGGTGCCTGGCGGTTCGTCTCCACCGGCCCGGCCGGCGCCGAGATGGAGCTTTACGGGTTGTTCCGCGAGGTCGTGCCGCCCGTGCGCCTCGTACAGACGGAGATCCACCGTGACTGGGCCGACGGTGACGCCCTGGTCACCACTGTTCTGGACGAGACGAACGGACGTACCGTCATGACCGTCACCGTGCGCTATTCCTCCTCCGAGATCCGCGACGCGGTCGTGCGCAGCCCCATGGAACGCGGCGCCGGCGAGGGATACGACCACCTCGCCACCCTCCTCGCCACCCTCCCTCTCGAAAGGCACCGACCATGACCAACATCCCCACCGACGCCGCGCAGACCCCTCAGGATTCCGGCAACCCGCCCGTGCCGCCCGGCACGCTGCTGCTGGAGCTGGTGCCGGTGCCGGTCACCGATATCGAACGGGCCAAGGCCTTCTACCAGAACCAGCTCGGGTTCCGCCTCGACGTGGACGTCACCCCGACGGCCGGCGTTCGCATCGTCCAGTTCACCCCGCCCGGCTCGGCCTGCTCGATCACCCTCGCCGAAGGTCTCCCCACGCTCGACATGCCGCCGGGAACACTGCGCGGTCTGCACCTGGTAGTGGCCGACATCGAGGCGTCCCGCGCCGACCTCGCCGGACGCGGCGTCGAGATCAGCGAGATCGAGGACTTGGGCGGCGTGTTCTACGCCTATTTCGCCGACCCCGACGGCAACACCTGGTGCCTGCAGCACATGCCCTGGCGCTGACCCAGCGCTTTGCGTCGCCGTCGAGCTCATATCCGGCCATCACGCTGACCACGGGCCGGCGTACTAGAGAGGTCTGCGACGCGTACGACGCGGAGCCGCTTCGAGCCGGCCGGCGGAGCGGATGGTCACCGGAGTGTCCTTCCGGCGGTGAACTGTTCGGGATAGGAGTACTTGACGCGCAGGACGAGCTTCGCCTTGCGCGGCTGGCTGCCGGCGTAGGTGAGCAGGCTGGTGAAGAAGTCGAGGCCGCCGGCGTCCGCGCCGACCTCGATGCAGCCGTGGCTGTATCCCTTGTGCGAGTTGTGCAGGTAGAAGCCGCCGCGGCCGAACATGTTCCCCTGCACCGGGGTGAGCCGTACGCGGAAGGTGCCCCAGTCGGGGTAGACGGGGCCGTTGCCGCCTATGGGAAGGAACTGGATGCCTTCCTCCTGGTTGCTGATGGCCTTGTCGCCTCGTTTGTTCGCCGCATCCAGGGAGCTCTGCCGGGGATCGAGATGGGTGAAGAACGAGTACAGCCCCTCGGGCAGCGGGCCGTGGTCCTTGCTGGACTGCAGGCTCCCTATCTGGTTGCCGATCAGGCCCGACGTGGCTGCGTACAGCAAGGGGTTCGTGCCTTTGAGTGAGACCGGCATCGACTTGCGCCAATAGATGAACTTTCCGGTGTAGACGAGGTCGGCGTCCTGGTCGGAGGGGTCCCGTACGTCGATGTCGATCTGTCCCAGCGTTTTCAGCGCGCCCGTTCTCGGCACCTCGATGGCCTCGAACCGCCCGGATCCCGGCGTCCTGCCCGTCAGCACGAACACGCGGTAGGAGCCCTGCGGACCGGCCGACGACCGGGTCTCCTCCAGGAACACCAGTCCGGAGCTGTGGTGGAAGAGGACCGCGTGCACGTTGTCATCGGGCTTTTCCCCCTTCCACATCAGCGGCAGCGTCTCCTCGCCCACGGTCAGGGAGAGCTTGGAGACGCGGTCGCTCTGGCTCTTCTGGAAGCAGAAGATGCTCATGGGCCTGCCGCCCTAGGAGATCGTCGTGAGGTTGGACGTGACGGCGATGTCCGTGCCGGACGAGGGCGTGTACTCGTTCCATTCGGCGATGAGCGCCCCCTTCACACCCGGCTGGAGGATCGGCACGGGGGCCTGCGCGCCGCGGTGCGCGAACTTGAGGCGGGCCACCACGATGTGCGTCGGGTCGGGGATCGCGACGACCGTCTGCGATTCCTGGACGCGCCGCTCGTCCTGCGCGTCGAGGACCACCGGCAGCCCGACGACGAACCCCGCGCTGCTCCCGACCTTGATGTTGACCGGGTTGGGGCTCGCCGTCAGGTCCGTCGAAGACGTGGTGTAGGCGGCGTCCTGGAGGTGGACGGCCGTCCTCTCCGGATTGGCCGGGGGGATCCCCGGATAGTTGCGGTCGTCGTAGGCGGCGATCTCCTGCGCGATCGTCAGGTACGGTGCCGGGATCGGCGCGCCGATCCCGCCCCCTTCGGCGAAGCGCATCCACCGCTCCTCCCAGCCCTTGCGCACGGTGAGGACGATGCGTGCGCTGCCGGCCCGCAGGAACGCCTGCCTGTTGGGGTCCTGATGCCGCAACTGGCGGATGAAGGCCCAGCTCGGCGGCACGTCCCAGAAGTAGGAGTACAGGAACGTCACCACGTTCTCCCACTCGATCGCCTGGTTGATGAACCGTACGAGGTCCTCGTGCTGCCGCAGGAGCGTCCATTGGTCCAGGCTCAGACCGAGGCTCGGCCCGTCGAAGCCGATGCCGTGCTGGAGATCGACCTGCGCCGCGACGAAGGCGGCCAGGACGTCGGCCGGCATGAAGTCGAAGTCGGTGCCGAGGACGAAGCGCAGGACGCTCTTCATGATCTCGTCGCTCTCCTCGCGGCGCAGCGTCAGCGTGTCCACGTTCGCCAGCTTGTCGTCGATGGCGGCGATGCGGGCGGCGATGTCCTCCTGCTGGGCGAAGTACCTGGTCTGCGCGGCGTTGTAGAGAGTGTTCCAGACGTCGGTCCGCCACTGTTCGATGGCCTCGGGCGTCAGATCCAGGCGCACGCTGAGGCCGACGAACACCCGCTCGGAGTGATGGAAGAAGAACGTGATCTTCTGGCGGCCGGTGAAGCCCTCCATGAAGGGCGTGCTCCCGTTGAACGACATGATCTTGTGATCGCGGATGATCAGCGCGCCGGACAGGTTGCGCCACGTCGGCTCGGAGCGGGCCCCGATGACGTCGAAGTTCATCTTGTCGTCGGAGTCGTCCTTGCCGACCTGCGCGTCCAGCGCGATGTCGCGGAGGTGCGTTCCGCCGGGGATGTCGAACTCGAGGTCGAGGAACCACCAGTTGCCGTCGGTGTTGACGTGGGAGCTCAACGTCAGAGGCGTCGGCTCCGCCGGATGCGGCCTGACCGTGACGCCGTGACGGTCGGCGAGCCACCGGTACTTCGGGATGCCCGTGGGGGACGGATGGCCGTCCTGATCGACGAGGTCGGTCGTGATGTCCGCGTGCCTGACGGTGAACTCGAACGGGCCCTGCTGCGCCCGCAGCCCATCGAGCTCCGCGTACGCGCGCCGCATCGAAGCGCCCGGCTCGGGGACCGCGATGTCGTAGGTGAGACGCAGCCCGTACCGATAGAGCCTGACCCGCCACTTTCTCATCAGGCTGAAATAGTCGATCCTGATCGGCTCCGCCCCTGCGTTCTTCAGGACGCGCGTGGACGTTTCCGACGATCCCGTCACCGTGGTCGTCGAGATGGTCACCTTGTGTTCCCGCCGGGAACGCGACGAGGCCTTCTGCGTCGTGGCGTGGGCGTGTTTGATGCTCTCGCTCGCCGACGCCGAATCCGAGCTCTGGGCCGTGAACCCGGTGGTGCTCGAACCGGAGATGATCGGGATGCCGCCCTGTATGGTGCCGGTGATGTTGAACTGGTTCGAGTGCTGGCTCTGCGACGCCGTCGACTGGGCGAGATCGGTGTTGTCGGTCACGCCCGTCTCGCTGATCTCCTCCAGCGCGTCGGTGACGATCGTCGTGAACTCCTTCGAGGTGACCGACCACTCCTTGTGCGTGACCGCGGTCTCCTCGCCGGGGGCCAGCGGAATGGTCGAGACGAGCTCGCCGCGCTGCAGGCCGATCGGCACCATCTCGATCCGTTCGAGATTGAGCATCCCGATGGGCGGCGCGGCGGTGTTGACCTCCAGGCCGCGCAGCGCGACGACCGCCGTGTTGAGCGCCTGGGCGGCCTGGCCGATCGCGTCCTGCGACCGCGCCCGGTCCAGCTGCGAGGTCCGCACCTCGATGAGCGCCTTCGCGAATCGCGCCAGCTCTCCGGCGGGGATCTGCGAGAGCGAGGTGCTGCTCGGGCGGAGCGACGGCACGAGCCGGTCCTCGAACCCCTTGAGCACGTCGAAGGCCGCCGGGGAGACGAGGGCCGGGTCGCCGTCGTACAGCCGGTCGGCGGCCTGGAGGTGATCGCGTACCTGGTCGGTGTCGCCGGGGGACAGCGCCAGTTGCCGTACGGCGCCCAGCTTGACGATTCCGCCGCCGCCGGCGTCGCTGCCCGCGGCGACCTCCAGGGGCACGAGCGTTCCCTTGAGCACTTCCCGCGCCGAGTTGTCCAGCACGGGCGCGCTCGGAGCCGGAAAGGGCGGGGCGGGTGGCGTCGGTGGAGCCGCGTGCGGATCGGAGGTGCCTGCCGGGTTGGCCATGTTCGTGCCCCTTCGGATGAGTGCTGGTGACCTCGGTCGTCCTGCCATGCTCAGGGGCGCGTCGCGGCGGGGCATGAGTAGTCGCTACTCAACAGCATCCGTGCGCACGGATGCCGGGAAGCCTGTCGGCCGAAGAAGGGCGGGTTGTTTTCAGATGATTTGAAGGGTGAGCTCAGAAGATCGGCACGGCACTAGCATGAGCGCCATGCATTCGCCCGCGCCGCACACTCCATGGAGTCGGCCACCCCAGCCCGTTCCCTCTGGGGCGCAAGCGCACCTGGTCCTCGATGTGAAGCGGCACTGGCTCGGCGGGCTGCTCGCCATGATCACGCCCATGATCATCATCAACGGCCACGCGACGCTGGGCCGATGGGGACGCAACGCGATCCCGCTTCCTCCCGGTCAGTACCACCTTCACGTCCACCTTCCCTATTTCCTCCCGGCCCAGATAGGCCCCGCGGATCTGACGATCTGGCTCCAGCCCGGGATGGCGCTCGAACTCGAATACCGCGCGCCCCTGTGGGCCTACTCCCGAGGCGCCCTCGGCACCGCACCCCAGCCGTGGAACGGGAAGGGCTGCATGATCACCCTGCTCGCGATCCCGGCCGGCGTGCTGGCGCTCCTGGTGATGGTGATCCTCGTCGCGGCGCTGTCGTACGGCTGAAGCGTTCGCCGGCAGAAGACCCGGACCGACCCGCACCCGGCACGAACCGGTCGCCGGGTGCGGATGAGTCGCTGATCGGGTGCGCTATTTCCGGCGCTGGACGTACAGGCGGTTGCCGTTCGGGCCGGTCCATTCCATCCGCACGATCCCGGCCACCGCCGTGTCGCCGACGCGTGCCGGGTCGGACCAGTAGCCGAATCTGGGGTTGCGGAAGAAGGTCGCCCACAACTGGCCGCGGTGGTCCATGAAGACGTTGTTGTGGCCGGCGCCGACGCCCGCGGTCCAGCGCTTGGAGTACGGTCCCTCGAACGTGTCCGAGACGGAGACGATCGCGTCGTAGTGGTACTGGGCGCGGCCGGTGCCGGGCGGGTCGTAGGCGTACCGGGTGCTGCCGTCGGGGTTGGTCGAGGTCCGGTTCCAGGCGGCGTGGAGGAGGTAGTACTTGCCGCCGTGCTTGAACACGTACGAGCCTTCGAGGTACGGCTCGGGTGTGTAGGGCGTCTGCTGGAACGCCGGGAGGTTGGTCGTGGGGACGATGTCCTCCATGTCGTCCCGGAACTTCGCGTACAGGTTGTTGTGCAGCACGAGCCACGCGTCGTCGCCCTCGGTGTAGAGGCTGCCGTCGATGTGGTGGTAGGCGCCGGGCTCGATGAAGGCGGGTCCGCCGATGAAGGAGTCGCCGAAGGGTTTGTCGAGGTTGCCCTGGACGAGCCGGTACGGGCCCTCGACGCCGCCCTCGCTCACGAGCAGGAACGAGCCGACCTTCTTGGAGTGGTCGCCCATGCACGCGACGATGTACCACTTGCCGCGGAAGCGGTGCACCTCAGGGGCCCAGACATCGCTCCGCTTGCCGAACTGGTCGTCGTTCCAGTACTCCTGCCATGGGGCGACGATCGTGCGTCCAGGCCGGTTCTCGCCGACGAACTCGGGTGACCATACCTTGCCGCGCTCGGCGCCGGGCCGGATGCCGGTGGTGTCGGCCAGCTTCCACGGCCCGCTCAGGGACGGGGCCGTCCACACGAAGATGCCGTCGTTCCACGGGGCGGGCCCTGCGACGCCGGGCGCCCGGGTGGTGCCGGTGGCGACGTAGACCGGACGGCCCTTCACGATGAAGCAGTTGACGTAGGTGTCTCGCATCCAGACCCGGCCGAGCTCCTGGTCACGGGGGCGCAGCTCCAGCGGGAGGATGGAGGAGTTGTCCGCGCGCGGCCACAGGTCCAGCCGGGTGTCGGCAAGGCCGTAGGGCTGGAGCTCGGGCCAGTTCGGCGGGTATTTCTTCATGGACGCATTCATCGGCACATTCATCGGCACATTCGTCGGCACGGCTGCGCTCGGCGTCGCCTGCGCGGCGGTCGCGGGCAGTGCCGCCGCTCCCAGAAGGCCGGCGGCGCCCGCCAGCAGGGACCGTCGGTCGACGTTCAACCCGTTGTCCGAATCAGTCATCAGTCACGTCCTCCACGTCAGCGCCTGCCACGTCGGCGCGCAGCTTGCGAAGAGTGTGCCCAGCCGCTCATATTTCGTCAATAACCCGGAAAAAATAGCCGACGGCCGTGCAGGTAGGGCGCAAGGAGAAAGACGCAGGTGAAACCGTCGCGGACCAAAACCCGGCGGGGGAGCCCCCTGTGACGTCCGCATTACGGGCTTGTCGCGCCGCCCCGGTCGATCGCCGTCCGCGCACCGGGGCGGAGTCCGCCTGGCGCCGGGCCTCGACGGCGAAAAGCAGGGGTGCTGCCTCGCTCCTGGACCAATCGTTGCAGATATCGCCGGGACTTCATTTATCCGTGGCCGCTGTGAGTCGTGATGCGGCAGGGATCATCCGATATTGATCAGTGCGGTATTCGGCACGAATAAGCGTCGCTGAGCGCGTATTAGTACATGGAGCGGAATTAAATGGCTTCCTATCGTGAGTATCACTTCTCATGGAAGGAAGAGATCATGCGTAAGCTCCTTGCGAGCGGCGCCCTCGCCGCTTCCTTGGCTCTCACCGGCCTTGCCTCTGCGGTTCCTGCCCAGGCGAGCGCCACCGCCACCGCCGGCGCTCCCACGATCAGTGAGACCGTCGGCTGTCCCCACGGCTACTACTGGCACAAGCACTACTACAAGAAGTGGTACAAGAGCGGCCATTGGTGGAAGGGCCACTACCACAAGAAGGGCCACTACCACAAGACCTACAAGTGGCACTGCCACAAGAAGTGACCTGACGAAAAGGCCTGCCGATATCAGCTGGGCAGGCCTTTTTCAGTGCCCAGTGCATTTCGCAATCTTTGCGAAATTCCGGCAGGTGATTGTGCTTGAAAGCGCAAAAGGTGGGTTTTCGCGCGGTCGCGGCGGGCGGCCGGGTGTGGCAGGAGTCGGCCATCGGCGACTCTGAGGCCGTCCTGCGCCGGTGCGCAGCGCGTAGCGGGCCCGGTGGATGCTCTCGTGGCACGCACGCACGCAGACGGGTGGCGAGTCAAGAGCGCGGGCGGTCCGGATGTGGACACCCGCTGAAGGTCAACCCGGCGCGGGCTTGGAACGTCCCATACCGTTCGCTCACGCCTCTGGAGCCGCTCTATGGGTTATCCGCCCCAGCCGCCGCAAGACCCGTACGGCCAGCAGTACGGCGGCCAATCCGGCCCGCAGTACCCGCCGCAGCCGTACCAGCCTCAGCCGTACATGCCCATGCACAGCGGGCCCCAGTACAGTCCGGTCCCCAGCGGTCCTCAGTACGGGCCGGTGCAGTACACGACGGTGAAGGAGTGGGGATTCAACCCGGTCGCGATGATCATCCATGGGTGCGCGTGGGTGTTCGTGCACTGGTGGATGACGCTCATCACGTTCGGGCTGTGGCTGATCGTCGCCATCCCCGTCAGCTTCATCGGCTGGCGGGTGACTCGTCATCTGCCGGTGCAACATGTCCAGCAGCCGCCGTACCCGCCGGGGTACTGATCCAGGAGAGGCCCGGTAGAAGACGCGGGGCGAGGCGGTTGGCGGCATCGTGCGCGATGTGATCGACCGCCCCACCGAACTCGGCCGGTCCTTCGACGGCAGCCCGGCCCGATGATCCATTTGCGGCCTCGGCGCGTCAAAAGCGCGTGAGCATCTTACGATTCACGCGCCCGCCGGCCGGCACGACGTCGGGTCTGCACAGAGTGGCCGTGCTGCTGGCCGTGGCCGTGCTCTGCGGGGGCGCCGCCGCCTCCGCGGATCCGGCGCTTGACCGGAGATACCTGATCGAAGCGGTCAAAGCGGACTGTATGGAGGAGGAGGGCTTCGAGTACGTCCCCTACGTGCGACCCGAGCGGCAGAAGAGCGACGAGGAGCGACGGCGAGCCGCCGGCGACTACGAGGCGATGCGCGTCCATCGGGCGTTCTTCGGGTTCGGCGTGTTCTCGGCGTACATCCACGGCAGAGATCAGGAGGAGCCGGCGGTAGATCCCAACGACGAGATCTCTTCGACTCTCGCAGGAGACCGGCTCACGGCCTACTCCCAGGTAAGGGACGCCTGCATGACCGGGGCGGTCGAGCGGGTGGTGGGACTGGAGGTGAAGTCGGCGATCGACTACCACCGCAAGGTCGAGGACGCCACAGATCGCGCTCTCACGAGCGCGCTCAATGACGACCCTCGGCTGGTGGAGCTGGCCGCGGCCATGGCCGATTGCCTCAGGAGCAGGGGCCATGCGGTCGAAGACGCCACGCCGGTGGCCCTCTCCACGCGGGGCGGCGATGCGTTCGCCGGCGAAAAGACCCGGCTGATACTGGGCGACGGCGGGCTTCCGCCGGCCACGGAGGGCACGACGTTCATCATGCTCGCCAGGAAGACCCTCACGTACGAGGAGGCCATGCCCTACCTGGAAAAGGAGATCAAGGCCGCCCTGGACGATCTCGAGTGCGGCAGGGACTTCTATCCCGCGTACCGGCCACGGGAGAACGCGATCGAGCAACGAGTCCACGACCGGTACGGCCTGACGCCCTTCCCGGGGGGCTCCGAGGACGCGTGAGGCCACGCGGGCACATAAGATTCGCTTGCGTATCTTATCGAGGTGATCTACGGTGGCGCACTATAAGAAACAGCTGCGTACTTTACGATCCCTCGAGAAACAGGACGTACCCGATGACCGACAGCAGCGTGACCGACGAGTCCGCGAGCGTGAGCACCGCGGCGATGCGCCGGATCCTGCCCGCGGAAATGGTGGAGCGGGGACGCAACCCGTTCGATCCGCCGCCGGGCCTGCGGGGACAGGGCGCGGTCCGGCCGCTGGACCTGCTCAACGGTGCTCAGGCGTGGCTGGTGACGGGGTTCGATGAGGCCCGTACGGTGCTGTCGGACGCACGCTTCAGCGCCGACAAGATGCGCCATCGGGACGCGACGTCGCCGCAGCAGCGCGAAGTGGCCGCGCCGAGGGGGGAGCGGGAGGACGGGATCTTCGTCTTCATGGACCCGCCGGAGCACACCCGGCTGCGGCGCTCGCTGACGGGGCAGTTCACGGTGCGGCGGATGCGGGAGCTGGAGTCGCGGGTGACGGAGATCGCGGTCGAGCACGTCGAGGCGATGAAGGCGGCGGGCACGCGGGCCGATCTGGTGCCGGCGTTCGCGCTGCCGCTGCCGTCGCTGGTCATCTGTGAGTTGCTGGGCGTGGACTACGCCGACCGCGCGGAGTTCCAGGAGCGTACGGCCGTCGGGCTGAACGCGAGCTCGACCCCGCAGGAGCAGGCCACGGCGCGCGCCGAGCTGTACGCGTTCATGCGGCGGCTGGTGGCCGCCAAGCACGCGAACCCCGCCGACGACCTCCTGTCCGGCCTCATCCACGACACCGACCCGCCCCTGACGGACGCGCAGCTGGTCGACGTGGCCCTCCTGCTGCTCACCGCGGGCCATGAGACCACGGCGAACATGCTGGGCCTGGGCACGTTCGCGCTGCTGGAGCACCCGGACCAGCTCGCGGCGCTGCGCGCGGATCCGGGTTTGCTCGACAACGCGGTGGAGGAGCTGCTGCGGTTCCTGTCGATCCTCCAGCTCGGGGTCAGCCGGGTCGCCACGGAGCCGGTGACCCTGGGCGGCGTGGACCTCCCCGCCGGCGCGACCGTCGTGATCGCCACGCCCGAGGTCAACCGGGACCCGCGGCACTGGGACGACCCCGACGCGCTCGACGTGCGCCGTCCGCGGACCCCGCATCTGGCCTTCGGGCACGGGGTTCATCAGTGCCTGGGGCAGCAGCTGGCCCGGATCGAGCTGCGGATCGGGCTGGGCGAGCTGATCTCCCGCCTGCCGGACCTGCGCCTGGCGGTACCGGCCGAGCAGGTCCCGGTACGCGATGAGATGCTCATCTTCGGCGTGCGCTCGCTGCCGGTCACCTGGTCGTGAGACGGCCGGGGCCATAACGAGCGCCTGCCGGTCACGCAGCGGGGATCAGGGCTCGAGGTCGACGACTCCCTTGCCGCTGGCGACGTCGAGCGGCACCGAGACCTGGTCGTGCACGATCAGCCACGTGCCGTCGATCTTCTGCAGGCAGTGCGTGGCCCTGACCCACATGCCGCTCATCACCGTCCCGTCCTTCAGCGTGCCGCTGAGACGTGCGAAGGCGTGCCCGAACGCCACGTCGTCCCGCACGGTGAGCGTCAGGTCGCGAACCTCATAATTCACCCGGTCGAAGAACGTGAACACAGGCGCCCAGTTCTTGAGCTTCGCCTCGAGCCCCACATGCTGGAGCGGCTGCTCGATGTCGAAGGACACGATGTCCGGAGCGTAAAGGCGCTTCAGGATCTCGAGATCCTTGCCCTGGAGCCCTTCGACGATCCTGCCGAGCAGCCGGCGGATCTCGGCTTCATCAATCTCGCGTTGCGTAGGCATCGCTACCCGACCTTTCCCTTGGTGGTGAAATCGTTCAGAATCCGATGGCTTCGCGGAGCAGCAGGACGACGCCGCGTCCGGGGTGCGGCTCCGCGTTGAGGATGAGCAGGCGGTTGAGGGCGCTGGGCTGCCCGTAGGCCTTCATGGCGCGCTCGTTCTCCAGCGGAAGGCAGTGGTCTTCGACGCGCCGCAGCGCGGTGTCCAGGTCGGGGACCACCTTCTGCGCCCCGACGATCCAGATCGCGCGGGCCGCGGCGCCCGCGTAGCCGGCCAGCTGGCTTCCGCTGGCCGAGGCGGCCACCAGGGATCCGGTCTCGGTGACCGCGGCGACGCTGCCCACGATGACGTCGGGGCAGGCGATCATCCGCCAGATCTCGGCCGTTTGGGTGGCGCGGTCCATGGTCCTGCTGCGTGCCTTGACGGACTCGTACCGCCCGCTGCCGTTGATGTCCTCATCGATGCCGGACAGGCGGAGGGTCTCGCTGGCCCCGGTGAACACGCTGACGCCCTCGGGGATCAGCTCTTTGACGCGGGTACGCGCGGCGGCGGCGTCGTCGAGGATCTCGACGGTGAAACCGTGTGCGGTCAGCGCGGCGGCCGCCCGCTCCAGGCGCTGCGCGGCTGCCGGATCGGCGAGAAGAGGTGCCGGCATTGAGGTGGTCATGATGCTTTCCTGTTCGCTGGATGATGTGTTCGTCTCGGCAGTTCGACAACACAGCCGTCCGGAATGTGAGGCGACGCACCGGCCTCACATTCCGGAGCGCTGTCTTGTCGTACCGGTGAGGGCAAATGCGACCGAAGGAGCAGTCGGCACCATGACCACCCAACCCCGGCCAGGACACGGCCCGGACGCGATCCTGGGCGAGCGGCGCCAGCTGATCAACATCGCCTACCGGCTCCTGGGCTCCCTGGCCGAGGCCGAGGACGCCGTCCAAGAGGCCTACGCCCGCTGGTACGCCATGTCCCCGCAGCAGCAGGACGCCATCGCAGCCCCCGGCGCCTGGCTGACGACGGTCGTCAGCCGTATCTGCCTCAACCTGCTCGGCTCCGCCCGGGCCCGGCGAGAGACCTACGTGGGCGCATGGATCCCCGAGCCGCTACCCGAAGGCAGGGAGCGCGGCGCCACCGCCGACCCGGCCGACCGGGTCACCCTGGACGAGTCGGTCAACATGGCCTTCCTGGTCGTGCTCGACTCGATGACCCCGGCAGAACGGGTCGCGTTCATCCTGCACGATGTCTTCTGCCACTCCTTCGCCGAAGTGGCCGAGATGGTCGGCCGTACTCCGGCGGCCTGCCGTCAGCTGGCCTCCTCGGCCCGCCGCCGCATCCGCGCATCACGGGGCCCCGCGAGCCCGACGGCCCGCCAGGCCGGCATCGTCAGGGACTTCAAGCAGGCGTGGGAGGCCAAGGACATCAACGCCCTGATGGGCCTGCTCGACCCCGACGCCACGGCGATCGCCGACGGCGGCGGCCTCGCCACGACCTTCCTGGACCCCATCGAAGGCGGCGAGCAGATCGCGCGCGCCTGGGCCGAGATCGCCGACCGGAAGCCCGGCAACATGACGTTCCTGGAGCGTACGGTCAACGGTCAGCCCGGCCTGGTGGCTCAGCAGGACGGCGTGACCGTGTCGGTGTTCGCGTTCGAGGTCGCGGGGGACCGGATCAAGCACATCTGGGTGGTACGCAACCCCGAGAAGCTCCGTCGCTGGACGACGGCCTGAGGCGCGTCTCCAGCCTGGGTCTACCCGGGCGGTTACGACGCCGAACGCGTCGAATAGGGGATGACCTAGTACGCGCCTGGGCGATCGCATCGGCCGGGCGGTGCCAGGAGTTGGCCCAGGCGTCCTCGGCCACGCGGTAGTAGGCGGAGCGGTCACCGGCCCGGCTGACGGAACGGATCAGCCTCGCTGTCGAGAGCACCCGCAAGGTCCTGGTCAGCGACGCCCGGCTGGGACCGGAAGGCCCCAGCCGGAGCTTCCCTCACGACACCTGGAGGAGCTGCCACTGCTGGTCGAGGCCGCCGTTGTCGGTCCACTGCACGACCCGCGCGCCGTCGGTCGTCGCTCCCTGCCACACGCTCAGGACCTTGCCGGAGTGGCGGGCCTTGATCTTGTAGTACGAGCCGGCCGGCACCAGCTCCCACTGCTGGTCACCGCCGTTGTTCTGCACCCATTGCACGGCGTCGGCGCCGTCGGCGGTGCCCGTCTGCCAGATCGACAGCGTCCGGCCGCTGTTGCGGTTGAACAGCGTCCGGTAGCCGCCGCCGACGTCCGTGACATGCCAGTGCTGGTTGAAACCGCCGTTGTCCGCCCACTGCACCAGGTTCGCGCCGTCGGCCAGGTCGGCGTCGAACGTGTCGAGAACCTTTCCGCTCTGCCGGTTGACCAGCTTGTAGTACGGCCCGGCGGAGCGTCCGAAGTCGATATCGGCGTGACGGAGGATCCCGAAGCCGGTGACGATCAGCACGCGGCCCGTGCGCGGCAGGTAGGTCAGGTTGCGGAAGTATCCCGGCTCGATGGTGGTGCGCTGGCGTGTCCAGGCGCCTGTGCTGCTGCCGGTCGGATTGACCCAGACGTCGCCGCTGCCGGCGGCGTTGAACATCAGGCGGCCGCCGGGAAGCCGGACGATGACCGGGCTTCCGCCGGTCGCGAGCACGGGGGAGCCGGAGCCGATCGGGAGGGCGGTGATGTTCGATCCCGCCGCGCCGCCGACGGAGAAGAAGTTCAGCGGGTTCGATGAGATCTTGTAGCGCACGTTGTCGCCGCCGCCGAAGTACTCGTACGTCATCATCCATCTGCCGTCGGTGGTCTGCACCACGTTGGGCATGCCGGGCCGTCCGCCGCCGATCTGGTTCACGCCGCCCACGCTCTGGGTGAGGCCGGCGACGTCCAGCACGGGCGCGCTCCACGCGCCGGTGGTGCTGCCGTTCCACGTCCGGTGCGCGATGACCTGCCCATGGGAGTCACCCGCCGTGCCGTTGTCGGAACGCATGGTCAACACGCCCGTGGCGGTGTTGTGTCCGGTGAAGTCGTTCTCGTCGGAGTAGTAGGTGACGAGCTGATTGCCGTACACCATCAGGTACGGCTCCCAGATGGGGTCGACCTGCCGATAGGTGTTGGCATTCGCGACCCGCTGGCCGATGGCGCCGGCGCTGCCGCCCTGCCAGCCGCCCGTGGTGATGACGTTGAGGAAGTTCCAGGACGCGCCCTGGTTCGTGCTCGAGTAGAGAGCGATCGCCATGTCGCGACGGTCGCCGTCGTTCGTCGGCACCCAGCTGGGGTTCGCGGCCTTCTGCTCGGTGTAGTAGACGTCTTCGCCCGTCACCACCGTGGACAGCAGCAAGGTCCCTGCGGTCAGGTTGCCCACGTTCTGGGGCAGGACGTAGAGGTACGGGCTCGCCCAGTTGCTCGTGTACTTCGCGTACGCGGAATCGCTCGACATGTACGCCGGTGCGCGGACGTCGGACAGCCACTGCCAGGTCGTGCCGTCGTCGTCGCTCTTGTACACCGGGATGACCTGACCGGCCGCCGTGCCGGACGGGCCGACCGTCGCCTTCTCGAACGCGGTGACCAGGCGCCCGCTCGGCAGCGCCGCCGCCTTCGGCACCCCCGCGCAGTTGCCGGAGCCCTTGGTGCACTGCGCATTGCCGGGCAGCTGGTAGAGCGTTCGAGGTGTCGGGCTGACGGCATGGGCCGGGACGGCCATCAGGGCTGACAGCGCTGCGGCTGACGCGATGACGCTGCCGAGCCTTTTCCTTGTGTTCAACGGTGCCTCCTGTCCTTCGGGCGTCTTCATGGGAGAGCTTTCACCGGGGCGGTCTCGGTCATGAGCACCCGCACGTCCCAGGGGCCGAGCTCCAGTACGGTGCCGGCCGGCACGGTCGTGCCGGCCAGGACGTCGGACAGGTCGACCGGGGCTTGGACGCGGGCGGGCTCCCAGCTCCAGTTGTGCACCACGTGGACGCGGCGCCGGTCCGGCGACGTCCCGGTCGTGGCGGTGACGGACGCCGGCAGGTCGCGCCACCCGCTGCGCGCGACGGGCGCCAGCCAGGTCGCCAGCGCCCGGGCGAGGTCGCGTCCTGGCACCGTGCCGACGTGCGTGACCCGCCCTTCACCGTGGCGGCGGGTGGTGACGGCCGGCCAGCGGCCGAAGTGCGGGTGGTCGTACCGTACGAGCACCTCGGCGTCGTGGACCGTGAGGCCGTCGGCCCAGCGCGTCGCCGTGGCGCCCGTGGGCAGCTCGAAGGGAGCGCCGGCCACGGCGCGGATCGGGACCTCGTCCACGAGGTTGCTGAACTCCTCGTAGCAGACGCCCGCCGCGTCGGTGAGGCGCCCGGGGGCGGGCTCGCGCCGGGCTCGGGCCTCGTGGTCGGCATAGGCGGTGCGCGGGCCGAGGACCAGGTGACCACCCGCGCGGGCATAGGCGGCGAGCCAGTCGATCATCGTGTCGTGGGCGAGGTACAGGCCGGGGACGAGGAGGACCGGGTGCCGGCGGGCGGCCTCCTCGGGGGTCGTCCCCGCGTGCTCGCCATCGGGGTCGTGGAGCTGCCGGGCGTGGACGATGCGCAGCTGGCGGCCCGCGTCAACGGCCCCCCGGTAGAAGGGGTCGAAGATGCCGTGGTAGCCGGCGGCGTCCGGCCCGCCGGCGGCCGTCTGCAGGGGCGGGTATTTCTGCATGAGCCACTTGCTCGGCAGCGAGTAGACCATCGTGAGGTCGGCGTCCGGCTCCAGCCCGGCGACGAGCGGGCCTGCGGCCTCCAGCTCGGCCCCCAGGCGGGCCAGCTCCGCGTACGTCCGGCCGGGCCGGCCACTGTGCGGGAGGACGCCGCCCCAGTAGGTCTCCGCACCGAAGTGCAGCGTGTGCCAGTGCCAGTACTCGATCATCCGGGCGCCCCGTGAGACGAGCGCCCAGGCGGCCTGGCGCCACTGCCCGTCGTAGGCCGGCCGGTTCTCCCACGGCGTGCCGATGCTCATGGCGTTCGTCTCGGTGACCAGGAACGGCTCCTGGCGGGAGGAGAACATCCGGTCCGCGCTCTGCAGCAGCGCCCATCCGCCGGTGGTCATCCAGTGCTGCTCGACCTCGGTGTGGTCGGGCAGGGTCAGGGCGTCCTGCATCACGTAGTACGGGTTGCCGGCGGCGACGTCGAGGCTGTCGGTGAGCCGGTCGTCCTCGACGGCGGGCCGGTTGTAGGAGATGCAGGTGGTGACGAACTGCTCCGGCCGGGCGTACTCGCGGACGATGCCGGCCTGCCAGCCGATGAACTCGGTGACCTGGTCGGCCTGGAACCGCCGCCAGGCGACGTCGTACTGGGGTTGGGTGTTGCCGTCGGGTGTCCACAGGTCGGCCCAGGCAGACAGGCGGTGTGACCAGTAGACCAGGCCCCATTCGCGGTTGAGGGTCTCCACGTCGCCGTAGCGTTCGCGCAGGTGGCCGACGAAGCGCTGGAAGACGCCGTGGTTGTGCAGCAGGTGCAGGCCGGGCTCGTTGTCGACCTGGAAGCCGATGACCGCGGGATGGCCGGCGTACCGCACGGCGATCTTGCGGATGACGCGCTCGGCGTGAAAGCGGAAGGCGGGATGGGTGAAGTCGGCTTCCTGGCGTGCGCCCCAGCCCATACGCCGGCCGGTGGCGTCCTCGCCGGTGATCTCGGGGTACAGCCGGGCCAGCCACGGCGGCACCGCGTAGGTCGGGGTGCCCAGGATGACGGAGATGCCGCGCTCGTGGGCGCCGTCGAGCACCGGCTGGAGCCAGTCGAGGTCGAACCGGCCGTTCTCCGGCTCCCAGGTCGACCAGACCGACTCGCCGACGCGGATGACGGTGAAGTGCGCCTCGGCCATCAGGTCGAGGTCGGTCTTGAGCCGCTCGTCACGCTGGAGCCCGGGATCGTAGGCGGGCTCGTACTCGTGATAGTAGGCGGCGCCGAACAGGACACGGGCGGGGAGAACCGCCATGGGGGAAACCTCCGGAGGGTGGGGTGCGATGGATCTGCGGGGCGTCACTGCTTGACGCCGCCGCTGGTCAGGCCGCTCTGCCAGTAGCGCTGCAGCAGCAGGAAGGCCGCGACGAGGGGCGCGATCGAGAGCAGCGACCCGGTCACGACGAGCGCGAGCATGTCGCTGTTCGCGCCGGAGCCGCCTCCGACGGCCTGTGAGGCCCAGGAGGCGAGGCCGACCGTGATGGGGTACAGATTCGGGTCGTTGAGCATGATGAGCGGCAGGAAGTAGTTGTTCCAGGTCGCCACCAGGGTGAACAGCACCACGGTGACCAGGCCCGGGGCCAGCATCCGCAGGGCGATGGTGAAGAAGATCTTCGCCTCGCCGGCCCCGTCGATGCGGGCGGCCTCCAGGATGCTGTCCGGGACGGCGTCGTGGGCGTAGATGCGCATGAGGTAGAGGCCGAAGGGGCTCACCAGCGAGGGCAGGATGATCGCCCAGGGGGTGTTGACCAGGTCCACCTTGGCGAACAGCAGGTAGGTGGGGATGGCCAGGGCGGTGGCCGGCACCATGATGGCGCCGAGCACCAGGTTGAAGGCGGCGCGGTCGCCGCGGAAGCGGAACTTGGCGAACCCGTACCCGGCGGCCGCCGCCAGCAGGGCCGCCCCGAGCGCGCTGACGACGGCGTAGAGGACGGTGTTGAGCAGCCATCTGGCGAAGACGCCGTCGTCGTGGGTGAAGGTCGCCGAGACGTTCGCCAGGAGCTGCGGAGCGCGCGAGAACCACAGGCCGAAGGTGGTGAACAGGTCCTGCGTGCTCTTGGTCGCGGCCACGACGAGCCAGAACAGGGGCAGCAGGAAGTAGGCGAGCGCGGCCAGCATGGCGATGGTCAGCGGGGTGTTGCGCCGAGAGCGGGGCCGGCGGCCCGCTGCCCTCGGCGTGCCGGAGGCGGTCGGGGTCAGCGTGGTCACGGGGTTCTCCTGCGGTTGGCGGTGAGCAGGACGGCGTAGGAGACGATCACGATGACCAGCCCCAGCAGGAAGGACACCGCGGCGGCGTAGTTGATCTGCTGGCTGGTGAAGGCCAGGGAGTAGGAGTAGAGGTTGGCGGTGTAGGCGCTGTCGATGACGTCGGGGGCCAGGCGCTGCAGCAGGTTCGGCTCGTTGAACAGCTGGAAGCTGCCGATCACGGAGAACACCAGGGCGAGCAGCAGCGCCGGCCGGAGCGCGGGCAGCTTGACGCTCCAGGCGATCCGCCAGGCGCCGGCCCCGTCCATCGCGGCGGCCTCGTAGAGCTCGTGCGGGATGGCGCGCAGCGCGGCGTACAGGAGGATCATGTTGTAGCCGACGAACTCCCACGTGACGATGTTGGCCAGGCTGCCGAGCATCCAGCCGTCGCTGAGGAAGCGGGGGACAGGCAGGTCCAGCCCTTTGGCCAGCTGCGCGAACGGGCCGTAGTCGGCGCCGTACAGGTAGCCCCACATGAGGGAGGCGACCACGCTGGGCACGGCGTAGGGGACGAAGATGCCCAGCCGCACCACGCGGGCCAGCCGCATCAGGCCGCTGTCGAGCGCGAGCGCGAACAGCAGCGCCAGCACCAGCATCACCGGGACCTGGATGACGAAGAACGCCGCGACGCGGAGCACTCCCTGAATGAGCAGCGGGTCCTGTGCGGCGGTGAGGTAGTTCTCCAGCCCGACGAACGTCGTCCCGCCGATCAGCCGGTTCTGGAACAGGCTGAGATAGGCGGCGTAGCCGAGCGGAGCCAGGAACAGCACCAGGAAGAGCGCCAGGAACGGGGCGACGAACAGCGGGCCGGCGCCGATGCGCGAGCGGCGGATCGGGCCTGCTCGGTGCGGGTTCCCGCGGACGACAGCGGTCATCGTCGGGGCCTTTCTAGGAAAGTCGAGGCCCCACGGGCCCCTGGCGGTCATTGAGCCTTGACGGTGAAGCCCTGGCTCTTGGCGAAGGTGGTGATCCGCGTCTGCCACTGCTCCAGCGCGGCGACGGTGTCGGTCTTGGCCGACAGGGACTTGCCGACGGTCTCCGTCCAGTCCGTCACGACGCGGTCCAGGAACGGCGGCCACTGGAAGGAGGGGCCGACCGTGCCGCTGATGTCGGCGAACACCTGGTTGACCCGCTGCCCGCCGTAGAAGGCGGGGGTGTCCCCGACGAAGGCGGGATCGGCGAGCAGCGCCTTGGTCGCCGGGAAGAAGAACTGCTTGGTGGTGAACAGCTTGGTGCTGGCGGGGTCGCTGTTGAGGAACTGCGCGAACGTCGCCGCGGCGATCGGGTTCTTCGTGGTCTTGACGACCGCGCTGGTCGAGCCGCCCCAGTTGCCCGACGCCGGTGCGGAGGCGTCCCACTGGGGGAGCGGGGCCGCCCGCCACTTGCCCGCCGTGGACTTGGCCGAGCCGGACAGGAAGACCGGCCCCCAGGCGGCGGTGATCCAGGTGGCGTACTTGCCCTTGTTCAGGGCGGAGAACCACGAGTCGGTGAAGTCCGGCTCGACACCGATGGCACCGTCCTTGGCCAGGCCGCCCCAGTAGGCCGCGAGCTTCTTGGACGGCTCGTCGTTGACCTTGATGGAGATGTCGCTCTTGTTAGCGTTAACATACGGCTTCGCCCCAGCCTGCCAGAGCAGGCCGTGCCAGGCGGCGGCCTCGTTCGCCGCGAGGTTGGTCAGGTAGACCTCCGGGTCGGCGGCGTGCAGCTTGCGGGCCGCGGCGGCGAACTCGTCCCAGGTCTTGGGGACGGGGATGCCGTGCTTGTCGAAGATGTCCTGCCGGTACAGCATGCCCATCGGTCCGGTGTCCTGCGGGATCGCCCAGACCTCGCCGCCCGGGCCGCCGACCTGCCCCCACGTCCAGTCGACGAACGTGTCCTTCAGCGCCTGCGCGCCGTAGGGCCGCAGGTCCAGCAGGCTGCCGGTGATCGTGAACGTCGGGATGTACTGGTACTCCATCTGCACCACGTCCGGAGCGCCGGTGCCGGCCTGCAGTGCCGTGCGCAGTTTGGTGTACTGCGGCACGCCCTGACCGGCGTTGACGACCTTGACGTCGATCGCCGGATACTTCTTCTCGAACAGGGCCACCTCCTGCTCGATGTCCGGAACCCACGTCCAGAACGTCAGCTCGGTGGGGGTCGACAGCGCCTTGTCGATCTCGGCCTGGCTCATCGACGTGGTGGCGGCGGGGGTGGGGGAGGCGCTGTTGCCGCCGCAGGCGGCCAGCACGAGGCTGAGCGACATCGTCGCGGCGGTGGTGAGCGTGATCCGGCGGAAGCGGACGGTGGAGGTTTCGGGCATGGTGAACTCCCGTCATGGAGCAGGGGGTGGATGAAGGCGGGGACGGGCTGATCAGTCTGAGGTCGCGCGCCGGCGTCCCCGGGTCGTCCGGGGCGGGGGCGCGGTGGAGCTGCGGACGACGAGCTCGACCGGTTGGCCGGCTGCCGGGGGAAGGTCTGCTTGGGGCTGTTCGATGGCTCGCACCAGAAGTTTGATCCCCTCGGTGGCCACGGCGTCGAACGGCTGGCGCACGGTGGTCAGGGGAGGCGTGACGTAGGCGGCCACCGGGATGTCGTCGAATCCGACGACGCTGACGTCCTCGGGCACGCGCCGGCCGGCTTCGAGCAGCGCGCGGATGACGCCGATGGCCATGTCGTCGTTGGCGGCGAACACGGCGGTCACTTCGCGGTCGCCGGCCAGCTCGCGGCCCGCGGCGTATCCGGAGGCGGCCGACCAGTCGCCGTGCAGGACGGCCGGCTCGTGCCGGTCGCGCGCCTGCAGAGCGGCCCGCCAGCCCTCCAGGCGATCCCTGGCGGCGTACCACCGCTGGGGACCGGCGAGGTGGTGGACGCTCGCGTGCCCCAGATCCAGCAGGTGCTCGGTGGCGACCCGCGCCAGCAGCTCGGTGCTGACGCCCGTCGTGAGCACGCGGGGGGCGGCGAAGGCCGAAGGGGCGCCCAGGCTGAGCACCGGCACGTCCACGCGGACGGGCTCCGTCTGCTCGTCGATCGGCTCGGAGATGACGATGCCGTCCACGCCCTGCTCCAGCAGCGACTCCACGGCCCCGGCGATGTCCGGGGCGTCGCCCTCCAGGGTGTTGACGATGCGCAGCGCGTAGCCGGCGTCCCGGACGGCGCGCTCGACCCCGATCAGCAGCGAGGCGGGGCCGAACAGCGCCGTGCCGAGCGAGACCACGCCGATGGATCGGGTCCGGCCGGAGGCCAGCGTGCGTGCCGCGTTGTTGAGCCGGTAGCCCAGCTGGTCGGCGGCGTCGAGCACGCGCTGCCGCACGTCGGCCGAGACGTACGGCTCATTGTTGAGCACCCGGGACACCGTCTTCTGCGACACCCCGGCGAGGCGGGCCACGTCGACGCTGCGCGGCATCCGGGCGCTGCCTTTCACCAATGGCGTCACGGTCACTCCTGATGGGCGGATGCCCCCGAGTCTCTCAGGGACATCGTCTCTGTCTGCGCAGTCATGTCTACGCAGTCATATGCGGACCGTCAAGACTCCGCAACACACCTGTAACTTGATCATGAAGGTGGCCGTGCCACCCTGTTCCGCTCGGCGATCAGGGTCTCGATGCCGTCCAGGATCCGGCTGAGCCCGAATTCGACGTCGTCCTGGGGGAGCCGGTCCTCGATGTAGGCCAGGTTCGTCATCAGCGTGGCCGCTCTCGGATAGCCGCGATCGCCCTACCGCGCGTCCGTCGGCCAGGTGCTGTCACTCGCCCCCGGCCAGAACGGGATCGCCGAGGTGAACCTCGCCCGCGAGCACCGCTGCGGCTTCTGGAAGTCCCTCAGTGCGGCGTGACGAACGTGAGCCGGCCTTCGACGTCCGCGGCCTGCCGTCGAAGGCCGGCCTGTTCTGGTGATCGGTTTCCGGCACGATCATGCTGGATCACTTCAACGTTTCTTGAAATATGCCTATCTAGCTGGGCCAACGCTCGACACATGTCATGACGGTCTTGACGGGTATCAGGTCCGCGTTTCGGACGCGCAAGCCGGCGACGACACCCTGAGCGGGCTGCGACTGGACTTCGACGGGCGCGGGTGCGGCGAAGGAACGGAGGCCGCCCGCCACATCGGCGGGCGGCCCTTCCGTCGAACCCGGCCCGATCAGTTGTCCGGGAGGAGCTCCTGGAGCAGCGTCCGGCCCGGCATCGCCTGGGCCGGCTGCACGCCTACGGCGAACATCTCCGGATCGTCGAACACCGGCTCCCCGCTGGGGCGGCGGGTGTACGGGACGCGCCCGTAATCCACGCCGTCGCTTTCGTTGAAACTCATCCAGGTGATCATTTCCTGTTCACCTTCGGACAGGGGGAGGTTGGACACGGCGCGGCTGTAGACGGTCTGCAAGGTGGTGACCCAGACCAACGGGACGGCGAAGACCCAGCGCGTCGCCTGGATCTCCTGCGCCTCGGCGGCGGCTCGTGTCTCGAACGAGGTGGCGGACTGCGGATCGCGGAGATAGTCGTAGTCGCTGAGCACCAGTTTCCGCTGTCCTTCGAAAGCGACGATCGCGGGGCACTCACGGGCGGCGATGTTCTTCTGCAGACGCTCCACCACATCGAAGAGCAGCGCCGCCGTGTCGTCGTTCATCGTGTCCTCCGAAATCTGAAGTTCCCGGATCCTGCCGTGGCGTGAAGCGACCTTCGACGGATCGGTCAGACTGTCTTTCGCGCACCCACGGGCTCTCCACCACGGAGTGCCGGCCCGCGATCGGGCCGGCACCCGCGGATCCCGCAGGGGGACCGTCAGACTTCTTCGACGCTGCTCGGCTCACGCCGGGACAGGTCGATACCGAGCTCTTCCGCCGCGCGGAAGACGTCCTCGTCGGTGTCCCGCATCTCGATGGACATGCCGTCGCTGGAGAGCACCTCGACGTTCAGGCACAGCGACTGCATTTCCTTGATGAGGACCTTGAAGGACTCGGGGATACCGGGCTCGGGGATGTTCTCGCCCTTGACGATCGCCTCGTAGACCTTCACGCGGCCCAGGACGTCGTCGGACTTGATGGTCAGCTGCTCCTGCAGGGCGTAGGCGGCGCCGTACGCCTCCAGCGCCCACACTTCCATCTCACCGAAACGCTGGCCGCCGAACTGGGCCTTACCGCCGAGCGGCTGCTGGGTGATCATGGAGTAGGGGCCGGTCGACCGTGCGTGGATCTTGTCGTCGACCAGGTGGTGCAGCTTCAGGATGTAGATGTAGCCGACCGCGATGGGGTAGGGGAACGGCTCGCCGGAGCGGCCGTCGAACAGGCGGGCCTTGCCGCTCTGCTGCACCAGCCGATCCCCGTCGCGGTTGGCGATGGTGCTGTCGAGCAGGCCGACGATCTCCTCCTCATGGGCGCCGTCGAAGACCGGCGTGGCCATGTTGGTGCCCGGCTCGACCTTCTCGAAGCCCTTGTCGCGCAGCCGCTCGGCCCAGGCCTCCTGGACGCCGGAGATGTCCCAGCCCCGGGCGGCGATCCACCCGAGATGGGTCTCCAGCACCTGGCCGACGTTCATCCGGCCGGGCACGCCCAGGGGGTTGAGGATGATGTCGACCGGGGTGCCGTCCTCCAGGAACGGCATGTCCTCGACCGGGAGGATCTTGGAGATGACGCCCTTGTTACCGTGCCGGCCGGCCAGCTTGTCGCCGTCGGTGATCTTACGCTTCTGGGCCACATACACACGGACCATCTCGTTCACGCCGGGAGGCAGCTCGTCGCCCTCCTCGCGCGAGAACACCCGCACCCCGATGACCTTGCCCTGCTCGCCGTGCGGGACCTTCAGCGAGGTGTCGCGGACTTCGCGGGCCTTCTCGCCGAAGATCGCGCGAAGCAGCCGCTCCTCCGGCGTCAGCTCGGTCTCACCCTTGGGCGTGACCTTGCCGACCAGGATGTCGCCGGGTACGACCTCGGCGCCGATCCGGATGATCCCGCGCTCGTCGAGGTCGGCCAGGACCTCTTCGGAGACGTTGGGGATGTCGCGGGTGATCTCCTCCGGGCCCAGCTTGGTGTCACGGGCGTCGACCTCGTGCTCCTCGATGTGGATCGAGGAGAGGACGTCGTCCTGCACGAGGCGCTGGGACAGGATGATCGCGTCTTCGTAGTTGTGGCCTTCCCACGGCATGAACGCCACGAGCAGGTTCTTGCCGAGCGCCATCTCACCCTGGTCGGTGCACGGGCCGTCGGCGATGACCTGGTTGACCTCGACCCGGTCGCCCTCGGCGACGATGGGCTTCTGGTTGAAGGAGGTGCCCTGGTTGGAGCGCTTGAACTTCGCCACCCGATAGGTGGTGCGGGTGCCGTCGTCGTTCATCACGGTCACGGAGTCGGACGACGCCTCTTCTACGACGCCCGCCTTCTCGGCGCTGATGACGTCGCCGGCGTCGGTCGCGGCACGATATTCCATGCCGGTGCCGACCAGCGGCGCCTCGCTCTTGAGCAGCGGAACCGACTGGCGCATCATGTTCGCGCCCATCAGGGCCCGGTTGGCGTCGTCGTGCTCCAGGAAGGGGATCATCGCGGTGGCGACCGACACCATCTGGCGCGGCGACACGTCGATGTAGTCGACCTCCTCGGCCCGCATGAGCTCGGTCTCGCCGCCCTTGGTGCGGACCAGGACGCGGGCCTCGGCGAACGTGCCGTCGGCGTTGAGCACCGTGTTGGCCTGCGCCTTGACGTAACGGTCTTCCTCGTCGGCGGTGAGGTAGTCGATCTGCTCGGTCACCCGGCCGTCGACGACCTTGCGGTAGGGCGTCTCGATGAAGCCGAAGGGATTGAGCCGGCCGTAGGAGGCGAGCGAGCCGATCAGGCCGATGTTCGGGCCTTCCGGGGTCTCGATCGGGCACATCCGGCCGTAGTGGGACGGGTGCACGTCACGGACCTCGAAGCCGGCCCGCTCACGCGACAGACCACCGGGGCCGAGCGCGTTGAGACGCCGCTTGTGCGTCAGCCCCGAAAGGGGATTCGTGTGGTCCATGAACTGCGACAGCTGCGAGGTGCCGAAGAACTCCTTGATCGACGCCACGACCGGGCGGATGTTGATCAGGGTCTGCGGGGTGATGGCCTCGACGTCCTGCGTGGTCATCCGCTCGCGGACGACGCGCTCCATGCGGGTCAGGCCCAGGCGGACCTGGTTCTGGATGAGCTCGCCGACGCTGCGGATCCGGCGGTTGCCGAAGTGGTCGATGTCGTCCACTTCGAGCGGCAGGTCCGTCGCCTCGTCGCCGGCGTGCAGCCGCACCAGGTATTCGACCGTGGCGACGATGTCGTCCTCGGTCAGGACGGTGACGTTGATGTCCGTCTCGGAGCCGAGCTTCTTGTTGATCTTGTATCGGCCGACCTTGGCGAGGTCGTACCGCTTGGGGTTGAAGTAGAGGTTCTCCAGCAGGGTCTGCGCCGACTCCTTGGTCGGCGGCTCACCCGGGCGCAGCTTGCGGTAGATGTCCAGCAACGCGTCGTCCTGGCCGGACGTGTGGTCCTTCTCCAGGGTGGCACGCATCGACTCGTACTGGCCGAACCGCTCCAAGATGGCGTCACTCGTCCAGCCGAGCGCCTTGAGCAGCACCGTCACCGGCTGCTTGCGCTTGCGGTCGATGCGCACACCGACGCTGTCGCGCTTGTCGATCTCGAACTCCAGCCAGGCACCCCGCGACG
>NZ_BAABDQ010000064.1:0-54441 GCF_039539705.1 Nonomuraea rosea | reverse complement strand
GGACGAGATTCTCGCCGACCGAATCGCCCCCGCTACCCTGCGGATGTATTGGGCACATTGGATGCTGCGGCAGCTGTGCCGGGCGGTAGGGTCCGCTCCATCCAACGTGGTCGACTGGCATCTCGACCTGACTGAATCCCGGCTGGTGTGAAGGTGGCCGGTTGGCCCCATGGGGGCTATACGACCGATCAGCACTACGCCCCCAGCGATCACGCCCAGTGATCAACTGAACGAGCAGCCCGGCGAATACCGATCACTCGATCAACGACTCCTGCCAGTCTCCCCCCGCGATCCGCGCGTGCCCTGCGGGCTCGGCCTCGGCCGCGGCCGAGCGGAGCAGCTGGGCCCAGGCCGTACCCGGCTTGCGGAGGGCCGGGGTGGGGACGTTGAGCGCCTTGGCGAGCGCGGGCACGAGCCGGAAGCGGGCGGTGTGGTACTGGACGGCCACCTTGCCCCGGCCGGTGCGGCAGGGCGACCCGGCCGGGGCGGCGCAGGAGGTCATCGGGCAGTCGTGGGCCTCCACGCAGAAGGAAGTCATCGTCGTGCACCCGCGATGCCCGATGGCACGACGATGCCGTCCCGCATACACCGCACGCCGGAATCTACATGACGATGATAAAAATCGACACTGTGTATAATCTGAGGCGGGGAGCAGCCCGGCTCCTCGCGAGTTACCTCAGGAGGAGCAATGCAGAGGAAGAACTGGCTTGTCACCGGCGTCAGCACAGGTCTTGGACGTGCCTTCGCCGAGGCCGCCCTGGCCGCCGGACACACCGTCGCCGGCACCGTCCGTTCCGAGGAGGACCTGCGGGCCTTCGAAGGGCTCAAGCCCGGGTACGCTCACGGCCGCCTCCTGGACGTGACCGACGACCACGCCGTCTCGCGTGTGATCACGGAGGTGGAGCAGAGCGTCGGGCCCTTGGATGTCGTCGTCGCCAACGCCGGCTACGGCCTGGAGGGCACCTTCGAGGAAACGCCGCTGGCGGAGGTGCGGCGGCAGTTCGAGGTCAACGTGTTCGGGACGGTGGCCACCCTGCAGGCGGCGCTGCCCCACATGCGCCGGCGCCGCCGCGGGCACCTGATGGCCGTCACCTCCATGGGCGGGCTCATGGCCGTGCCCGGTATGTCCGCCTACTGCGGCAGCAAGTTCGCCCTGGAGGGCATCCTCGAGGCGCTGGGCAAGGAGGTCGCGCAGTTCGGGATCCACGTGACGGCGATCGAGCCCGGCTCCTTCCGTACCGACTGGGCCGGACGGTCCATGTCACGTGCCGCGCACACCATCGACGACTACGACACGCTGTTCGACCCCATCCGCGAAACGCGGCAGAAGGCGAGCGGCAACCAGCTGGGCAATCCGGCCAAGGCCGGGGAGGCCGTCGTGCACATCGCGTCGGTCGACCGGCCGCCGGCCCACCTGGTCCTGGGCTCGGACGCACTGCGGCTGGTCACCGCCGCGCGCACGGCCGTGGACAAGGACATCCGTACGTGGGAGGCGCTCTCCCGTACGACCGACTTCGCCGAGGGCGCTCAGCTCTGATGCCCGGCCACCACCCCGCGCGAAGCCGGCGCACCACCGAACGCAAGGGCGATGTCAGGGAGCGAGCCATCCTCGACGTCTGTGAAACTCTGCTGGCGCAGAAGGGCTACGACGCCATGACCGTCGGCGACATCGCCCAGGGCGCGGGCATCACCCGTGGCGCGCTGTACTTCTACTTCGGCTCCAAACAAGAAGTGGTCACGGCACTCGTGGCCCGGACCGTTGAGCACCTGTGGGAGCGCTCGCGGGCCACCGCGGAGACCGACGATCCGCGTCAGGCCATCGCCGCGGCCATGCAGCGCACGGTCGAGCTGTGGAACGAGCACGGCCTGGTCATGCGCACGGCGATCGACTTGTCGTTGACCGTGCCGGAGATCGGCGAGCTGTGGAGCCACACGGCTGACTTGTTCATCGCGGCCATCACCGCCGTCCTGGAACGAGCCGGCGTTCCGGTCGGCACCGAGCCAGAACAAGCACCGGCGATGGCCCGCGCCCTGTGCTGGATGATCGAGAGGACCTTCTACCACGCCTCGCAGGACTCCCGCGAGGAGTTGCAGAAGGCATCGTCGACCTGCGAACACATCTGGCTGATCAGCGCCGGCCTGACCGCTTGACGCGTCTGTTGGAAGGATGGGTCCGCGGCAATGCGTACCCGAAGGAATGGAGCGCACTACGAGAGACAGGCTCAAGGTCGGCGACCCGTCAAGGCAGAGCCATCGGCTGGGCGCAAGGGCGCGGTTCTGACCAGCTCAACCTCCGCACCGGCGCCCAGCAGGATCGCGTCCTGGCCGCTCCGCTGGCATCCGCCGCACCATCGCTCTAGCCCTCGTCCGCGGTACTGCTCACGTCACCGGCACCGGTCTCGTGGCCTGCTGTGGTGGATTACCCACTGCTAAACCGCACTCGTACGCTACTACGGGCGTGCAGACCGCTCCACACATCCGTGCACGCGACTTCGAAGACTGACAGCGTCTCCTCACCCCTGTGCAGAGGACTTCGGACATCCGTGCAGGCGACTTCGGAAATTCACACTCGATCCCTCCCGCCTTCGCGGTCTGTTGATGAGAAGTCTGGGTGTTCAGCAAGTACCTCAACACCCTTTTCTCACACTTTCGGGCCATGAAGCCCCTCGTCATGCCCGGTGCCGCCCTACCCCCATGCCCGTCACGACTGCATCTTGTGCCGCGAGATGGACGCCGACTTCGAAATCGTGGAGGAGGCGCTGGAACCACCGTCCTGGACGCCGGGCCGCCCGCCTCGCCGGTTCTGCCAGGGGCGCATCGGCCGATGGATGGTCACCCAGGCCGTCTATGGTCGCGGCAGCCGGACCAGGCGTGCCTGATGGCCCAGGCCGATCAGCGACAGCAGCTACACGCCGACCGGATCGGAGAGTTGATGGAGCGTCTCGCGCACCTGTGGGCAGACCGCGATCGCTGATCGTCCATCGTTCAGCTTCCGCACCGTAAGCAAATCGAGATCCAACTCACGAAGCCTCTGCATTACCGCAGGTCAGCCGCTACTTCGGTGGAAATTTCTTGATTGCTACCGGGACCCCTTGAAGATGACGAGATCCCCGACGGCAAGAACCATCCGCTGATGCTTGTCCGGTGCGGGGTATGGCGGGCGGCTGCCGGAGGCGCCGCGAGTCATGATGATCTTCGGCCAGGTGGTGCGTCGCGGCGATGGGCAGGATCGGGCCGAAGATCTCGTCTCTCATCAGCGGCCTCAGCGCTTGCTCGTCGGGTAGTGGCGGCCCAGGCATCGTTCCAGCCGCTCCAGCTTCCTGGCCCGCGCGGTCTTCCGGCGGGCCTTCGACCAGGGCAGGCTGCTGCCGCCGTCGCTGCAGGCGGTCCTCACCGGTGGCAGCGCGCAGCAGGGCACGGGCCTGTGCGGAGGAAAGCTGAAAGGCCAGATGCTCGGCGGCTCGGCACCCGGCCTCACCACACTGACCTTCTCCTCGGCCGACGGCCGGCAGCAGTTCGCCATCTCCATCGCGCGGAGCACCGTCGACGACAACGCCGTCGTCCCCGCGATGATCAAAACCGTCAAAACCGTCAAAGCCGTCCTCTGCCCGACGGCTTGAGCGAGCTGCGCCGGAAGTCGCCCGAGGGGCGGGGCTAGTCAGCGGTGGCGAGGGTCCGAAGGCGGGTCAGGGTCTCGCGGATGACGTCCCGCAAGTCGTGGTTCTCGGTGGCGTCGCTCCATTGGCTGAAGGCGACGCGGAACACGGCGCTGCCGGTCTCGGCGGCCAGGCTGGCCTCGATGTTGCCGATACCTCGCTGCCGCAGGGCGTCGGTCAGCGCGGCTGTCAGGGCCGTCTGCTTGATCAGCTCGCGTTCGCGGAGATCGGTGTTGGCCGTGATTACTGCCTGGCGTGCCCGTGCGCGATCACGATCGTCGCCCGCGAGCTGGGCCACCGCGTCGAGCACGGCAGCGACGACGTCCAGCGCCGATGCCGTGGGCGGCATCGTTTCCACGACGTCCTGCACCTGCTTCGCCAGGTCGGCCGAGCCGTCGAAAAGTACCTCGCGTTTGTCGGCGAAGTACCGGAAGAAGGTGCGGGCAGTGACGCCGGCGCGCTGGGCGATGTCGGCCACCATCGTCTGCTCGAAGCCGCGCTCCATGAACAGTTCCAGAGCGGCCTCGCGAAGTCGCTCTCTGGCCCCAGGTTCCCACCGTCCCATGCCGCGAGTGTAGGTGAGGTCATCTGGCGACATGCCACCGCTCGCGTGATGTCACCTAGTGACATCGGAGGTGCTAGAGTGATGTCATTAGATGACATCACTTGGGGAGGCGGTCATGAAGCGGATCCAGTACCACCAGTACGGCGGTCCCGAAGTCATGCGACTGGAGGAGTTCGAGCCGGCCCGGCCCGGTAGCGGCCAGGTCCTGGTCCGCGTGCGGGCCGCGGCAGCCAATCCGATGGACTGGGGGATCCGCAGCGGCGTCATGAAGATGGTGACCGGGCGGACCTTCCCCCGCGGGCTGGGCCATGACTTCGCAGGCGTCGTCGAGGCGGTCGGACCGGGCGTCACCCGACTCGGTGTCGGTGACGAAGTGCTCGGCGGAGCATCGATCAAAGCGTCGGGGGCCTTCGGCGACGTGGTCGTCGCTGATGAGAAGGCAGTCGTGAAGAAACCTGCGAATCTCTCCTTCGAGGAGGCCGCCGCCATTCCGACCGTCGGGCTCACCGCCTTCCAGGCCCTGACCAAGAAGGGCAAGCTACAGCCTGGGCAAACCGTGTTCATCAACGGCTGCCTCGGCGGAGTCGGCCGAGCCGCCGCTCAGATCGCCTTGGCGCGCGGCGCCTCGGTGGGAGGCAGTTGCCGCGCCACCGCCGCGCAGGACGCCCGCGACCTCGGCATCGACCCGATCGTCGAGTTCGGCTTCGACCCGGAGGCGCTCAGCGGCCGATTCGACATCGTCCTCGACACCGCCCACACGCTGTCCGACAAAGGGGCGAAGCAGCTGCTCAAGCCAGGCGGGCGCATCATCAGCCTCCACCCCACGCCCGCAACGTTCATGAAGGCCGCTCTGCCAGGCCCCTTCCGCGTCCTGGTCGCCCAGGCCGCGCCAGAGGATCTTGAGGAGGTCGCGCGCGCCGCTGGACAGGGCGCCCTGCGGGTGCCGATCGCCCGCACGACGCCACTCACGGAGGCCATCAAGGCGCTCACCGAACTCGAGCGCGATGGCACACCCAAGGGCGGCAAGCTCGTCATCACGACCGGTTGACGCTCGCCTCTGGCCGACCGTCGGCATCACTCCCACTACAGGAGCTCTTCGAATGAGTGCACAGATCTGGGTACTCGGCGGCACCGGGCGCAGCGGCCGCACCATCGCGGCGCAGCTCGCCCGGCGCGGCCTGACGGCCGTCCTCATCGGCCGGGACGCGAACCGCCTGCACGCCGCAGCGGAGCAGACCGGCAGCGAAACACTGCTGGCTCCTTCCCTTGCCACCGCCGCCTCGGAAATCCGGCAGCAACGACCCAGCGTGGTCATCAACACGGTTGGGCCGTTCACTGCAACGGCCCCCGAGATCGTCGACGCCTGCCGTGCCGTCGGCAGCCATTACATCGACCTGGCCAACGATGTCGCGGCGCTCTCCGCTGCATTCGAGATGCACGACGCCGCCACCCAGGCGGGTCACACGCTGGTCACCGGCGCCGGGTTCGGCGTGACCGCCACCGAGAGCGTCGTGGTGAAGCTGTGCGACGGGCGTCCCACACCGCTCCGGGTCCGGGTCGACATGGTGCCCTCGATGGCGATGGAGGAAGGCACTGCTGGTGAAGCCTTGATCGGCACCCTCTTGGGCGGCCTCGAAGGCCGTCAGATCACTGATAGTCGTCTGGCGCCCGCCCGGATTTTCAGCGATGCGGTGCGTCTCACCCTGCCGGACGGATCGCAGGTGACCACCTCGAGCATGCCGTTGGGCGAACTTCTCGCGGCTCACCGGGCGAGCGGCGCCCGCCATGTCCTTTCGGCGTCCAGCGAGGCACCGTCCTCGCCCGTGATCCGGACGATGATGCCGGCGGTGAGCTCGCTCATGCGGTGGGAGCGACTGCGATCGTTCACCACACGCCGCCTGGCGCGGGTACGCGTCAAGGCGAAGGAACGGCCGCGTGATCACTCCTGGGGGCACGCCGTCGTCACCTGGGCGGACGGCGAGACCCGAGAGGGCTGGCTGCGCCTGGGCGACGCACAGGAGTACACCGGAGCAGTGCCCGCGGAGATTGCCCGGCGGCTGCTGGCCGGTGAGGGCCGACCTGGCGTATACACCCCGGCCGCCCTCTTCGGCCCTGCCCTCGCCGAATCGTGCGGCGCCGAATACCTGCTGCCCCAGCCCGGCCGGCGATGACACGCGTGCGATCCGGCCCGGCACGCGCCGGACTCGTCACCCGCCGCCGTTCCGGCGACGACCTGCGCAGCCGAATCGTCGCCCTCACCCGGCCTGGACGCGAACTGATCGACCAGGCATTCACCGGCGGCTTCATCGGGCTGCTGCGCCCCGCACTCTATGAACGCCTGCTGGCCGCGCTGCCACCCGGCATCCTGCAGGTCAACCGCCAAGTCGACAGCTTCGAGCAAGACGTGGACGGCGTGCGCCCACCCCTTGCCGACGGCGGAGTCCACGAATGCGACGTCATCGACTCCGTCCGCCGCACCCTGTGGGCCAGGCTCCCAAAAGGGAGCACAACCTGCACATCTTCGGCGGCTTTACGATGGCTGACGACATCGATGCCGAGCATGGCCTGTGCATTCTGACCCACAGCCGCACCATCCAGGGCTCCTGGACCTCGATTCGCCCCAGGGGCCGCGACGGCTGCCAATGGTGGATGCTGGCCGCCCACGACGCCCGAGAAGAGTTCACCGGCGACCTTTACACCGCCGCGACCGATCTGGCAGAGGTTTCCCCCGCCCCGCTTCCGCAGCTCATCGCCGCCACCGACCCCGCGAACGTGCAGCGCTGGCAGCTGCGCGACCGCAAGCCCCTCAAACAGTGGTCCCAAGGCCGCGTCACCCTCGCGGGCGACGCCGCCCACCCCACCTCGCCCTACGCCGCCTACGGCGCCGACATGGCCGCCGAGGACGGCTACTTCATCGGTCGAACAGGCATGGTGCCGAGCTCGTGACCGTGCCGCCTGGCAAGGTGGCTGCTGGTCATCTCGATGAGGGCGTGTCACGGTGGTGCTGGTGGCTGAGCGGGACCAGGCCGACGCCGGGGAGGCGAATCTCCAGAGCAGTGGGCAGTACGCCCGCTGTCGGCGACGCTCAGCGTGGTGACAGAGGCTCGGTGACGGAAGTGTTCGTCTCAACTCGTGCTCGACGCTGTGTGAGGAGGAACAGCAGCCACGCTACGGCGCTGAGCACGGCGCAGACGAACAGGGCCGCGCGATAGCCGAGGGCGTGGGAGATGCCGCCGGCGGCGATGCCCGACACGAGCGAGCCGGCTGTCGCCGAGTTGGCGAACAACGTGGTGGCCCGTCCGGGAGCGGTCGGCAGCAGGTCCTGCATATGGCTGATGCCCAGCGCGCCCACGACCGCGATGGCGACGCCTCGGGCGATGTGGACGATCACCAGAGCCACGATGCCGGTGAACGCCGCCACGAGCGCGAAGTAGACGAACATGAGTCCCATGCCGATCAGGATCATGCGCTGTCTCCAGCGGTCCGGCACCAGCAGCAGGGCCAGCGCTGCGGGGATCTCGGCTGCGGCGCAGACGCTGAACATCCAACCCACGTCTCCCGGTGAGCCGTGCAGCACCTCGGTGACATAGAGCGGCAGCGCCACCGCGCCCGAGAACATCGCGACGTGGAACAGGGCGAAGCTGGCGAGTGGCAGCGCGACGGCTCGCGAGGTGAGCGGCCGGTCTCTGCTCGCCTCGATGGGCCGGGGCGCCACCGGCGGGCGGACATCCAGCCGGAGCACGGCCACGACCACCAGGCAAAACCCGCAGGCGGTGGCCGTAAGGACCCCGGAGTAGCCGGGACCGGCCAGCAGCGCGCCGCCCGCCAACGGGCCGATCGCCCAGGCGAGCGACCACGCCGAGCGCAGGACGGGCGTGCCGCTCCCGGTCCTCGCCGCTACCCCGTCCGTGTGGCTCTTGGCGAGGGCAAAGAGCTGCGGGAACACGGCGCTGCCCGCGCCGAGGAACACCACGCCGATGAGGAGCAGCAGCGGATACGGCGGCGTCGCCAGGAGCAGCAGGTATCCCGTCCCCGCCAGCGACGCGGCCAGCACCGCCGGCCATCGGCCGGGGCGGTGATCGTAGCGGCGGCCGAGCCAGGCGCTGGTGGCCATGCCGCTGATCGCTGTCAGTGAGACGAAGATGCCGATCTCCAGTGCGGATAACCGCAGCCGTTCGGCTCCGAACAGGACGAGGTAGGGCCCGATCAGGGACTCGGTGATGCCGAGCAGCAGAACGATGATCAGGAGAGTGATGAGCCGGCGCCTCGGCCCGGATGCCGGAGTTGACCACATTCGCAGCGCGCTACCCAGCCTGCCCTTCTTGTATGCGCATGCGCCGATTCGCCGGGTTGGCATGATCGCATGAGCCAGCGGTCTGACGCGCATCGCGCTGGATGGCAGCTGACCAAGGCCCCGCGCTCGAACCAACCGTCAAGCCGAGCCAGTCTCGTCAACCAAACCATCGGACGGCCGAATGAACCTGCCAAGCGTCTGACGCCTGCCGACGCCGGTTGGATGACCAACCGGTCTGGTCCGCGCTCTTGGGAGTCACGGCGTCGTCAGGTCCAGGCTGCTCCGGTGATTCATGCGTATCCACGAGCGACGTCCTTTGGAAGCGTGTGAACTGCTGTCGCCGATAAGGTCTTCACGAGCCGGACCGCGTGAAAACGGCAGCTAGGCAGGGGACACCGGGCGGCTCTGGCTCACTGGCGGGATAGCCGTGGCTCTTGAAGAAACCGAGCCAGGAGGGGTTTGCTCGGTCGTAGCAGACACGCTGCGGCGTTTCAATCCGGAGGTTCGGGCCGGCGCGGTGCTGGCGCGAGGAGGCCAGTAAGCCCCAGCCCCGGGTGCCATCGGATCTCGGGTTCGCCCGCACGCACTACACAATCGGGTGCTGCTGGAGCCGCTCGCCAACTATTGGTTAGCGGATCGCCCGACAGCATGTCGTCCGAGATCGTTGCCCAGGACCCGAGGTCGTGGAGAACTACCTGCGCCGCGTGGACTTCGCCCACGACGGATACGCCCAGGTGATCACCCTGAGCAAACACCGAGTTGCCAAGGTCACCGTGGATACCGACCACGCCTTCGCCCGCCCCCGCTTCGCCCGCGGCGGCGCCAAGCTCGAAGACGTGATCAACCTGTTCCAGGCCGGCGAGCCCGTCAACATCGTGGCAGAGGAGTACAAACTCACCCGCGACAAGAGCGAGGACGTCCTGCGTGTCGCCACCCGAACAGCCGTGTAAGTTCTTCGTCGATCGCAGTCGTGGCCGGGTCGCCGTACCCCAACTGGTGCGCGAAGCCAGGTGAGACCTGATCACCCTGGCCGAACACTACGGAGTCCCCAAGACGAGACCGTCGAAGACACCCGCTGGACCGAAGACAGCGCCGAACTCGGCTGGGCTGTGCTCATGAAGGACGGCGCATCCGCCTACCGGCAAGCTGAAGTCGACGCCGTCATCGAGCATCAGGCCCGCTGCTTCGTCATCACCCGCGGCGATCTGACATCCGCCGTCTACGCCGAACGCTTCGTCATCAACCAGCGGGCCATTTTCGCCGCCCTAGACACCCCTTGCCCTTTATATACGCTGTCCGCACCCACCGACTGGAGCGCCTATACCCCCACATCACTGACACCCGCACTCATGAACACCATCGGGCACCTCCTCGATCGGTGGCAGGCCGCCCGAGACCAGGGGTCAGTGGCCCTCTTCCACCCGGGTGGCGATCACTTCACCGCCCTTTTCCACGTCGCCAGCGCTGGCTGTGCCCTTGACCTCGCCGACGTCAGCAAGTGTGTTGGTGTACGTCCCGACCAAGGAGGCCACACCGCGTAGGGCTCCAGCCGCGTTCGCAGCTGGCTCAGTTCGTCGGCCAGGGAGTCGAGTATGACCTGATCCGCCACCAGCGGCCCGGGGCCGCCCGACAGCAGTCCGGGCGGTGGCTCCGGCAGCCGTGCCGTGGCGGGCTGCATCCTCCGCCATAGGGTCCTCCAGCAGGCCTGACCGTCCTGCCATCGTGACACCGTTCACGCGCCGAAGCGATGGTGTCTCGTCTACTTGAGGTTGTAGGCAAGGGCTCATGGCCCCGTCCGGCCATGAGAACCTGCGCACCTATGTCTACGTCCAGCTCAGCACCGAAGCCGTCGCTACTGCGCTCGGGCCGGTGACGCGCATAGAGGTCAGCCCGACACGCAAGGCACTATGGATAGCCGGAACGATCGTTATTCCGACAGCTCTCACTCCAGATCGTCCCAACCCCATGGCCGCGCGGGAGAGCCGTGCTCAGAGGGCCTCTCGACGTGTTCCCTTCTTCTGGGTCCCTCGCAGAAGGCACACACGAAAGTTTCAGGGTCTTCTGTGTGCCGCTCCAGGGATTCGAACCCTGAACCTCCGCCTCCTGAAGACGGCGCCTCTGCCGTTGGGCCAGAGCGGCTGGGCCCCGGGCGTGGCTGGCGTGGGCCGTGCCCGGGGCGAGGGTCGAGTCCGGCCGGGGGGCGCCATTCCCGTCGGCCAGGCCGTGACCCGCGGCCCTTTTCTTTCAGGGCCGGGTCCGAGTGGCAGGATTCGAACCTGCGGTATTCCTGCTCCCAAGGCAGGCGGGCTGACCAAACTGCCCCACACTCGGTCATGAATGCGACAAGCCGCCTCGGACAGGTCCGAGACGGCTTTCCTGGGTAATCCTGCGGAGGATTATCCGGAAAGCCTGCGCAGCAGCTCAGGGGCGGCTGCGGACGGTCGGGGTAGTCTCAGGTCGCGCACTTCGCCTCCCTCGTCTTTGTTGCTGGACGTTGTCTACGGTAAACCCGGGGTGCGGGCGGGTGCCACTTATTTAACGGGCTATTCGCGGTCTCTGGTCCAGGACACCCCGACACGCGTTTCCGGGGTTTCGACGCGGAAGCGGGGCAGGGCGTCCGGGTAATTGTCCCGCACATAGTTGACCAGGAATTCGCGTACGTCGCACTTGAGGTCCCATGAGGAGGGCGAGTCGGCGGCGCTCATCAGGGCGCGCAGCTCGACCAGGCCGTTCGGGAGCACGTCGGTGACCTGGAGGGTCCAGTCCTTCTGGTCCCACAGCGGGTTGCCCTGCAGGAACTCGTACAGGGCGTCACGCACCTTCGGCACCGGGACCGACCAGTCCACGCGCAGGAACACCACGGCCAGCACGCGGCTGCCGTGCCTGGTCCAGTTCTCGAACGGGTTCTGGGTGAAGTAGGAGACGGGCAGGACCAGCCGCCGCTCGTCCCAGAGCCGCACCACCACGTAGGTGAGGGTGAGCTCCTCGATCCGGCCCCACTCGTCCTCGACCACGACCACGTCGTCGAGGCGGAGCGCGTCGCTGAAGGCGAGCTGGAGGCCGGCGAGGACGTTCCCGATGGTGGGCTGGGCGGCGATGCCGACGACGGCGCCGGCGATGCCCGCCGAGGCGAGCAGTCCGGCGCCGAGCGCGCGCACCTGAGGGAAGGAGAAGAGCATCGCGCCGAGCGCGATCACGATGATGACCGCGGCGGCGATGCGGCGGACCAGCGCGATCTGCGTCATGATCCGGCGCGCCCTGCGGTTGCGCTCGCCCTCGATCAGGACCAGCCGATCGAGTACGACGTCCGTCATCGCGTACGTGGCCTGGATGATCAGCCAGGTGACGGTGGCGATCGTGACCAGCCCGAGCACCCGCTCGACCGAGCCCGCCAGGCCGCGCTCGGTCGGCGAGTCGCCGAACATCCCCTGCCCGAACACCAGGTTGGCGGCCACCACCGTGGCCACCGTGAACGCGGGCCACGTGCAGTGCTCGACCAGGTGCCGGGCGAGCGCCCATTTTCGCCCGACCCGATTCAGCACCCGTCTTCCCAGCTCTACCAGGAGGATTGATCCGATCACCGAGATCACGAGAATCGGCCAGTCCGCCGGCGACTGCACGCCCATGCCCCCTATGTCTAGAACGTCTCGTCAAAAGTCACATTGCCCTCAACAGCCACCTGGTAAGCAGAGACACGCCGTTCGAAGAAGTTGGCCAGCTCCTGCACGTCCTGCAACTCCATGAACGCGAAGGGGTTGGCCGAGCCGTACCGCCTGGGCATGCCCAGGCGGACGAGCCGCTGGTCGGCGACGTATTCGAGGTACTGGCGCATCTGCTCGACGCCCATCCCCAGCATGCCGTCGCCGCACAGGTCTTCGGCGAAGGCCAGCTCGACCGCGACGGCCTCCTCCAGCATGCCGGTGACCTGCTTGCCCAGCTCGTCGTCGAACAGCGAGGGCTCTTCGGCCCTGACCGTGTCCACCACGCTGAACGCGAACTCCATGTGCATGGACTCGTCCCTGAAAACCCAGTTCGTGCCGGTGGCCAGGCCGCTGAGCAGGCCACGGGAGCGGAACCAGTAGACGTAGGCGAACGCGCCGTAGAAGAACAGGCCCTCGATGCAGGCGGCGAAGCAGATGAGGTTCAGCAGGAAGCCGCGGCGCTGCTCGGCCGTCTCCAACCGCTGCAGGCCGTCGATCGAGTCGATCCACTTGAAGCAGAACTCGGCCTTGTCCCTGATGGACGGGATGTGCTCGATCGCGGCGAACGCCTTCACCCGCTCGTCCGGGTCGGGCAGGTAGGTGTCCAGCAACGTGAGGTAGAACTGCACGTGGACGGCCTCCTCGAAGAGCTGCCTGCTCAGGTAGAGGCGCGCTTCGGGGGCGTTGACGTGCTGATAGAGGTTGAGCACGAGGTTGTTGGCCACGATGGAGTCGCCGGTGGCGAAGAACGCGACCAGCCGGTTGATCAGGTGCCGCTCCTGCGGCGTCATCTTGGCCAGGTCCGCGAGGTCCGTGTGGAGGTCCACCTCCTCGACCGTCCACGTGTTGCGGATGGCCGCCCGGTAGCGCTCATAGAAGTCCGGGTAGCGCATGGGGCGCAGGGTCAGGTCCATTCCGGGGTCGAGCAGCATGGAAAAGGGGTCTCCTCAGATCGTTACTGGCAGGCTTCGCAGACTTCGGGGTTCTCCAGGGAGCAGGCGACGGCCTCTTCAACGACCGGCTCGGCGACCTGCTCGGCGACCGCGGACACCGTGGTCTGGGCGATCCGGGTGGCGGGGCGGGAGCGCAGGTAGTAGGTGGTCTTCAGGCCCTGCTTCCAGGCGTAGGCGTACATCGACGAGAGCTTGCCGATGGTGGGGCTGGCCATGAAGAGGTTCAGGGACTGGGACTGGTCGATGTACGGCTGCCGCGCCGCGGCCAGGTCGATGAGCGCCTTCTGCGGCAGCTCCCAGGCGGTGCGGTAGAGCAGCTTGAGGTCGTCGGGGATGCCCGGGACCGTCTGCACCGAGCCGTCGGCGCGCTTGAGGTCGTCGCGGAGCTGCTGCGTCCACAGCCCGCGCGCCTGCAGATCGGCCACCAGATACCGGTTGACCTGCAAGAACTCGCCCGACAGGGTCTCGCGCTTGAACACGTTGGACACCTGCGGCTCGATGCACTCGTAGCAGCCGGCGATGGAGGCGATGGTGGCGGTCGGGGCGATGGCGATCATGAGGGAGTTGCGCAGGCCGGTGACGGCGATCTTGTCCTTGAGCGCGTCCCAGCTCGGGGTGCCGGCGAGGTAGTGGTCCGGGTGCAGCACTCCCCCGGCCGCCCTGGTGTCGGCGTACGACGGGTGCCTGCCGCGCTCGGCAGCCAGGTCGGCCGAGGTGTCGTACGCGGCCAGGGCGATCTCCTCGGCGATCCGCGTGGACAACGCCAGCGCCCGCGGCGAGTCGAACGGCAGCCGCAGCGTGAAGAACACGTCGGCCAGGCCCATCACGCCGAGCCCGATCGGCCGCCAGCGCCTGTTGGCCGCCTCCGCCTCGGGCGTCGGGTAGAAGCCGAGGTCGATGGTCCTGTCCAGGAAGCGGACGGCCGTCCGCACGGTCCGCCTGAGCCGAGCCCAATCCACGTCGCCGTCCTGGCCACCGGGGGTCAGGTGCGCGGCGAGGTTGATGGAGCCGAGGTTGCAGACCGCCGTCTCGCCGTCGCTGGTGACCTCGAGGATCTCGGTGCAGAGGTTCGACAGGTGGATGACGTTCTCGGGGCGGGCGGTCTGGTTGGAGGTGCGGTTGGCGGCGTCCTTGAACGTCATCCAGCCGTTCCCGGTCTGCGCGAGGGTGCGCATCATCCGGCCGTACAGGGTCCTGGCGGGCATCTGCCGGACGAAACGCCCGGCCGCCTCGTACGCGCGGTACGCGGTCGTGAACGCCTCGCCGTACAGGTCCGTGAGGTCGGGCACCTGCTTCGGGTCGAACAGCGACCAGGGCTCGTCCGCCTCCACCCGGCGCATGAACTCGTCGGGCACCCAGTTGGCCAGGTTCAGGTTGTGGGTGCGGCGGGCGTCCTCGCCGGTGTTCTCGCGCAGCTCCAGGAACTCCTCGATGTCGGCGTGCCAGGTCTCCAGGTAGACGCAGGCCGCGCCCTTGCGCCGCCCGCCCTGGTTGACCGCCGCCACCGAGGAGTCCAGCGTGCGCAGCCAGGGGACGATGCCGTTGGAGTGGCCGTTCGTGCCCTTGATCAGCGAGCCGCGCGAACGCACCCGGGTCCAGGAGATGCCGATGCCGCCCGCGTACTTCGACAGCCTGGCGACCTGGCCGTACCTGTCGTAGATCGACTCCAGCTCGTCGCGCGGCGAGTCGAGCAGGAAGCACGAGGAGAGCTGCGGGCGGCGGCTGCCGGAGTTGAACAGGGTCGGCGAGCTGGGCAGGTACGACAGCGTGGACATCAGCGCGTACAGCTCGGCGGCCTCCGCGACCGTCTCCGACAGGCCGCAGGCGACCCTGAGGAAGAAGTGCTGCGGGCGCTCCAGGACCACCCGCGTCTCGGGATGGCGCAGGAGGTAGCGATCGTAGACGGTACGTAGGCCGAAATATTCGAATTTGTCGTCCGCCTCCGCGGCGACCAGCGCGTCCAGCTCGGCGGCGTTCGCGGCGACGAACTCCGCCAGCCCGTCCTGGACCAGCCCGGCCGCGTGGGTGGCCGCGACGGACTCGGAGAACGAACGCACCCCGTGCCCGGCGGCCTCGTCGGCGATCTCCTCGGCCAGCAGCCGGGCGGCGACCCGGGAGTTGGCCGGGTCGGCGATCACGCGGGCGGCGGCCTCCTCGATCGCCAGCCGCCGCTCGGCCGACGGCCCCCGCCCAGCCTGCGCCTGGACGGCCGGCACCTGCTGAACAGTCTGCGGCTGGACGGTCTGCGCTTGCTCGGCGGTCTGCGGCTCGGCGGCCGAGTGGTGGCCGGCCTCAACGATCTGCGTCACGTGCTCTCTCTCCTCGCGAGCTCATCCCCCGTGAGGGCACGCGAGAGCACGGCGGCAATGGGTCGGCCGCGTCGCCCCCGGCCCTCCCTCGAGGCCCTGGACACTGCATGCCGGGTCGCAGCCCGGCGTCGCTGGCAGGTCTTCGGGCTCGCGGGCGTGCTCAATGGCTCCTACTGGCCGTCGCTTCCCGGATCGCTCCAGTGCTCATGACGGCGGTCGTTCCCGCTCACCGCTGCGGGGCAGCCCCGGAATCTCACCGGGTTCCCTTTTGCTCCGCCTCCGGAGAGGCGAACCAGCGACGACCAGGATCCTACATCTAGTGGCCGTTCCCGCAACTACCCCAGCATGTTGTGGCTCGTGTCGCGTCGACCAAGCCGAGATCCCGCAGCACGGCACGCGTGCGCTCGACCTCGGAGCCGAGCCACACCCCGAAGTCGTCGCCGCTGAGCGGGATCGAGAGCCACCCGGCCGCCCGGCAGGCCGCCTCCCAGCGCGCCGAGCCGGTGACCTCCTCGCACATGCGAATGGCCGAATCGCGGCTCTCGTCCGGCATGTCGTTCGGCCCGAAGAGCGCCATCCAGTCGGCGAAGTCCACCCGTACACCGCATTCCAGCAGCGTCGGCACGTCGACGTCGGGCATACGCCCGGCGGAGGACACCGCGAGCGCCCGGACCCGGCCGTCGCCGATGCTCTCGCGCCAGTCGGCGAGCAGCCCGGCGGCCGCCGCCGCCTTGCCCGACAGCAGCGCGACCACGGCCTCCTGGCTGCTGGGGTAGCCGGTGTAGTCGACCTGCCTGGCGTCCGCGCCGAGTCCCCTGGCGATCAGGCCGAACAGCAGATGGTCGGGCTCACCCTGCGGCCCGCCCGCCAGCATCGTCTGGCCGGGGTCGGCGAGCAGATGGGCGCCGAAGTCGTCGAAGTCCTTGAAGCGCGAGTTGTCGGGCACGACCACCACTTCGACGTCGCCGGCCAGCCTGGCCAGCGGGGTGTTGGTGTCGAGCAGCGTCTGTCCGTTGTTCAGCTCGGCGGCGGCCAGCGCGGGCAGCCCCGCCACGATGATCCGCTGCCCCGAGCCGGTCTCGAACCCGGACGCGCGGGCGGCCCCGGAGAACGCCTGGCAGACGCGGTTCCAGCGGCGCGCGGCGGGGTTGATCGAGAACCGGGTACGCAGCCCGGAGGCGCCGCCGCCGACGTGCTGGGTGCCGCAGCCGGCGGCGCACGCGGCCAGGCCGAGCCCCCATGCGAAGAATCCCCGACGACGCATGCGTATCTTCTCCCCCGAGCCCCCCATTACTCCAGGTTATTGACAGAATACTCGCCGTTACACATCGGGGTCGTAGTCCATTAAAGTGCGAAATGTACGGGCTTATTACCCGGCTTTCTTCCCGACCCCCGCCATGAGCGAGGACGGCAGTGACCAGTCGCCCACCAGTTTGGGCCGGTCAGGACGCCAGTCGGTGGCCTGCACCAGGCCAGGCGGCTCCAGCGGGAATTCGCCGAAGAACGCGCGGATCTCCCCAGGAGTACGGTCGGCCCCGCCGGCGGACGAGCCCCGATAGGTCCGCTCCTGCTCCTCCATCCGCCCCATCGTGGTGGCGTGCGAGATCACCAGATGGCTGCCGGGCGCCAGCCTCCCCCGCAACTCGGCCACGGCGCTCTGCGGACCTCCAGAGTCGGGCAGGAAGTGCAGGATCGACACCAGCAGGATGCCGACCGGCCGGTCCAGGTCGAGGAAGCGGCCGGCCTTGGCCAGCACCTCGCCGGGGTCGAGCAGGTCGGCCTCGACGAAGGCGGCCCTGCTCGCGACCCCCGGACTCGGGGATTCGAGCAGGGCCCTGGCGTGTGCGGCCACGACCGGATCGTGGTCCACATAGACGACTCTGGCTTCGGGCGCCACCTCGTGCGCACTGCCCTGGGTCGGCAGCCCGCTGCCCAGGTCGATGAACTGGCGCACTCCCGCGGCGGCCACATAACGCACGGCACGCTGCAGGAAGGCCCGGTTCGCGCGGGCCAGCGGGACCGCCTCCGGAATCAGCTCTGCGAGCTGCTCGATGGCAAGGCGGTCGACCGCGAAGTTGTCCTTCCCGCCAAGCATGTAATCGTACATGCGTGCGGGATTGGGCCTCTGGTGGTCGAACTGCCGCACAGAATCGAATTTATGTCGTCTGCGGCCAGATAACACTACCTTGAGAAGATTGTGGCTAGATTGGCGCGATTTATTCGACCGTAACGCTCTTGGCTAGGTTGCGCGGCTTGTCCACATCCCTGCCGAGCGCCACCGCGGCGTGGTACGCGAGCAGCTGAAGCGGGATCGTCAGCAGGATCGGGTCGAGCTCGATCTCGTTCTTGGGAATCACGATCACGTCGTCGGCCAGCTTGGCCTCGGGCTCGCGGTGGCCGACCATGAGCACCCGGCCGCCACGGGCGCGGATCTCGCCGAGCGTGGTGAGGTTCTTGTCGAGCAGCTCGTCGTCGGGGACGACCGCGACCGTCGGCATGTCGGGGCCGATGAGCGCCAGCGGGCCGTGCTTGAGCTCGCTGGCCGGGTAGGCCTCGGCGTGGACGTACGAGATCTCCTTGAGCTTCTGCGCGCCCTCGCGGGCCACCGGGTAGCCGCGCACCCGGCCGACGAACATCATGCTCGGGTGGCCGGCGTACTTCTTGGCCAGCTCGGCGATCTTGTCGCCCTGGGCGAGGATCTCCTCGATCTGCCCGGGCAGCCTGCGCAGGCCCTCCACGACGCGCCGGCCGTCGGCGGGCGACAGGTCACGCACCCGGCCCAGGTGCAGCGCGAGCAGCGCGAACGCCACCGAGGTCGAGGTGAACGCCTTGGTCGAGGCGACCGACACCTCGGGGCCCGCGTGCAGGTAGATGCCGCCGTCCACCTCGCGGGCGATGGCGCTGCCGACCGCGTTGACGATGCCGATGACCCGGCCGCCCTTGCGCTTGAGCTCCTGTACGGCGGCGAGGGTGTCGTAGGTCTCGCCGGACTGGCTGATCGCGACGTAGAGCGTGTCGGGGTCGACGACCGGGTTGCGGTAGCGGAACTCGCTGGCCGGCTCGGCGTCGGCGGGGATGCGGGCCAGCTCCTCGATGAGCTGCGCGCCGATCTGCCCGGAGTAGTAGGCGGACCCGCAGCCGATGATCTTCACGCGGCGGAAGGAGCGGGTCTCGCGGGCGTCCATGTTCAGGCCGCCCAGGTGCGCCACGTGGAAGCGCTCGTCGAGCCGGCCGCTCATCGTGCGGGTCATCGTCTCCGGCTGCTCGGAGATCTCCTTGAGCAGGTAGTGCTCGTAGCCGCCGGTGTCGTAGTGGCCGGCGTCCCAGTCGACGGTCAGCGGCTCCTTGGCGGTCTCGCGGGCGTCGCTGGCGAAGGTGTGGAAGCCGTCGGCCTTGAGCACGGCCAGCTCGCCGTCCTCCAGGTGCACGACCTGGCGCGTGTAGCGGACCAGGGCGGCAACGTCGGACGCGGCGAACATCTCCTTCTCCCCGATCCCGAGCACGATCGGGCTCCCGTTGCGGGCCACGACCACCTCGCCGGGCCGCTCGGCGTCGATGACGGCGATGCCGTACGTGCCGACGATGCTCTTGAGCGTCTTCCTGACCGCCTCCTCCAGGGAGTCGTTCTCGTCGGCGGCGCGGGCGATCAGGTGCGCGAGCACCTCGGTGTCGGTCTCGGAGAGGAACGTCACGCCGTCGGCCTCAAGCTTGGCGCGCAGCTCGCCGGCGTTCTCGATGATGCCGTTGTGCACGACCGCGATGCGCTCGTCGGCGGACAGGTGCGGGTGCGCGTTCTCGTCACTCGGTACGCCATGCGTGGCCCAGCGCGTGTGCCCGATGCCGAGGCCGCCCTTGAACCTGACCGGCACGACCTTGGCCAGGTCGGCCACCCTGCCCTTGACCTTGCGGAGCTTGAGCCCCTTGTTCGACACGACGACCCCGGCTGAGTCGTAGCCCCGGTATTCGAGCCGCTGCAGCCCCTCCAGCAGGATAGGCGCCGCGTCCTTCGGGCCGACATAGGCCACGATTCCGCACATCGAGGTCTCCCTTTATCTGTTCATCCGTACACGATTCTGCGCAGTTGCCGCAGGGACAGCTCCGGCGCCGCCACCCGGCGTCCGCGTAATTCGCCGGCGATCCTGGGGAAGATCTCGTCGTTGGTGAGACCGCGTGACTTCAGCTCGCCGTGGCGGCGGCGGACGTATTCCTCGGCCGGTTCCGAGAAGTACGACAGCACGTCGGCGACCACGCGGGCCGCTTCGCCAGGACCGAGCGGACTCGTCCTGGTGAGGTGGGCGATGAGATCTTCGTACGGATGCCGTGCCGTGGACACAGACGAGGACACTACGCAGCTGGAACGAGACACGCCAACATCCTGCCCGATATCGGGCAGGAATTAACCAGATCACCCGCGAACCGCGACGCCCACGGGTCGGAGGGCGTCCGTCCAGGGCTCAAAGCAGGCTGGTACGGCCCCAGCCCCTGGCGAAGCGGTGGCAGGCGAAGGCTCCGGCCGCCAGCCCGATCCCGATCAGCACGGCCGCCGGGCCCGCCGTGCCCGCGAGGTCGCCCTTGACCGCCGCCTGCAGCATGGTCGTCGCCCAGTACCCCGGCGAGATCGGCGCGACCGCCTGCGCCCAGGAGGGCATCAGCGCGTACGGCACCAGCGCCCCGCCCAGCGCGCTGACCGACAGGGCGGCGATGTTGCAGAGCGTGCTGAGCTCGCCCTGGCTGCGCACCACGCCCGCGAGCGCCGTGCCGACCCCGAGCAGCGCGAAGCACCAGGCCGCCACGGCCAGCATGAGCGGCCACGGCGGGCCGGCAGGGCGCATCCCGACCGCGAGCACCCCGTACCCGATCAGCACGGCCTGCTGCAGCGCGAGCACGACGAAGACGGGCACGGCCTTGCCGATCAGGATTTCCGGGATGCGGGCCTTCGTCGCCCTGAGGTGGTCCCAGGTGTGCCAGACGCGTTCCGTGAGGGTGGCGGTGGCGACGTCCGCCATCGACAGGACCGAGAACATCACCAGCAGCCCCGTCACCACCTGGGCCGGATCGCCGATCATGGCCTTGAACACCAGCATGAGCACCATCGGCATGACCAGATAGCTGATCAGATGGGCCGGGTCACGCCGGCGCAGCAGCGTGTTGTGCCCGGTCAGCACGGCGATGCGGTGCAGCGATTCACGCGACATGGGACAGCTCCCGGTAGAGGTCGTCGAGCGAGGGCCGGCGGATGTCGATGCCGCGCACCGGGCGGTCGAGGTCGCGCAGCAGGGTGGCGAGGGCCCCGGTGGGGTCGGCGGTGGTGATCGTGATCTCGTCGTCGTCCAGGACCACCCGCACCTCGCCCGGCAGGCCCTTGAGCAGGTCGGCGCCCGTGCCTCTGGCGATCACCCGGCCGTTCCTGGCCACCGCCAGGGTGGCCCGCAGGTCGGCGAGCTCCGGGAGGTAGTGGGTGCAGTAGACGACCGTCGCGCCGGCGTCCGCCCTGCGCCGGACCGCCGCCAGGAGCGCGGCGCGGGTATCAGGGTCGGCGCCCGCCGTCGGCTCGTCGAGGAGGAGCACGCCCGGACGGGGCAGGAGGGCGGCGGCGGCCTGCGTGCGGCGCTGCTGGCCGCCGGACAGCACGCCGACCCGCCGGCCCAGGATCCCGCTCAGCGCCAGCTCGTCCGCCGTGGTCTCGATGGCGGCGGTCAGGGCGCGCCCGCGCAGGCCGGCCAGGCCGCCGAAGAGGCGCAGCGTCTCGCGTACGGTCACGCTGGGGTAGAGGGCGAGTTGCTGGGGCGCCATCCCTACGTCCCCTTTTATCGCGATATTTCCGGCGTCTGGGCGGATGAGACCTGCGGCGAGGTCGAAGAACGTGGTCTTGCCCGCGCCGTTGTGTCCGACTAATCCGGCTATTTCCCCTGGCTCTACCCGCAGGTCGAAGCCGTCCAGCGCGGTGACGTCACCGTAGCGCTTGACCAGCCCGGTCGCGTTCAGCATGAGCTTCAGCTCCCTCTATGGTCTACGTTGTAGACTGCTCTACACTGTAGACTCGGCTGGTGCGCAAACTCAAGACCTCCCGGCAGCCGGAAATCCTCGACGCGGCGCTCGCCATCGCCGACGAGCGCGGCCTCGACGCCCTGTCCATGCGGGCGGTCGCGGAGCGCGTCGGGGTGACGCCCATGGCGTTGTACGGATATTTCCGGAACAAGGATGAGTTGCTCGACGGCCTGGTCGGACGGCTGCTCACCAAGCTCGTCGCGGAGGACGCGGAGCGCATCGGGCCCGGGCTGGAGGGCGCCTGGAACGAGCGATTGGGGGCGATCGCCTGGGCCACCCGGCGGCTGGCGCGTGAGCATCCGTCGGTGTTCCCGCTGCTGCTGTCCCGGCCTTCGGTGACGCCGGACGGGGTCCGGGTCGTGGACCTGCTCTATCAGGCGCTGATCGAGGCGGGGGTGCCGGACGCGGACGTGCCCAGGATCGAGCGGATGGTGAGCACGTTCGTGATCGGGTTCGCCATCTCCGAGGTGAACGGGCGCTTCTCCGGCGGCTCGAACGAGACGAGGACGCGCCGGGGGGTCGATGCCCCGGCGCATCGGCGGCTGGCGGGGCATCTTGCGGCTCGTGACTGGGATGCCGAGTTCGCAGCGGATCTGGCGGATCTCATGCGTATCATCCGACCCGTCTGACACATCCCTTTCTGGGAACAGTTACGGTGAGTAGTCGTATCGTAACGTTCCATGGGGAGATGTTCATGCAGCTCTGGCTCGCCGCCGTCCTGACCGCCGGGGCACTCACCGCACCCGCCGCTCCTGCCGCACCGGACGATGCCGTGGGCGCTGGCAGGCAACTCGACTTCGCCGCCGCCGCCCGGGACCACCGGGTGCCGGAGAGCGTGTTGCTGGGGGTCTCGTACCTGGAGTCCCGCTGGGACGCGAACGGCGGGCTGCCCAGCACGGCGGGCGGCTACGGGCCGATGCACCTGGTGGACGCGTTCCCCGTCGAGGCGCTGTGGCCCGGCGACGCGCTCGGCGACGCCCGGGGCGACGACGCCCGCCCGATGACCCACCTGCTCACCGCCTCTCCCCCGCCTGCGGCGCTGCGTACGGCGATGCGCAAGTCGGCGGTCCGGCAGGAGACGACACTGCCCGAGGCCGCGCGCCTGGCCGCGCTCACGCCCGACCGGCTGCGCAGCGATCCGGCCGCGAACATCAGGGCGGGCGCCGCGCTCCTCGCCTCCTACCAGAAGCACCCCAGCGCCGATCCCGCCGCCTGGTACGACGCGGTCGCCCGCTACTCGGGCGCGACGGATCCCGCCGCCGCCCATGAGTTCGCGAACGAGGTGTTCTCGGTGATGCGGGAGGGGGCGGAGCGCCGTACCGACGACGGTCACCTGGTACGGCTCGACCCCGTACCGAACCTGCCGGCCGCTCCCTTGACCGGCGCCGGGCAGGCCACAGAACAGGGCCTGGCTAGCGGGACGGACCCCGACGATCAGGTCGCGGCCGACGAGCAGGCCGCCGCCGACGCGCGAACCGTCACCGGCGAGCAGGCCGAAGCCACCACCCAGGACGACCCGGACGCGCGGGCGGGCGCGGGACCGGAGATCGACACCGACGACCAGACGGACACGGACGGCCAGACGGACGAGTTCGGCGCGCTGCCGGGGGAGGCCGCGCTCGGCACCCCGTACACCGGCAAGACCGGCCAGGCGACCCCGGCCGGCGGGCAGGCGGAATGCCCTGCCACGCTCGCCTGCGAATGGATGCCCGCCGCCCACAAACGCTTCAGCAAGAAGGGCAACAAGAAGACGAAGGGGACCAAGAGCGTCAAGGCCGGCAAGGAGGCCAAGGACTACGGCAACCACGACCGCCTGAGCCGGGCCAGGGACGTCGACTACATCATCATCCACGACACCGAGGGCACCTATCAGGGCATCCCGGCCATGATCCGCAACCCCAGGTACGTGAGCTGGCACTACACGGTCCGGTCGCGTGACGGGCATGTCGCCCAGCACGTACCGACGAGGGACATCGCCTGGCATGCGGGCAACTGGGATGTCAACACCCGTTCGATCGGTATCGAGCACGAGGGCTACCTCGCCAAGGGCGGCACCTGGTACACGGAGGCGATGTACCGGGCGTCGGCCAAGCTGGTCAGATACCTGGCCGGCAAGCACCACATCCCGCTCAACCGCGCCCACATCCTCGGCCACGACAACGTGCCCGGCACGACCCCGGGCACCGTCGCCGGAATGCACGAGGACCCGGGCCCGTACTGGGACTGGGCCCACTATTTCGACCTGATGGACCGGCCGATCAAGGGTGACAAGGACGGCACTTCCCTCATGATCCGCCCGTCGTACGACACCAACCGCCCGCGCTTCACCGGCTGCGTGTCCACCAAGCCCGGCCAGGCCTGCCCCGCGCACGGTGCCGCCAGCGTGTGGCTGCACACGGCGCCGAGCGAGACCTCCTCCCTGATCACCGACTCCGGCAAGCATCCGGGCAAGCCCAGCACGTACAGCGTGTACGACCACAGCGCCCGCGCCTCCACCGGCCAGCGCTACGCCGTCGCGGCCAGGCAGGGCGACTGGACGGCGATCTGGTACCTGGGCCAGAAGGCCTGGTTCCACAACCCGGCCGCGAACCCGGCCGCCGTCCCCGCCAAGGGCCCGACGGTCACGCCGCTGCGTCCCGACACGAGGGTGTACGGGCGCGCGTACCCGGAGAAGTCCGCCTACCGGAGCGCGTCGTACCAGGCCCTGATCCCGCTCCAGTACAAGATCGCGCCCGGCCAGACGTACACGGTGGGCGACACGATCACCGGCTCCTACTACGCCGCCGGCGCCTTCAGCCCGGCCCGGCACGTCACCACGACCGGCACGACCCGCTACTACCAGATCCAGCTCGGGCACCGGGTGATGTTCGTGATGGCCAAGGACGTGCGCCTGACCCGCTGAATTTGCTCCCACGGGCCGCTTGCTGCGCACGGGCACTCCGCGAAGACGATATGGTTTTCCCGTGGCCCGGCGCACACCGCCGGGGATTCACGCGGAAGTGGCTCAGTGGTAGAGCATCACCTTGCCAAGGTGAGGGTCGCGGGTTCGAATCCCGTCTTCCGCTCGGAGTAAAACTCCTGGTGGAGTGGCCGAGAGGCGAGGCAGCGGCCTGCAAAGCCGTCTACACGGGTTCAAATCCCGTCTCCACCTCGGTGACCAGCGGCCCCTCGGGGATCCGCTAGAGTAATGGCAACACCATGCGGAAGTGGCTCAGTGGTAGAGCATCACCTTGCCAAGGTGAGGGTCGCGGGTTCGAATCCCGTCTTCCGCTCTGAGTTATCACTCAATACGGACGATTAGCTCAGCGGGAGAGCGCTTCCCTGACACGGAAGAGGTCACTGGTTCAATCCCAGTATCGTCCACCAGTCTCCTTGTTGGACCTGGTCCAACAGGAACTGTCGCCCCAGCTCACGGCACTGCCGGGAGTCTGGGGCTTTTTGTTGTGCGGAATCATCCATTTGTCGCTGAATGGTGTTGACCTACCTCAGCGTGGGCGTCCAGTCCCCGGCGAGGGTGAGGAAGGCGGAGTTCTCCTCGGGCAGCCCGATGGTGACGCGCACCCCCTCGCCCGGGAAGGCGCGCACGATGACGCCGCCGTCCAGGCAGTGGGCGGCGAAGCCGGCGCTGTCCGCGCCGAGCGGCAGCCACACGAAGTTCGCCTGGGAGTCCGGCAGGTCGTGGCCGAGAGCCCGCAGGGCGCGGGTGACGCGGTCGCGCTCCCCGACCGTGACGGCGACCCGGCGGGCGACCTCCTCGTGCTCGCCGAGCGCGGCGACGGCCGCCTCCTGGGCCAGGGCGCTCACGCTGAACGGGGTCTGCGCCTTGCGTACCTGGGCGATGACGCCGGGCGGCCCGACGCAGTAGCCGACGCGGAGCCCGGCCAGCGCGTACGCCTTGGAGAAGGTCCGCAGGACGACGACGTTGGGCCGGTCGCCGAACAGGGCGAGCGCGTCCGGCACCACGGCGGGGTCGGCGTACTCGTGGTAGGCCTCGTCGATGACGATCAGCACCTGCTCGGGCACGCGGTCGACGAAAGCGCGCAGGGCGGCCTCGCCGACGGGGGTCGAGGTCGGATTGTTGGGGTTGCAGACGAAGACCAGCCGGGTCCGGCGGGTGACGGCCGCCGCCATGGCGTCCAGGTCCTGAACGTGCTCCCGCAGCGGGACCCGTACGGCGGTGCCGCCGGCCACGGTGGTGAGGATGGGGTAGGCCTCGAACGAACGCCAGCCGAAGACGACCTCGCCGTCCGGCGCCGACACGGCGTGCAGGAGCTGGCCGCAGACCTCGGACGAGCCCGCCCCCACCGCGATCCGCTCGGCCGGCACGCCGTGGTGGGCGGCGAGCGCGTCGAGCAGCCGGGTGGCCCCCATGTCGGGATAACGGGACAGGCCGCCGGTCAGCTCGGTGACCCGGGCGGCGACCTCGGGCAGCAGGCCGTACGGGCATTCGTTGCTGGCCAGGACGACGGCGCCGGGCAGCTTGCGCCCCGGGACGTACGACTGGAGCTCGACCAGGGACGGGCGGAGCAGAACCATGGGGCCTCCCTTACGTGTGAGCCAGCAGGACGGAGGGCTGCTCGACTACGTGTGAGCCAGCAGGACGGAGGGCTGCTCGACGCAGTCGGCCACGTATCGCAGGAAGCCGCCGGCGGCGCCGCCGTCGCAGACCCGGTGGTCGAAGGTGAAGGACAGCTGAGTGATCTTGCGGGGCACGACCGCGCCGTCCACCACCCAGGGGCGGTCGATGATCCGGCCGACGCCGAGGAGCGCCGCCTCGGGGTGGTTGATGATCGGGGTGGATCCGTCCACGCCGAAGACCCCGTAGTTGTTGAGCGTGAACGTGCCCCCGGTCAGGGCGGCGGGCGGCAGCCGGCCCGCGCGGGCCAGGCCGGTCAGCCGGGTCAGCTCGGCGGCCAGTTCGGCGGTCGTCATCTGGTGCGCGTCCCGGACCACCGGCACGACCAGGCCGCGGTCGGTCTGCGCGGCGAAACCGAGGTTGACGTGGCCGTGCCGGACGATCTCGGCCCGCTCGACGTCCACCGAGGAGTTCAGCTCGGGGAAGCGGCGCAGGCCGGACACGCAGATGCGGGCCATGATCGCCAGCAGGCCGATGCCGAGGTCGGGGCGGGCCCGCTTCAGCTCGTCCTTGGTGGTGAGCAGGGCGGTGGCGTCCACGTCCACCCAGGTGGTGGCGTCGGGGATCTCGGTGCGGCTGCGGGTCAGCTTGTCGGCCACCGCGCGGCGCAGGCCGCGCAGCGGGATGCGCTCCCCCTCCGGAGACGGGATGCGCTTCCCCTCCGGGGACGACGGCGTCTCGGGGGTCTGCCCGGCGATGGCCTGCTCGACGTCGCGGCGCAGGATCACACCGCGCGGCCCGGTGGGGGTGACGGCGGTGAGGTCCAGCCCGTGCTCACGGGCGAGCTTACGGACGAGCGGCGAGATCACGCGGGGCGCATGTCGAACGGCGTCCGCCGGCTCCGGTGCAGTGGCGGGGGCCACCACGGGGGACGTCCTGGCGCCCGTCTCGGCGCCCGTCCTGGTGGCCGTCCTGGCGCCCGTCTCGGTGGCCGTCTCGGCGGACGTCTTGGTGGCCGTCTCGGCGGACGTCTCGGCGGACGTCCTGGCAGACGTCTTGGTGGGCGTCCCAGCAGACGTCCCAGCAGACGTCCCAGCAGACGTCCCAGCAGACGTCCCAGCAGACGTCCCAGCAGACGTCCCAGCAGACGTCCCAGCAGACGTCCCAGCGGACGTCTCGATAGGCGTCTCGGCAGACGTCCCGGCCGGGCGGGCGCGGCGGCGTCGGCGGGGGCCGGCGCCGTGGCCCGTGCCGTACCCGATCAGGACGTTGCCGGACCCGGCCTGCTCCTCCTCCCGGTACCGGGAGGCCGCCGGATCCGCCGCGTCCGCGGTCCCGACCTCGATGAGCGGCTCCCCCACCGACAGCACCGTGCCCGCCGCGGCGTGCAGCCTCAGCACAGTCCCGGCATAAGGGACGGGCAGCTCCACGGCGGCCTTCGCCGTCTCGACCTCCAGCACGATCTGGTCGACCTCGACCACGTCGCCGACGGCGACCTTCCAGTCGATGATCTCGGCCTCCGTGAGGCCCTCGCCCAGGTCGGGCAGGCGGAACACCTGCCCCGTGACGGTGGTGGTCATGACGCCTCCCGTGACAGGTGCGCGAGGTCCGGCTGGTCGTCGAGCTGGAGCCGGTCCACCGCGTCGAGGACGCGCTCGGCGTCCGGCAGATGCGAGTGCTCAAGCATCGGCGGCGGGTAGGGGATGTCGAACCCCGCCACCCGCAGCACGGGCGCGGCCAGCGAGTGGAAGCAGCGCTCCTGTACGCGGGCCGCGATCTCCGCGCCCACCCCGGCGAACCCCTGGGCCTCCTGGACGACCACGCACCGGCCGGTTTTGCGCACCGACGCCACGACGGTTTCGTCGTCGAACGGCACGATCGTGCGCAGGTCCACCACTTCGAGCGAGATGCCGTCCTGGGCGGCGGCGTCGGCGGCCTGGAGCGCCACCGAGAGGCTGGGCCCGTAGGCGACCAGCGTCGCGTCGCGGCCCTCGCGCACGACCGCCGCCTGGCCGAAGCGGGGTGCTGGCTCGGCCCTGACCTCGCCCTTCGACCAGTACAGCCGCTTGGGCTCCATGAAGATCACCGGGTCGGGGTCGGCGACGGCCTCGCGCAGCAGCCAGTAGGCGTCGTCGGCGGTGGCCGGGGTGACGACCTTCAGGCCGGGCGTGTGCGCGTAGTAGGCCTCGCTGGAGTCGCAGTGGTGCTCGACGCCGCCGATGCCGCCCGCGTACGGGATGCGGATCACCATCGGCAGCGACAGCCGCCCCCGGGTGCGGTTGCGCAGCTTGGCCACGTGCGAGGCGATCTGCTCGAACGCCGGGTAGGCGAAGGCGTCGAACTGCATCTCGACCACCGGCCGGAAGCCGCCCATGGCCAGGCCCACGGCCAGGCCGACGATCCCCGACTCCGCGAGCGGCGTGTCGAAGCAGCGCTCCTCGCCGAACTCCTTGGTCAGGCCTTCGGTGATGCGGAAGACGCCGCCCAGCGGGCCGACGTCCTCGCCGAAGACGAGCACGCGCTCGTCCTCGCGCAGCGCGTCCCGCAGCGCGGTGTTGAGCGCCTGCGCCATCGTCATCTCGGTCATGTCACTCCTCCGACGCGGTCAGCTCGGACGCCAGCACCGCCCGCTGCTCGCGCAGCTGGGGTGTGGGCTCGGCGAAGACGTGGTCGAACAGCTCGTACGGGTTCATCTCGGGATCGGCGTTCATCCGCTCGCGCAGCCGCGCGGCGAACTCCTCCGCGACCTGGTTCGCCGCGGCGACGGCCTCGGCGTCCAGCAGGCCCCGGCCCAGCAGGTAGGTCTCCAGGCGGGCGAGCGGGTCGGCCGCCGCCCACTGCTCGACCTCCTCCGTCTCGCGGTAGCGGGTGGCGTCGTCGGCGTTGGTGTGCGCGTCCATGCGGTAGGTGTGCGCCTCCACCAGGGACGGGCCGCCGCCCGTCCGCGCCCGTTCGACCGCCGGGCCGAGCACCGACAGCACCGCGACGAGGTCGTTGCCGTCCACTTGTTCTGAACGCATGCCGTAGCCGATCCCCTTGTAGGCCAGCGCCGGCGCCGCGCTCTGCTTGGCCAGCGGGACGGAGATCGCGTACTTGTTGTTCTGCACGAAGAACACGACCGGCGCGTTGAGCACGGCCGCGTAGTTGAGCGCCTCGTGGAAGTCGCCCTCGCTGGTGCCGCCGTCGCCGATGAAGGCCATGACCACGGCGTCCTCGCCCTTGCGGCGCAGCGCCTCGGCCATGCCGACCGCGTGGATCGTCTGGGTGGCCAGCGGCGTGCACTGCGGCGCGACGCGGGTGGCCACCGGGTCGTAGCCGCAGTGCCAGCCGCCGCGCAGCAGGGTGAGCACCTCGACGGGGTCGACGCCCCGGGCGACCAGGGCCACGGAGTCCCGGTAGGTGGGGAAGAGCCAGTCATCGGCGCGCAGCGCGAGCACGCCGGCGACCTGGCAGGCCTCCTGCCCCCGGCTCGACGGGTAGACGGCGAGCCGGCCCTGCTTGGTCAGGGCGGTCGCCTGACGGTCGAAGCGGCGGCCCAGGACCATCCGGCGGTAGCCCTCCAGAAGCTGCTCGTCCGCCGGAGCCCGATATCCGGCCGGCGCTTCGACGGCCGTGCCGTCCTCGGCGACGAAGCGAACCGGCTCGGGCGAGGGGAGAAGGCCGTCGACCGCTCGGCGGCTCGTCCGCACGGACATGCGACGCTCACTTTCTCTGGACGTTTGACAAGCAAAGCGTCCGCCTGCGGAGCCATCCGTTCAAGACATCGGGCATGATAGGCGACAAATGGCTGTACTAAGGCTTAAGGAGGGCCAAATGTCTGCCGGAGAGGGCACTGAGGGGGGCTGGCCGGGACGTTCGGCCGGACAGCTCGACGAAGTGGACCGCGCGATCATCGCCGAGCTGGTGCGTGACGGCCGGATGTCGGTGCGGTCGCTGGCCGAGCGCGTGCACATCTCGCGCGCCAACGCCTACGCCCGCCTCACCCGGTTGACGGACGACGGGGTGATCACCGGATTCCGGGCCGAGGTGGCACCGCGCAAGGCGGGTCTGGGCACCAGCGCGTACGTGTCGGTCACCATCGAGCAGAACTCCTGGCGCGCTGTGTCGGCCCGGCTGCGGGAGACCCCCTACGTGGAGCACTTCGCCATGGTCGGCGGCGACTACGACGTGCTGGTGCTGGTCAGGACGCCGGACAACGCGACGCTGCGGCACGTGGTGCTGGAGCGCGTCCAGGACATCCCCGGCGTGCGCGCCACCCGCACGTGGCTGGTGTTCGAGGAGGCCCGCGGCCCGGGCGCGGAGTGGCGGGCCACCTGACCGGTCGGCGCGCCGCGTTCTCGGCCAGGCTCAGCAGCTCGCGCCGAGGGCGCTGGACACCATCGGCCCCTAAACTCTCAAAAAAATTTGAATGTTCACTATTGACTGAACTTTCGTCTAAGCGGCAGTCTACCGGCTAACACGCGCTCCGGACGGATCCGGTGCCGCGCTCCCCTGAGCCGAATCGCAGGAGGTTCTCCGTGACAGACACGGGCTGGGACATCATCGTCGTGGGAGCCGGTTCCGCCGGCGCGGCACTGGCCGCCCGGTCCGCCGAGCGCGGCAAGCGCGTCCTGCTGCTGGAGGCCGGGCCCGACTACCGCTCGGCCGCGATGCACGAGGCGTGGCGCTCGCCGAACCCGGGCCGCGCGCTGCTCGACCCCACCGCCGTCGACGGCCTGGTCTGGATGGGCGTCACCTCCTCCCGTACCGACAAGCAGCCGCAGGCCCCCTACTGGCGGGGACGCGGCGTGGGCGGCAGCTCGGCGATCAACGGGCAGATCGCCATCCGCCCGCCGATGGAGGACTTCGACGACTGGGCCGCGGCCGGCTGCGCCGGCTGGTCGGCCGCCGACGTGCTGCCCTACTTCGCCAGGCTGGAGGACGACGAGCAGTTCGGCGACGAGCCCTACCACGGGCGCGGCGGGCCGACCCCGATCTACCGGGCGCCGCGGGAGCAGTGGGGCGGCGGAGACGCCGGGCTGGCCGCCGCCGCGCTGGCCGCCGGGCACCCGTGGGCCCCGGACGTGAACGCGCCCCAGGCGTACGGCGTGTCCCCCTACCCGATCAACTCGCGCGCCGGCCGCCGGGTCACGGTCAACGACGGCTACCTCGAACCGGCCCGGTCCCTGGCCGGCCTCACCATCCGCGGTGACGCCCTGGTCGACCGGCTCGTCTTCGCCGGTGACCGGGCGGCCGGCGTCCGGGTGATCCAGGACGGCGCGGCGGTGACCGAGTACGCCGACGAGATCGTGCTCAGCGCCGGAGTGATCCACTCTCCGGCGATCCTGCTGCGGTCGGGCATCGGCCCGGCCGCCGACCTGAGTCGCCTGGGCATCACCGTACGCCGGGACCTGCCTGTCGGCGTCGGCATGCAGGACCACCCCATGATCGTCGTCGAGCTGCCGCTGACCGCCGAGGCCGCCATCAAGACGCCCGACGACCGCCACACCAACGTCTGCGTCCGCTACACCAGCGGCCCCGGCGCCCTGCCGTACGACATGATGTTCGTCTCGCTGAACCAGAACGTGCTGGCCATGGAGTCCGCCGACACGAGCCTGCCGGCGGGCGGGTTCGGCGTGTGGCTGAACCAGAACTTCTCGCGCGGCGTGCTGACGCTGACGTCCGCGGATCCGCAGGCCCAGCCCGAGGTCAGGGAGCGCATGCTGTCGGACGCCCGCGACCTGGCGCGGTTGCGCGACGGCGTACGGGCGCTGGTCGGGCTGGCCCGCTCCCCCGAGGCCGCGGAGATCGTCGAGGGCAGCGTCGAGGCCCGCAACAGCCGCCTGTTCGCCGTCCTCGACGACGACGCCCGGCTCGACGACTACCTCCTCACCACCGCCATGGACGCCCAGCACGGCACCAGCACCTGCCGGATGGGCGCGCCCGGCGACGCCGCCACCGTGGTCGACCCGTCGTGCCGCGTCCTCGGGGTGGAGGGGCTGCGGGTGGTCGACGCGTCGATCTTCCCGTCCGTCCCCCGCGCCAACACCAACCTGGCCTCGATCATGGTCGGCGAGCTCATGGCCGACCGCCTCTAAGGAGCACTGTGAAGACCCTGCAGAACCTGATCGGCGGCATCTGGACGGACTCCCGGGGCGACGCCTTCCACGAGGTGATCAACCCGGCGACCGAGGAGGTCGTCGCCCGCTGCCCCAGCGGCTCGGCGGAGGACGTCCGCCTGGCCGTGGACGCGGCCGCGAAGGCCGCTCCGGCCTGGGCCGCGCTGCCGGTCGCCGAGCGCGTGGACCTGATCGGCCGCTGGGCGGACACGATCGCCGCGCACGCCGAGGAGCTGGCGGAGGTCGAGTGCGCCGAGATGGGCAAGCCCGTCGCCCTCGGCAGCGCCTTCATCGGCGGCGCGGCGATGGGGCTCAAGGGCGCCGCGGCCGAGGCCCTGGACTACCCGTTCGAGGAGACCATCGCGGGCACGGACGGCGGCGGCACCACGATCGTGCGCAGCCCCGTCGGCGTGGCGGCGGTCATCGTGCCGTGGAACTTCCCCATTCCCATGACGCTGGGGGCGATCGGCCCGCTGCTGGCCGCCGGCAACACCGTCGTGATCAAGCCCTCGGAGCGCTCCCCCATGTCGGCGGTGCGGCTGCTGGAGCTCATGGACCTGCCGGACGGCGTGGTCAACCTGGTGCTGGGCGACTCGCGCGCCGGAGCGCCGCTGGTCGCCGCGGAGGGGATCGGGCTGGTGCACTTCACCGGCTCGATCGAGGCCGGCCGCCGGGTCGGCGCGGAGAGCGGCGGCCTGCTGCACCGCGCGATCCTCGAGCTCGGCGGTAAGGACCCGGTGATCGTGGACGCGGGCGTCGACCCCGTCGCGACCGCCGCCGCCGTGGCGTTCGGAGCGTTCGCCAACTCGGGCCAGATCTGCACCTCCATGGAGCGGATCTACGTGCACCGCGACGTCGCCGACGCCTTCATCGACGCCCTGGTGACGGCCGCCGCGGGCTACACCACCGGCGACGTCCTGGGGCCGCTGGTGGACCGGCGGCAGCGGGACATCGTCGTCCGGCACGTCACCGACGCGGTCGAACGCGGCGCGACCGTCCGCACCGGCGGCGTCGTACCCGAGGGCAAGGGGTTCTTCTACCCCGCCACCGTGCTGACCGGCGTGGACGAGTCCATGCTCGTCATGACCGAGGAGACCTTCGGCCCCCTCGCCCCCGTCGCCGTCGTCGCCTCCTTCGAGGAGGGGCTGGAGCGGGCGGCCGCCACGCGCTACGGCCTGGCCGCCACCGTCTACACCGGCGACCCGGAGCACGTGGTGGCGGCGCGGCGCATCCCCGCCGGCGTGGTGTGGGTGAACCAGTGGCAGGGCGGCGGCCCCGAGCGGCTCTACGAGCCGGCCGGCGACAGCGGCATGGGGGCCACCGGCGCCCGCGCGGCCTACGACGCCGCCACCCGCCCCACATCCGTCCACCTCGCTCCGACGGCCTGATGACGGGCGTAAAAGAGACGCAGGAAGGCGCCAAGCGCCGGGCCGCGGACGTCGTCGGCGACTGGAGCGAGCGCCTGGTGGACCTGTCGCACCGCATCCACGCCCACCCCGAGCTGGCCTTCGAGGAGACGCGGGCGAGCGCGTGGGTGGCGGACGCGCTCGGCGCCGCCGGCTTCGACGTCCGGCACGGCTGCTACGACCTGCCCACCGCCGTCCGCGCGACGGTGGGCACGGGCCCGCTGCACATCGGGATCTGCGCCGAGTACGACGCCCTGCCCGACATCGGCCACGCCTGCGGGCACAACGTCATCGCCGCCGCCGCGGTCGGCGCCGGGGCGGCGCTGGCCGGCCTGGCCGACGACCTCGGGCTGACGGTGACCGTGCTCGGCACCCCGGCCGAGGAGGGCGGCGGCGGCAAGATCCGCATGCTGGAACGGGGCGCGTTCGAGGGCATCGACGCGGCGATGATGGTCCATCCGGCCGCCGTCGAGATGGCGGCGATGCCTGGGGCGGCCGTCACCCAGTTCGAGGTCTCCTACCGGGGCAAGCCGGCCCACGCCGGCGCCTACCCGGAGCTGGGCGTCAACGCCGCCGACGCGATGACCGTCGCGCAGGTGGCGATCGGGCTGCTGCGGCAGCAGACGGGCGCGGGCGACCGGATCGCCGGCATCGTCACCGAGGCCGGCAGCGCGGCGAACGTGATCCCCGACGCCAGCTCCGGCCGGTGGATCGTGCGGTCGCCGGCGTTCGAGGGCCTGGCCGGCCTGAAGTCCCGGGTGCGGCGCTGTTTCGAGGCCGGGGCGCTGGCCACCGGCTGCGACCTGACGCTCACCCCGATCGGCCTCGACTACGCCGACATGCGGCCCGACCCGGTCCTGCTGGGCCTGTACCGGGCCAACGCCGAGGCGCTCGGGCGCGTCTTCCCTGACCTGCCCGGCGGCGGCCCGCCCGGCGCGGCCACCGACATGGGCAACGTCTCGCATGTCGTCCGCAGCATCCACCCGATGCTCGGGCTGGACTGCCTGCCGGCGGCCAACCACCAGCCGGAGTTCACCGCGGCGTGCGCCACCCCGGCCGCCGATCGGGCGGTCCTGGACGGCGCCACCGCCATGGCCTGGACCGCCATCGACCTGGCGGTCCAGCAGGCCCAGGAGGTCAGTGCCCGCTGAAGACGGGCTCGCGCTTGCCGAGGAACGCCTCGACCGCTCCGGCGTGATCGCCGGTCCGGCCGAGGCGTTCCTGTGCGCGGGCCTCGTCCGTGAGCACCGTCCCGAGGTCGCGGCCCCACGACTCGGAGATGAGCCGCTTGGACTCGGCGAAGGCGGCGGTCGGCCCCGCCGCGAGCCGGGCCGCCAGCTCCAGGCCGGCCTTGCCGACGTCCGCGCCGGGAACGACGCGGCCGGCGATCCCCCACGCGACCGCCTGCTCGGCGGTGAACGACCGGCCGAGCAGCACGAGCTCCTTGGCCCTGGCCTCGCCGACCGCCCGGGTGAGCGTCGCCGACAGCCCGGAGTCGCAGGTGAGCCCGATCGCGGTGAACGCCGTGGCGAACACCGCCTCCTCGGCGAGCACCCGCAGGTCGCAGGCGAGCGCGAGAGCCAGCCCGGCACCGACGCACGCGCCGTTGACGGCGGCCACGACCGGCTTGGCCATCGTGGTCACCAGCCGGATGATCGGCGCGTAGTCCGCCTCCACGGTGTCGAACGCGTGGCCGGGGTCGGCGCGCAGCCCGGCCGCGTGCTCGGCGAGGTCCTGGCCGACGCAGAACGCCTTGCCCGCGCCGGTCAGCAGCACCGCGCGGACGCCGTCGTCGTCGGCGGCGGCCGCCAGCGCGTGGCGCAGCGCCGTCTTGAGCCCGGCGTCGAGCGCGTTGCGCCGGTCGGGGCGATCGAGGGTGAGGACGGCCACCGCGCCGTCCCGTTCGACGCTGAGCACGTCAGTCCTCCCAGGTCTTCGCCACCAGGGTCAGCACGTCGTAGGTGGCGACCGGCTGCCCTTCCTGGTTGGCCACCACGGCGTCCCAGCGCACCTCGCCGTAATCCGCGTTGCTTCGCGGCGTGATCTGCTTGACGGTGAGCGTCACGTCGATGGTGTCGCCGGCCTTGACCGGGGTGAGGAAACGCAGGGCGTCCACGCCGAAGTTGGCCAGGACCGGGCCGGGCGCCGGATCGACGAAGAGGCCGGCGGCGAGGGACACGACGAGGTAGCCGTGGGCGACGATGCCGCCGAACAGCGGGTTGCGCGCGGCCGCCTCGGGGTCGGTGTGCGCGTAGAAGGTGTCGCCGGTGAACTCGGCGAAGTGGTCGATGTCGGCGAGCGACACCGTCCGCTTCTCAGAGGCGATCGTGTCGCCGATCCGCAGCTCGGCCAGCGACTTGCGGAAGGGGTGCACGCCGGACGCGGCGCGGGCGGCGCCGGTCGTCCAGCGGCCGGTGATCGCGGTGAGCTGGTCGGGCGACGCCTGGACGGCGGTGCGCTGCATGTGGTGCAGCACCGCCCGCACACCGCCGAGCTCCTCGCCGCCGCCGGCCCGGCCGGGGCCGCCGTGCACGAGGACGGGCAGCGGCGAGCCGTGCCCGGTGGACTCCTTGGCGTCGTCCCGGTCGAGGACGAGGACCCGGCCGTGCCACGGTGCCAGCCCGAGCACCACCGAGCGCGCGACCTGCGGGTCGTGGGTGACGACGGAGGCGACGAGGCTGCCCTTGCCGCGGGCGGCCAGCGCGAGCGCCGACTCGACGCCGTCGTAGGTGAGCACGGTGCTGACGGGGCCGAACGGCTCGACGTCGTGCGGCTCGGTGGCGCCGGGGCGGGCGCGCAGCACGAGCGGGGTCATGAAGGCGCCGCGCTCGGCGTCGCCGTCGAGCAGGGCCGCGCCCCCGGGGTCGCCGAAGACGACCTCGGCGCTCGCCCGCAGCGCCTCGACGGCCTTGCGCACCTCGTCGCGCTGGCCGAGGCCGGCCAGCGGGCCCATCCGCACATCGGGGTTGCGCGGGTCACCGACGGTGACCTTCGCCAGGCGGGCGGCCAGGGCCTCGGCCACCTGGTCGGCCAGGTTCTCCGGCACCAGCACCCGGCGGATTGCAGTGCACTTCTGCCCGGCCTTGCTCGTCATCTCGGCGACGACGCCCTTGATGAACAGATCGAACTCGGGGTCGTCCGGCCGCACGTCGGGGCCGAGGATGGAGCAGTTGAGCGAGTCGGCCTCGACGCCCAGCACGACGCCGCCGTCGAGCACGTTCGGGTGGCGGCGCAGGATGCCGGCGGTGTGTGCGGAGCCGGTGAAGGCCACGGAGTCGTGCACGGTCAGCTCGTCGAGCAGGTTGCCCGCGCTGCCGGCGATGAGCTGGAGCGTTCCTTCCGGCAGGATGCCCGACTCGATGATGCGCCGGACGACGAGCTCGGTGAGGTAGGCCGTCTGGCTCCCGGGCTTGACGATCGTCGGCAGCCCGGCCAGGAAGGCCGGCGCGAGCTTCTCCAGCATGCCCCAGACGGGGAAGTTGAAGGCGTTGATCTGCACCGCGACGCCCGGCCGGGAGGTGTAGAGGTGCTGACCGGCGAAGGTGCCGCCCTTGCCCAGGCGTTCGAGGCCGCCGTCGAGGACGATCGTGTCGTTCGGCAGCTCACGCACGCCCTTGCTCGCGTAGCTGAACAGGGTGCCGAAGCCGCCGTCCACGTCGACCCAGGTGTCGCGCTCGGTGGCGCCGGTGCGCAACGACAGCGCGTAGAGCTCGTCCTTGGCCGCCGACAGGTGCTTGGCCAGCGCCTTGAGCAGGGCGGCCCGCTCGTGGAAGGTCAGGGACCGCAGCGCGGGACCGCCGGTTTCGCGCGCGTGCCGCACCATGGCGGCGACGTCCAGCCCCCGGCTCGAGATGCGCGCGACCTCGTCGCCGGTGGCGGCGTCGAGCAAGGGCGCTCCGTCGTCCGCCGCCCGGAACCATCGTCCGGCGGCGTAGCTCTCCAGCAGCGTACTCACGCTGTCTCCTCTCTTGCGCGGATGCCCCGACTCATGTCACCGTATTACTGACCGAGCGATAAGTAAATAAGACAGAGGTGTCGGAGGAGAGATGACGACGACTCCGGTGGAGCCGGACGCGGCGGAGCGGCTGCTGGCCGCGTTCGACGCGACCATCGCCCGCCACGACCGGATCGAGCCGCGCGACTGGATGCCTGACGCCTACCGCAAGACGCTGGTACGCCAGATCGCCCAGCACGCGCACTCCGAGATCATCGGCATGCAGCCGGAGGGCGAGTGGATCGGCCGCGCGCCGTCCCTGCGCCGCAAGGCGATCCTGCTGGCCAAGGTGCAGGACGAGGCCGGCCACGGCCTCTACCTCTACTCGGCGTGCGAGACCCTGGGCGTCTCCCGGACGGAGCTGACCGAGCTGCTGCTCGCCGGCCGGCAGAAATACTCGTCGATCTTCAACTATCCGACGCCGTCCTACGCCGACGTCGGCACGATCGGCTGGCTCGTGGACGGCGCCGCGATCTGCAACCAGGTGCCCCTGTGCCGCACCTCCTACGGCCCCTACGGCCGGGCCATGATCCGCATCTGCAAGGAGGAGTCCTTCCACCAGCGGCAGGGGTACGAGCTGCTCATGACGATGATGCGGGGCACCGACGCCCAGCGCGCCATGGTCCAGGAGTCGGTCGACCGGTTCTGGTGGCCGGCGCTGATGATGTTCGGCCCGCCGGACGCCGAGTCCACCAACAGCGAGCGGTCGATGGCCTGGGGCGTCAAGCGCAACTCCAACGACGAGCTGCGCCAGAAGTTCGTGGACATGTCGGTCCCGCAGGCCAAGGCGCTCGGCGTGACGCTGCCCGACCCGGAGCTGCGCTGGAACGACGAGCGCGGCCACCACGACTTCGGCTCGCCCGACTGGGACGAGTTCGCCGCCGTCGTGCGCGGCGACGGGCCGTGCAACGCCCAGCGCATCAGCCACCGCCGGACCGCCCACGAGGACGGCGCCTGGGTGCGCGAGGCCGCGACGGCGTTCGCCGACCGGTCCGCGAAGGCGGGCGCCCGATGAGCGCCGACCGGCGGGAATGGCCGCTGTACGAGGTGTTCGTCCGCAGCAAGCGCGGGCTCAACCACGTGCACGTCGGATCCCTGCACGCCCCCGACGACACGATGGCGCTGCGGAACGCGCGCGACGTCTACACGCGGCGCAACGAGGGCGTGAGCATCTGGGTCGTACGGGCCGACGCCATCACGGCCTCCAGTCCCGACGAGAAGGATCCGCTGTTCGCGCCGAACGGCGACAAGGTCTACCGGCACCCGACGTTCTACGACATCCCCGACGACGTCCCGCACATGTGACCCGATGCGACACCACACCACAGGAAGGCGGACCACCGTGAGCGACGACCACGGCAGCATCTTCGACGGCCTGATCGGCGGTGATTCCGCGCAGTGGGCCTTCGGCACCGACTTCGAGGACCCGCTGGCCGGCGTCGACACGACGGTGCCCGGCGGCGTCGACCACGCCGAGCTCGCCGCGTACTGCCTCATGCTCGGGGACGACGCGCTGATCATGTCGCAGCGCCTGACGGAGTGGTGCAGCCGCGCGCCCGACCTCGAAGAGGACATCGCGCTGGCCAACGTCGCGCTCGACCTGCTCGGGCAGGCGCGCCTGCTGCTGGCGCGGGCGGCCGCCGCCGACCCCGGCGTGCCGCCGGCCCTCCCCGAGGGCTCGCCGGTCCCGCCGGAGGACGCGCTGGCCTTCTTCCGCGACGCCGGCGGGTTCCGCAACGTGCGCCTGGCCGAGGTTCCGAACGGCGACTTCGCGCACGTGGTGGTCCGCCTGCTGCTGTTCGCCACGGCCCGGCTCGCGGTGCTGGAACGGCTGCGCGCGAGCACCGACTCCGTCCTGGCCGCCGTGGCCGCCAAGAGCGTCAAGGAGCTCACCTACCACCGTGACTGGGCGGGCCGCTGGTTCCTCACCCTCGCCCAGGGCACCGAGGAGTCGCGCCGCCGGCTCCTCGCGGCCCTCGAAGGGCTGTGGCCGTTCCAGGCCGAGCTGTTCGCCGGGCACCCGGTCGAGCTGTCGCTCGCGCGGGCCGGCGTCGGCGTCGATCCCGCCACCGCGCGCGACGAGGTGGACGCGGTCCTCGACCAAGTGCTCGCCGTGAGCGGCGTCGCCCGTCCGGACGTCGCGCCGCTGCCCGGCGGTGGCCGGCACGGCACGCACACCGAGGACTTCGGGCCGCTGCTCGCCGAGATGCAGGTGGTCGCCCGAGCGCACCCGAGCGGGCGCTGGTGAGCGCCCGGGAACGCGCTTCCGGGGCGCTGGTGAGCGCCCGGGAACGCGCTTCCGGGGCGCTGGTGAACGCCCGCGAACGCGCTTCCGAGGTCGCCGCGCAGGTGCGCGACCCGGAGATGCCGATGCTCACCCTCGCCGACCTCGGCGTGCTGCGCGCCGTGGACGTCGAGCGGAAGCCGGACGGCGGCGAGATCGTCGTCGCCTCGATCACCCCGACCTACACCGGCTGCCCGGCGATGGCGACCATGCGCGACGACCTCGTGCACCGGCTGAACGACGCCGGCTTCCCGCGCGTCGAGGTGCGCGTCGTGCTCGACCCGCCCTGGTCCAGCGACTGGATCTCCGAGCGGGGCCGGAGCGCCCTGCACGAGGCCGGGCTGTCGGCGCCGGGCCCGGCGCGCCGCGCGGCCGGGCCGGTGGTGCTCACGCTCGGGCCCGTGCGGCGCGCGCTCGCCTGCCCGCGCTGCGGCTCGGCGGCCACCCGGCTGATCTCCGAGTTCGGCGCCACGGCCTGCAAGGCCCTCTACACCTGCACCGACTGCCTTGAGCCTTTCGAGCATGTCAAGGAGATATGAGATGACCACGTTCGCGCCCGGACCCGCGCCGGCCCGGACGTCCGCCGCCTTTCACGCGCTGACCGTGGCGGCGGTCGACCACCTGTGCGAGGACGCCGCCGCGATCACCTTCGCCGTGCCCGACGAGCTGCGCGAGGCGTACGCCTTCCGGGCGGGGCAGTCGCTGACCCTGCGCCGCGTGGTGGACGGGCGGGAGCACCGGCGGTCGTACTCGATCTGCGCGCCGGCCGGGGCCGCGCCGCGCATCGGGGTGCGGGAGATCCCGGGCGGGCTGTTCTCGTCCTGGCTGCTGCGCGAGGTGCGGCCGGGCACGCGGATCGAGGTCCGCACGCCGTCCGGCTCGTGGCGGGCCGACCCGGCGCGGGGCGAGCGGCACCTGTGCGTCGCCGCCGGCTCGGGCATCACCCCGATGTTGTCGGTCGTCTCGACGGTGCTGACCCATCCGGACGCCCAGGTCTCGCTCCTGTACGGCAACCGCACCAGCCGCACCGTGATGTTCGCGGAGGAGCTCGGCGACCTGAAGAACCGCTACGGCCCCCGGCTCCAGATGGTGCACGTGCTGTCGCGGGAGCCGCGCGACGTCGAGCTGTTCTCCGGCCGGCTCGACGGCGACCGGCTGCGCCGCCTGCTGACCGACCTGGTGCCGGTCGAGACGTTCGATCACGTCTGGCTCTGCGGGCCGCTGGCCATGGTGGAGGAGGCGCGCCAGGTGCTCACCGGCCTCGGCGTCCCCGCCCGCAACGTGCACGTGGAGCTGTTCTACGTGGACGCGCCCCCGCCCGCGCCGCGCAGGGAAGACGCGGCCCTGACCGGCGCGACCACCGAGCTGACGACGGTGCTCGACGGCCGGCGGGCCACCTCGGCCGTCTCGCGGGAGACGACGATCCTCGACGGCGCCCAGTCGACCCGGGCCGACCTCCCGTTCGCCTGCAAGGGCGGCGTCTGCGGCACCTGCCGGGCCGTCGTCCGCGACGGCGAGGTGGACATGCGGCGCAACTACGCCCTCGAACCGTCGGAGGTGGCCGCCGGGTTCGTCCTGACCTGTCAGACATTCCCGGCCAGCGAGAACGTCACCGTCGACTTCGACGCCTGAACCCTAGGAGTTATCGTGACCGAAGCCTTCGTCGTCTCCGGTGTCCGGACGCCGATAGGCCGCTATGGCGGCGCGCTCGCCCACGTCCGCCCCGACGACCTCGCCGCCCTCGTCGTGGGCGAGGCCGTCTCCCGCGCCGGGATCGACCCCGCCCTCGTGGACGAGGTGGTGCTCGGCGCGGCCAACCAGGCCGGCGAGGACAACCGCGACGTCGCCCGGATGGCCGCGCTGCTGGCGGGCCTGCCCGACACGGTGCCCGGCTTCACCGTCAACCGGCTGTGCGCCTCGGGTCTCACGGCGGTCGCGACCGCGCGCGCCATGATCGCGGCGGGCGACGCCGACGTGGTCGTCGCGGGCGGTGTGGAGTCGATGACCCGGGCGCCGTGGGTCACCGAGAAGCCGGCCAAGGCGTTCGCCAAGCCGGGCGCGTCCTTCGACACCTCGATCGGCTGGCGCTTCACCAACCCGCGCTTCGGCACCGCGACGACCGCGTCCATGCCGCAGACCGCCGAGACGGTGGCGGCGCGCTGGAGCCTGACCCGCGACGAGCTCGACGCGTTCGCGCTGCGCTCCCACGAGCGGGCGGTCGCCGCGATCAAGAACGGCCGGTTCGCCGGCGAGATCGTCGCGGTGCCGGTCGGTGACGGCGTGGTGGACACCGACGAGGGCCCGCGCCCGGACACGAGCCTGGCGCGGCTGGCCCGGCTGCGGCCGGTCAACGGCCCCGACGGGGTCGTCACCGCCGGGAACTCCAGCTCGCTCAACGACGGCGCGGCGGCCGTGGTGGTGGTGAGCGAGCGGTTCCTCCAGCGTTCTGGCCTGACGCCGCGCGCCCGGCTGGTGGCGGCGGCGAACGCCGGGGTGCCGCCGGAGATCATGGGGATCGGCCCGGTCCCGGCCACCCGCAAGGCGCTCGACCGCGCCGGCTGGTCCGCCGGCGACCTCGACGCCGTGGAGCTGAACGAGGCGTTCGCCTCGCAGTCCCTGGCCTGCGTCCGCGACCTGGGGCTCGACCTCGACCGCGTCAACGCCGACGGCGGCGCCATCGCGCTCGGCCATCCGCTGGGCGCGTCCGGGGCCCGCATCCTCGTCACCCTGCTCGGCCGGCTCGAACGCGGCGGCGGCCGGCGCGGGCTGGCCACCATGTGCGTGGGCGTCGGGCAGGGCACCGCGCTGCTGGTGGAGCGGTCATGACGCTGATCGTCGAGGAGGAGCGGGACCGGGTGGTGTGGCGGCTCAACCGTCCCGAGGTCCGCAACGCGATCGACCGGGAGATGGTCGCGGCGCTGCACGAGGCGTGCGCCGCCGTCGAGGAGGAGCCGCGCGTCGTCCTCCTCATCGGCGAGGGGCGCACGTTCGCGGCCGGGGCGGACATCGCCCAGCTGCGCGAACGGGACCGGACGGACGCGCTGCGCGGCATCAACTCCAAGATCTTCGATCGGATCCACCGGCTGCCGATGCCCACCCTGGCCCTCGTGGACGGGCCCGCTCTCGGCGGCGGCGCCGAGCTCGCCTACGCCTGTGACTTCCGCATCGGCACGCCGCAGGCCCGGCTCGGCAATCCGGAGACCGGGCTCGGCATCCTGGCGGCGGCCGGGGCGGCCTGGCGGCTCGCGGAGCTGGTCGGCGAGCCGCTGGCCAAGGAGATTTTGCTCGCGGGCCGGGTGCTGGCGGCCGACGAGGCGCTGGCCGTGCGGCTGCTCAACGAGGTCGTGGAGCCCGGCGACCTCCTGGCCGCCGGCCATCGGCTCGCCGACCGCATCACGGCGCGGGCGCCGCTGGCGACCCGGCTGACCAAGGCCGTCTTCCACGCGCCCAGGGCCGCGCACCCGTTCGTGGACGACGTCGCGCAGGCCGTCCTGTTCGAGACCGAGGAGAAGCAGACCCGGATGACGGAGTTCCTGAACCGGCGGAAGGAGCCACGCTCATGACCCTGCCCCAGACGGTGGGCGTCTTCGGCGGCGGGCGGATGGGGGCCGGGATCGCGCACACGTTCCTCGCCTCCGGCAGCCACGTGACCGTCGTGGAGAACGGCCCCGAGACGGCGGAGGCGGCCCGCGTCCGGATCGGCGACGGCCTGGCCAAGGCCCGCGAGAAGGGCAAGCTCGGCGTCCCCCTCGAAGACGCGCTCGCCCGCCTGCGCACGACGACCGACGCGGGCGATCTGGCCGGCTGTGAGCTGGTCGTCGAGGCCGTACCGGAGAACGCGGCGCTCAAGGCCGAGGTGCTCGCCCTGGTCGAGCGGCGGGCGGCGGGCGCGGTGCTCGCCACGAACACCAGCAGCCTGTCGATCGACGGCCTCGCCGACGTGCTGGCCGCCCCCGGCCGTTTCCTCGGGCTGCACTTCTTCAACCCCGTCCCGGTGAGCGCGCTCGTCGAGATCGTCACCGGCCCCCGTACCGACCCGGAGCTCGTGACCCGGGCCCAGGAATGGGTGGCCGCGCTGGGCAAGACGCCGATCACCGTCGCCGACTCGCCCGGCTTCGCCAGCAGCCGCCTGGGCGTCTGCCTGGCCCTGGAGGCGATGCGCATGCTGGAGGAGGGCGTCGCGAGCGCGGCCGACATCGACACGGCCATGACCCTCGGCTACCGCCATCCGATGGGGCCGCTGCGCACCACCGACGTGGTGGGGCTCGACGTGCGGCTGGCGATCGCCGAGCACCTGGCCCGCGAGCTGGGGCCGCGGTTCGAGCCGCCGCGGATCCTGCGGGACCTCGTCGCCGCCGGTCACCTCGGGCGCAAGGCGGGCCAGGGCTTCTACACCTGGTGAATGCCGCTCAGGCCGCGTGCTTGGCCAGTCCGTCGAAGGCGATGACGGTGATCGCGTCGGCGAGCATCGCCGGGTCGTACGCGCCGCCCGGGTAGTACCACTCGACCAGCGAGTTCACCATGCCGAACAGCAGCCGGCTCACCAGCGCCGGCGGCACGGTGTCACGCAGCGCGCCCTCGGCGACCGCGTCGGCGACCAGCTCGGCGAGGCGGTCGTCGAGCCAGCGGCGCCGTTCGAGCGCGGCCAGCTCGACCCCGCTGTTGCCGCGCACCCGCAGCAGCAGCGTCACGGCGGGCTGGTGCGCCACCAGCACCTCCACGCTGCGCCGCACCACCTCACGCAGCCGCTCGTAGGCGGTCTGGCCCGCCCGGTCGCCGGTGGCCTCCGTCACGGCGGCGGTCAGCTCGTCGAGCGCGTCGTCCAGGGCCTGGCTGAGCAGTTGTTCCTTGCTCGTGACGTGGTGGTAGATGGCCGGTTTCGTCAGCCCGAGCTCCTTGGCCAGGTCTCCCATGCTGGTGGCGTCGTACCCCTTGCGGTTGAACAGCTCCACGGCGGCGCGCAGGATGGCCGCCTGGTCGTAGCCGGGACGGCCACGGCCACGGCGCGGGGCGGATCCGGTGGGCTCGGTGGTCACGAATGCAGCATCTCATGGCAGATCAGGCGGTCAGGCGTCCGTGTTCGCCCATGGTGACCTGCGTCAGGGGTCACACGACGACGGTCTCCACGCCCTGCGCGGCGAAGGGCTTCAGGGACTCGGGGGTGGCGGACGAGTCGGTGACCAGGGTCCAGGTGTCGGGCATGCGGGCCCAGGCGTGGAACGGGCGGCGGCCCAGCTTCGCGGCGTGCACCAGGAGGTAGACGTGGCGGGCGCGCCGCATCATCAGCTCCTTGAAGCGGGTCTGCTGCAGGCTGGCCTCGCAGATGCCGTCTTCCGCCGTCACGCCGTCGGCGCCCAGGAAGACGCGGTCGAACGTCATCCGGCTGAGCGCCGCCTCCGCCAGGGGGCCGACGAAGCCCTGTGACACGTGGCGGAGGGTCCCGCCCAGGCACTCCACGTGTACGCCCGTCGCGCCGGCCAGCTCCTGCAGCGCGTTCAGGCCGGTGGTGGCCACGGTCAGGTCCACGGAGTGCCGGAGCTCGTGGGCCAGGGCACCGGTGGTCGAGCCCGAGTCGAGCAGGACGGTCTCGCCGGGGCGGATCTGAGCCGCCGCCCAGGCCGCGATGGCGCGCTTGGCCTCGAACGCCTCCCCGATGCGCTGCCGCAGCGACGCCTCCGGGTGGGTGACCACGGCCATGGCCCCGCCGTACGTGCGGGCCAGCAGCCCTTCGGCCTTGAGGTGGGCGAGGTCGCGGCGGATCGTGGAAGCCGTCACGCCGAGCTGGGCCGACAGCTCCTCGACGCTCGCCAGGCCGGTGGTCGTGGCGAGGCGGACGATCTCGTCGCGGCGAACCTGTGCTGCCCGGCCCATCGATGGTCCCTTTCCGTCACAACCCCTGCGCGGACGACAGCTCGGCCGCCTGGCGGAGGGCTTCGATCATGCTACCGGCGTCGGCGACGCCCTTCCCCGCGATGTCGAACGCGGTCCCGTGATCGACCGAGGTCCTGATCACGGGCAGGCCGACGGTGATGTTGACGCCCGCCTCCAAGCCGAGGATCTTGACCGGGCCGTGGCCCTGGTCGTGGTACATGGCCACGATCAGGTCATAGTCGCCCCGGCCCGCGAGGAAGAAGGCGGTGTCGGCGGGCAGCGGCCCGTGCACGTCCATGCCCTCCGCACGCAGGCGTTCGACCGCGGGGACGATCTTCACCTCCTCCTCGCCGTACCCGAACAGGCCGTTCTCCCCCGCGTGCGGGTTGATGCCGCAGACACCGATCTTGGGGCGTTCGACGCCGGAGCCGCGCAGGGCCGCCTCGCCCCGGCGGATGGTCCGCTCGACCAGGCCCGGCTCGATGCGGGCGACCGCGTCGATCAGGCCGATGTGGGTGGTGACGTGGATGACCTTGACCTTGGCGGTGGACAGCATCATCGACACCTCCTCCGTCCCGGTGAGGTGGGCGAGGAGCTCGGTGTGGCCCGGGTAGACGTGGCCGGCGGCGTGCAGGGCCGCCTTGTTCAGCGGGGCCGTGCAGATCGCCCGTACGTCGCCGGCCATCGCCAGTTCACCGGCCAGCCGCACGTACTCGTGGGCCGCGTGCCCCGCGACCGGCGACACCTCGCCCCAGGGCAGGTCGGCGGGGAGCAGGCCGGGGTCGATGACGTTGATCCGGCCCGGCTCGAACACGGCCTCCCCGACGGCGTTCACGGTGACCACCGCCGGCCGCACGCCGAGGAACCCGGCCGCCATCCGCAGCCGCCCGGCGTCACCGATGACGACCGGGCGGCAGAACGCGGCGGTCTCCTTGGCCAGCAGCGCGCCGACGATGACCTCCGGGCCCACGCCGGAGCCGTCCCCCATGGTGAGGGCGATGAGAGGGGTGCTCATTTCATCCTTTCGCGGACGTGTCGCTTGTTGGGGAGACGTGTGGTCTGAGGTGGGCGGCTATCCGGAGGAGGCTGTCGCGGCCGCCGAAGCTGCCCGGCCTGGTGACCACCGAGCGGCCTTCCGGGGTGCGGCTGTGCACCGCGCCGTGGTGGATCTGGGCGACGGGGGTCAGCTCGCGCACGCCCAGCGCGTCGAGGACCCTCCTGGCGGTCTCGCCGCCGGTCAGGACCAGGTCGGCCGGTGTTCCTTCGAGTGCCTGGCGCACGATGCCGGCGAGGGTGCGGGTGAGGGTGGGTGGTGCCGGTCCTTGCCACTCGATGGTCAGTACGGTGGCCGCGGGCGGGGCGGCTCGCAGCGCATCCCGTACGCGTCGTGCCGCTCGCTGCCGTCCTGCTGGGGCGGTGAGGTCCTGCGGGGTGAGGGCGATCGCCGCTGCGCCGTGTTCGATGAGCAGCTTGACCTGGTCGGCCGCGTCGGGCTCCGCCGTGCCGACGACGACGAGCAAGGGGGTGCCGGGCGCCGGGCCGGCGACGTCCGGTGCCGGGGCGGGTGCCGGGCTGTTCAGGGCGCGGCCGAGGGCGGCGGCCAGGCCGCCGGCGCCGATGAGGCGTGGTCGCGCGGTTCCCGTGCCGGACAGGGCGGCGGCCACCACGGCGTCCAGGTCGGCGTCCGTCTCCGCGTCGCACACGGCGACCCGCCCGGCGGCTGCGGACAGCGCGGCGGCCAGGTCCGCGTAGCCCGCGCGGACGGTGGCCAGGGGAACGAGCACCGAGGGCAGCCCGCCCAGGGCCTCCATGACGGAGGCGGGAGCGGGCCGGGACTCGGCCTGCCAGGCGCGCGTTTCGCGCAGCGGCACACCGTGGATGAGGGGCACGCCGCCGACCACCGTCCGCCCGGCCGACGGAAGCGCGTGAGCGAGCACCGCCACCATGCCTGGGGACCGCGCCTCAGAGAGACGCTGGACCGCGGTGCCCGAAAGCTCCGCCGCAGAGGGGCGCTGGACCGCGACCGCCGTGCCCGGGGGCGCCGTGTCGCAGGGGAGCTGCAGGGTGGCGGCGGCCGATGCGGCGATGTGGCCGCGGAGCAGGGAGTCGATCTTGAGGAAGACGTGCCGGTCGCCCGCGTGCCGCAGCGCCGCCCGTACCGCGTCCCCGGCCTGTTCCTCCGTACGGTGCCTGCCGTCCAGATCGGCCACCACCACGGGACCGGACGCGTACGGCGGCCCGGACAGCGCGATTCGCGCAGGACGCGCGGCCGACATGAGCACCGCCGCCACCTCAGCCGCCCCGGACAGGTCGTCCGCCAGGGCGAACACGCCAGCCATGCGCACCCCTCCCCGAACTGCGTGAATCACGCCGTCAGAATTGCACAGAACGCGCGCAATATGCCACAGTTGCCCAGAAGATCCGGCACGCACACCCGCCGGGCGGCGGCCAGAGGAGGCCCGCGATGAGCGTGGAACCGGTGCTCGGCACCATGACCTTCGGTGACACCGCCGACGCGGAGACCGCCGGGCGGATGCTCGACCTGGCGCTGGACGCGGGCGTCACCGGCGTCGACACGGCCAACGGCTACGCGGGCGGCGCCGCCGAGGAGATCCTGGGCGAGCTGCTGCGCGGCCGGCGGGACCGGGTGGTGCTGGCGACCAAGGCGGGCATCCCGCACCCCGACGCCGGCGAGCACGCGCCGCTGTCCCCCGCCGGGCTGCGCGCCGGCCTGGAGGGCAGCCTGCGGCGGCTGCGGGTCGAGCACGTGGACCTGTTCTACCTGCACCAGCCCGACCGGGCCACTCCCCTGGCGGACACCCTCGGCACGGTGGCAGAGCTGATCGCCGAGGGGAAGATCGGCGCCCTGGGCGTGTCCAACTACGCCGCCTGGCAGATCGCCGGGATGAGCCCGCGCCCCGTGGTCGCCCAGCAGCTCTACAACCTGCTGGCCAGGCGGATCGAGGACGAGTACGCCGAGTTCGCCGCCGGCGCCGGCCTGCGCACGATGGTCTACAACCCGCTCGGCGGCGGCCTGCTGACCGGCAGGCATCGCTTCGACCAGGCGCCCGAGACGGGCCGCTTCGGTGATTCGCGGGTGGCGGCGATGTATCGGGCGCGGTACTGGGACGCGGAGCTGTTCAAGGCGGTGGAGGCGCTCGGCGCGGTCGCCCTCGATGCCGGGGTGCCGCTGGCCGAGCTGTCGCTGCGCTGGCTGCTCGGCAAGCCGGTGGTGAGCTCCGTGCTGCTCGGGGCCTCCGGTCCCGGGCAACTGCGCGCCAACCTGGCGGCGCTGGCGGCCGGACCGCTGCCCGCCGACGTGGCCGCCGCCTGTGACGCCGTGGGCGACCCGCTCCGCGGCCCGATGCCGGCATATAACCGGTGATACGGCCCGATGTCCGCAGACACCGGCCGATCGCCGGGCAGACAACCGGCCGATGCCGGCGTACAACCGATGAGCCGGCCCGATGCCCGCAGACAACCGATGAGCACGTTCGCAGAGGAGATCGATAGGGCATGACCGCAGCCGAGCTCGCCAGAAAGATCCGCGACCGCGAACAATGCCTCGGCTACTGGGTGGTGCTCGACGCCCCCGTCGCCACCGAGCGCCTGGCCAGGCTGGGCTACGACTACGTCGCGCTGGACGGGCAGCACGGGCTGATCGGCACCGCCGGGCTGCTGTCGAACCTCATGGCCGTCGACGCGGGCGGCCGATCGGCCGGGCTCGTGCGCGTCGAGTCCTCCGATCCCGCGGTCATCGGCCGGGCCCTGGACTTCGGCGCGGCCGGGGTGATCGTGCCGCTGGTGGACTCGGCGCAGGACGCGGCCCGCGCCGTGTCGGCCGCCCGCTACCCCGGCAAGGGACGCCGCTCGTACGGGCCGATGCGCTCCATGCTCAGGATCGGCCCCACCCCGGCGGAGGCGGACGAGAGCGTGCTGGTCCTGGCCATGATCGAGACCCCCGAGGGGCTGGCGGACATCGAGGCCATCTGCGCCACGCCCGGTCTGGACGGCGTGTACGTCGGCCCGTCCGACCTGTGCCTGGCCGTCGGCGGCAGGTTCCCGAACGATCCCGAGGTCGCCGACGTGTTCGAGGCCGCGCTGGAGAAGATCCGCACGACCGCGCGGGACGCCGGGATCGCGGCCGGGATCCACAACCCCACCGGCGAGCAGGCCGCCCGGCGGCTGGCCGAGGGCTACACGTTCGCCACCGTGGCCTCCGACCTCGTCCACCTCGAACAGGCCGCGGCCGCCCACCTGAAGGCCGCGCGGGGCGGCGCATGACGTTCTGACCTCCCGAGATCTCGTGCCGCCGCCGTGGAACGGCCGTGGCACGCGCGTGTCACGCCAATAGGGCAGGGGGCTGTCACGCCGGGGGGAACATGACCGTACCGAATGATGTGCTGATCCGGCTGGCCGGATCCTTCGCGGTGGAGCGGGACGGGGTGCCGTATCCGCGAGGGGTGGTCGGCGGCAAGGCACGGACGTTGCTGAAACTGCTCGCGGCCGAGCGCGGCCGGGCCGTGGCCGCGGACCGCGTCGTGGCGGCGCTGTGGCCGGGCGGCGGGCCGAGACGGCCGGCGGAGAACGTCGCGACCCTGGTCAGCAGGTTGCGCGGGGCGCTCGGGCCAGGGGTGGTGACCGGCGGGCGGCACGGGTATCGGCTCGGGGGGCCGCCCGGCGTGCTGGTCGATCTGGACGTGGCGGCCGCGCTGGCCGGCGAGGCGGAGGGATGCCTGGGGGCCGGTGAGCCGGCGCTGGCCGGGGCCGCGGCCGGGCGGGCGCTGGAGCTGCTGCACGAAGGGGCCGTTCTGGAGGGCGAGCCGCACGACGCCGGATGGGTGGTGGCCGCCCGCGAGGAGGCGGCGGGCCTGGTGCGGCGGGCGCGGCACGCGGCGGCCACGGCGGGGCTGCGCACGGCCGATCCGGCGAGCGCGCGGCGGGCGGCCGAGGGGGCGGTCAGCGCGGATCCGTTCGACGAGGTGGCCTACCGGCTGCTGATGCGGGCGCACGTGGCGGCGGGCGAGCCGGCCAAGGCGCTGCTGGCGTACGAGCGGCTGCGCCGCCGGCTCGCGGCGGAGCTGGGGACCGATCCGGCGGCGGAGACACGGGCCGTACACCTGGCGGTCCTGCGCGAGGAGCCGGTACGCGCTCCGCAGCCCGCCCCCGCGCCGGAGGCCGCGGCCGCCGACGCCGTGGCGGTGCCCTATGAGCGGGGGCCGGCGGGGCGGGCCAGCGAGGTGGCCCGGCTCGCCGCGGCATGGGCGCAGGCCGCGGCGGGACGTACCGGCGTGCTGCTGATCTGCGGAGAGGCGGGCATCGGCAAGTCGCGGCTGGCCACGGAGGCGGAGCGGATGGCGGGGGCGACGGGCGGGATCGTGCTGCGGGCCCGCTGTCACGAGGTCGAGCGGGCGTTGTTCCTGCAGCCGTTCGTGGACGCGCTGCGCCCGCGCGTCGCGCACCTGGCCGGGCAGCTCCTGCGGGACATGGTGGGCGGGTGGGCGCCGGCCCTGGAGTCGCTGTCGCAGGGACAGCCCATGGAGCGCCGGTACGCCTACGAGGCGGTGACCGCGTTCCTGCGCGCGCTGGCCGAGCGGGAGCCCGTGCTGCTGGTCCTTGAGGACCTGCACGCGGCGGGGGCGGCCTCCGTGGAGCTGGTGCACTATCTGGCCAGGCGGACGTCGGGGGTCCGGCTGCTGGTGGTCGCGACCGTGCGCACGGACGACGAGGCGGTGACCGACGCGCTGCGCGGGCTGGCGGAGGTGGTGCGCCTGGGGCCGCTGCCGCCGGGCGCGGTGGCGGAGCTGGCGGCCGGCGCCGGGCTGGGCGAGCTGGCCGACGAGGTGTTCCGGCGGACGCGGGGGCATCCGCAGCTCGTGGTGGCGCTGCTCGGCGAGCCGGGCGCGATCCGGCACGGGGTGCCGGCGTCGCTGCGGGCCATCGTGCTCGCCCGGCTGAGCGGGCTGGGTGACCAGGCCCGGCGGGTGCTGCGGGCGGCCAGCGTGCTGGGGGCGGCGGCGTTCGATCCCCCGCTGCTCGGGGAGATGCTCGGGCTGCCGCCGCAGGTGGTGGCGGAGCACTGTGAACGGGCGCTCGGCAGGGGGTTGCTGGTGGTGTCGGGCAGCGCGTACGAGTTCGCCGGCGACCTGATCCGCGAGGCGCTCCATTCCTCCATCCCGGCGCCCACCCTCGTCGTCTACCAGGATCGCGCCCGCCGTGCCCTGCTCGTCCCGCAGGGCGGCCCGCCGTCCGGGCGCCTCAACCGGCCGGGATGCGCGGTGCCTCGTCAGGGCGAAGGGTAGGACCAGGTCACGTCGCCGGGCGTGTAGAGGCACTGGGTGCCGGTGGTCACGGAGGCGGCGATGGACCTGCCGATCTCGGGGTCGGCCGCCGTGATCTCGTCGATCGCGCGCTTGACGGCCTTCCTGACGGCGGTACGGGCGCGCTCCCCCGGGTCGGCGAAGCTCCTGCGCCGCCCGCCCCGGCCGGTGGCGGCGCGCAGCTCCCCCATGACGAGGTCCAGCTGGGCGCGCAGGCGCTCGGCGGGCTCCGCGTCCGCCTCGGCGATCTCGTTCATGAGGCGGCGGGCATGCTCGCGGTAGGCCGTCAATGCCTGGTCGTCCAGCAGGGGCTGGCGCGCGGCCGGGGCCATGGAGGCGGCGTCCTCGCCGGTGGCGAGCTCCAGGGCGGAGATCGGCGTGCCGGGGTTGAGCAGCAGCGTCACCAGGTGGCGGACGCCGACCATGTCGGGGACGGCGGCGCGGCGCGATCCGAGGGTGAAGATCCAGGTACGCCCGTCCTTGCGGACGGTGCCCTCGCGGTGGCTGATCTCCAGCCGCCGGGCGGTCCACTGCTCGGCGCGCAGGCCCATGTCCAGCTCCTTCGCCGCGAGCGCGGCGTCCCGCAGCAGGTCGGCCGCGCGTTCGCGCTCACCGAGGGCGATCAGCGCCTCGGCCAGGTCGGCCTGGGTCAGCACGGTGACCGGGCGGTTGCCGAGCAGGCGGGTCGCCTCGACGGCCCCGGTCAGGTGGCCGGCCGCGCGGCGCGGGTCGCCCATGGCCAGGGCGGCCAGGCCGAGGGGCCGCCGTACCGAGCCGAGGCACACGGTGGCGAGCGAGGCCATGACGGGCAGGGCTGCGTACGGCTCCAGCAGCGGATACACCCTGCGGGCCAGGTCCGCGTCGCCGAGCAGGTACGCGGCCTCGGCGAGCGCCGCCATCCCGGCCAGCCAGGTGCTCGACTCGGGCAACCCGGCCAGGTCGGCCCCGGGCTGATACGGCGCGGGCGGGCCGGCGGCGGGAGGGGCGGGGGCGAGGAGGCGGGTCAGGAGCGTACGGGCCTCGTCGTGGCGGCCCGCGGCGGCGGTGAAGCAGACCACGGTGGCGCGGAAGGCGAACTCGGCGGGCACCAGCGTCGGCGAGGTCGCCACGACCGAGACCATGTCGAGCACGTCGCTCTCCCGGCCCTGCGCCCACCGGATCACCGCCAGGTGCGCGCCCAGGTAGCCGAGCGCGTCGGCGTCCCCGACCTGTTCGCCGAGCTGGTAGCAGGTCGTGGCCCTGGCCTCGGCGTCGTCCAGCCGGCCCGCCCTGATCAGCAGCATGACGTCGATGGCCTCCACGATGTAGCCGATGGTCTTGCAGGTGAGGAACTCGGCCCGGTCGCGCAGCTCGGCCAGGGAGCGTTCGGCCCGGGGGTCGCCGAGCAGGAACAGGTCCACGGTTCGCCAGCACAGCCCCATGAGGGCGAGCATGCCCTTGCCCGCCCCCGCCGCCACCTTGATCAGCTCCTCGGCGAGGGGCAGGCGGTCGCGGGCGTACCTGGGGGTGAGCAGCGCGTGGTGGCACAGCGACAGCGCCTCGGCCAGGACCTCGCCGTCGCCGGTGCGCCTGGCCTGCTCCAGCGCGGCGAGCACCGGCTCGACCGGCGCTCCTTGATAGACCTCCTCGGCGGCCAGCCGCACGGTCAGCCGGGAGCGCAGGCAGGACTCCGACGCGGGCAGCGCGGCCAGGGCGCGACGCTGGATGCCGGCCACCCGCTCCCACTCGATGCGGGTACGGTGCTCGTCCACCCAGATCCCGCCCAGCCCGATCGCGGCCCTGGCCAGGCGGTTCACGTCGCCTTCCCGAGTGGCGACCGCCGCGGCCTCGTCGAACATCGTGCGCGCGTCCCGCAGCCGCCCGCACAGGAGCACGGCCTCCGCCCGCTCCACCAGCAGCGGCGCCACCGGCCCCGGGACCCGCGCCTGCGCCCTGACCGACACGGCGGTCTCCAGCAGGTCGGCGGCCCTTTCGTAGGACAGGCCGCGCAGCAGCGCCGCCGCGGCCGCCCGGCAGGCCGCCACCGCGCGGGCCGCGTCCTGCTTGCCGGGGGTCGCCGCGCCCGCCGCGTCGTGCGCGTACGCGGCCAGGCTCGCCGGGTCGGCGGCCGGCCGCCGCTCCAGCAGGTCGGCCATGCGGGCGTGGACGCTCAGGCGTTCGGTGACGGGCAGGGTGTCGAGCAGCGCCTCCCGTATCAGGTCATGGCCGAACTCCAGCCTGCCGGACGCGTCGAGCGTGATCAGCCCGGCGTCCTGGGCGGGCGGCAGCAGGTCCCACGCCTCGGACGCCGGCAGGCCGGCCGCCGCCGCCGCGTCGGCGACGGCCGCGGACCTGCCGAGCAGCGCCGCGCCGGGGAGCAGCCGCAG
>NZ_BAABDQ010000063.1:0-54745 GCF_039539705.1 Nonomuraea rosea | reverse complement strand
TGGTGCGGGCGGGGTGCGGGGATTCGAGGATGGTGCGGAAGGGGTGCGAGGGTTTGGGGCCGGTGCGGAGGGAGTCTGGAGGTTCGGGGGTGGCGATCAGGATGTGCGGGGGGATGCGGCTGGTGGGCGGGATGGGCGGAGGTACGGATTCGGCTGGCCGGGTGCGGGGGTGTGCGGCGGGGCGGAGGTCGTGCGGCTGAGTGCCGGCGAGGTGGGGGCGGCGACGGAGGGGTTGTGGGCGCGGGCGGGGGATCGGCGCGATCCCTGTCTGCCGGGGCCTGAGCTCATGGCCGTCGGGACGGATCTGGCATGCGCGACCTGGGTGCTGACCGGGCTGCGGGACGACTGCGGCCCCCTGTTCGGGGGGTTCGAAGGTGGGCTGCACAGCGAGCCGGGCACCCTCTGGGGCGGCCTTCTGGAGCGGGCCGCACAGGTCGTGCCGCCGGAGAGCGCCGCCACGGTGGTCACGCGGCGGCGTGGTACGCGGGTCGCGCCCGAGCTACCTGGCCTGTCGATCGAGCTCGGCGGGCTGTCGGGCAAGCCGCGCGAGCAGACCGTGCCCGTCTCCGACGTGCTGGTGACCGCCGGTGGCGACGCGATCGACGTACAGGGGCGGCGCATGCTGCTGCATCCCGCCGACGCGAGTACGACGTTGCACAGGGCGCTGTCGTTGCCCGCGTTCGCGCCGGTGGAGATCGACCTGGGGGCCCATACGCCACGGATCATGATCGATGATGTGGTCTACCAGCGGGAGCGCTGGCGGGTGCGCCTGCCCGCCGAGCGCGGTGCGGACGCCTTCGACCGCTGGCTGGCCGTGCACCGGCTGCGCGGCGAGCACGGGCTGCCTCGGTACGCCTTCGTGCACCATCCCGCCGAGCCGGCGCCCGTCTACGTCGACTTCTGCGATCCGCTCGCGGTGGAGGATCTGGCCAGGCAGGACCCGGCGGAGGTGCTCGTCACCGAGATGCTGCCGGCTCCCGGGCACCTGTGGTGGCGGGCCGGGGGAGCGGCGGCGACGGCGGCGGCTCGGCACACGCGGCTGCGGCTCGGATGCCTTGTCGGGTGGGCGCGGCAGTAGGCGGACTCAGCCCGCTGCTGCAGTTGCTACCGCTGCTGCTGCTGCTGCCGACGACGACGCCGTCGATCGGCCGGTGCCCCGTGCGTGATGCTCCATGCGCGCCCGGTGCCCGGTGCGCGAGGTCCCGCCCCCGAGGTCCCGTCCCCGTGCGTCCCCGTGCGCCGGCCCCGTTCGGTGCATGGGGGGTGGCGTAAATCGGTTGCTGGGTGGTTACGGGGGCTGGTGTACTCCCGGGGAAGCGCTCATCGATCAAGGAGGCCTCCGAAATGCGCGGAGCTGTCATGTTCCCACGGCACACCGACACCTCCGATGCAAAGGGCATGACGCTTCTTGAGACCACTCGACCCGGGGACCGCACCACATAACACCTCGGTCCTGCGCCTGCTGCGCCCAGGACGCGGACTCGCCGCCGCGCTGGCCGCGGCCGGCGCCGCCGCCACCGCGCTCCCCCTGGCGGCGCCCCAGCTCACCCGCCGTTTCGTGGACGACGCGATCGGCGGCGCGAGCACCCGGCACCTGACCCTGATCGCCCTCGCCTACCTCGGGCTCGCCGTCGCCGGACAGGCCGCCAGGATGGTCACCGCCTGGCTCGCGAGCCGCCTCGCCTGGGACGGCACCAACCGGCTGCGCGAGCGCCTGGCCGGGCACGCGCTCGGCCTCGACCTGGACTACCACGGCCGGCACACGCCCGGCGAGCTGATCGAGCGCGTCGACGGCGACGTCGTGGCCGTGGCCGACTTCGTCGTCGCCTTCCTGCTCGACGTCGTGGCCGGCGCGCTGCTGCTGGCCGGCGTGGTCGTGATCGTGTTCGGCGTGGACCGGCGCATCGGCTGCGCGTTGCTGGCGTACTGCCTGCTGATCGGGTTCGGGATGACCCGCGCGCAGCGGCTGGCCGTCCCGTCCGCGGCCCGGGCGCGGGCCGCCGGCGCGGCCCTGATGGGCGCACATTCCTGGTGCCGGACCGGGCGGGCGTACGCGAGCCAGGTCCCCAGGCTGTTCTCCGAGACCCTGCGGGAGAACCTGCTCCTGGGCGAGATCGCGACGGACGCGGAGATCGCGCGGGCGCTGGAGCTGGCGGCGTTCGAGCAGGACCTGGCCGCGATGCCGGACGGGCTGGGCACGGTGGTCGGCCCGCGCGGCGTGCGGCTGTCCGGTGGGCAGGTGCAGCGGGCCACGGCCGCCCGCGCCCTGGTCCGTGACCCGGACCTGCTGGTCGTGGACGACCTGTCCTCCGCGCTGGACGTGGAGACCGAGCGGCTGCTGTGGGACAGGATCGCCGGCCGCGGCCCGGCGACCGTGCTGGTCGTCTCGCACCGGCAGGCCGCGCTCGAACGCGCCGACCAGGTCATCGTGCTGGACCGGGGCCGGGTCGCCGGGCGGGGCCCGCTCGGCGAGCTGCTGGAGAGCTGCGCCGAGATGCGCCGGCTGTGGAGCGCGGAGCTGATCGCGGAGGCCGGGGAACAAGCAGGTGGTTAGGTCGGGCACCATGGAGGCGGGGGAACAAGCGGGTGGTCAGGCCGGGCAGCATGGAGGCCGGGGAACAAGCGGGTGGTCAGGGTGGTCAGGGTGGTCAGGCTGGGCAGCATGGAGGCCGGGGAACAGGCAGGTGGTCTGGTCGGGCACCATGGATGTCGTGACGATGACGAAGTCCCCGCTCGCGGAGCTGGCCGGGCTGGTCGGCCGGGGAGGCGTGGCGGTGCTCAGCGCCGGGCTGTCCACGGAGTCGGGGATCCCCGACTACCGGGGGCCGACGGGCCGGTCCAGGCGGGCGGAGCCGATGACGTACCAGCGGTTCGTGAGCAGCGCCGAGGCGCGGCGGCGCTACTGGGCGCGCAGCCACGTCGGCTGGCGGCAGATCGGCCAGGCCCGCCCCAACGCCGGCCACCGGGCGGTGGCCGGGCTGGAGCGGCGCGGGCTGCTGGCCGGCATCGTCACCCAGAACGTGGACGGCCTGCACCAGGCGGCGGGCGCGCGGCGGGTGATCGAGCTGCACGGCGGGCTCGACCGGGTCGTGTGCCTGTCGTGCAGGGAGCGCACCCCGCGCGCCGAGCTGGACCGGCGGCTGCGGGCCGCGAACCCGGACTGGGCGGCCAGCGGGCTGATCAACCCCGACGGCGACGCGGTGCTCTCCGACGCGCAGGTCGAGGGGTTCCGGGTGGTCGACTGCACGGGCTGCGGCGGGCTGCTCAAGCCGGACGTGGTGTTCTTCGGCGAGAACGTGCCCAAGCCGCGCGTCGACGAGTGCTTCGCCGTCGTGGCGGGGGCGCGGGCGCTGCTCGTCCTCGGCTCCTCACTGATGATCAAGTCGGGGCTGCGGTTCGTCACCAAGGCCGCCGCGCTCGGCGTCCCGATCGCCATCGTCAACCAGGGCCCGACCGGCGGCGACGCGGACGCGCTGCTCACCGTGGACGCCCCGCTGGGGGCCACCTTGACCGATCTCACCCTGCGGCTGGGGGCAGAATAGAGCGCATGCCACGCACCTGTCTCTGCGGCCTGCCCGCCCTCTATCCGGACTGCTGCGGCAGGCTGCACCGCGGCGAGGGGGCGGCGGTCACGGCCGAGCAGCTCATGCGCTCCAGGTTCAGCGCGTTCGGGGTGGGCGACGCCGCCTACCTGCTGCGCACCTGGCACCCGGCCGCGCGCCCGGCCCGCGTCGATCTCGACAAGAAGGTGCGCTGGGTGCGGCTGGAGGTCCTGGAGAGCACCGGCGGCAGCGTCGTGCACACCGAGGGCACCGTGCGCTTCCGCGCCCACTACGTCGATCGCGGGCGGCCGGGCGAGATGGAGGAGCACAGCAGGTTCGTCCGGCTCGACGGGCGCTGGGTGTACGAGGGCGCCCTCTAGCGCGGGCGCTCTCCAGAACTCGGCGCTCTCCAGAACTCAAAGGCTCTAAGGCTTGCGGGCGACCGCTCCGACGAAGGTGTGGTACGTGATGCCGGGCTCGGCCCGGTCGTCGGACTCCGGCCGCCACTCGGGCAGCGGCACGAGACCCGGCTCCAGCAGCTCCAGCCCGTCGAAGTAGGCGAGGATCTCCTCGCGCGTGCGCCAGCGGCCCGTCCCGAGGGTCTCGTTGAAGATTTTCTCGGCCGCGTACGCCTGCTTGGACACCTCGGGGTGGGCCGGCCCCGGGTTGTGGAAGTGGGAGACGGCGAGATAGCTGCCCGGCGGCAGGCGGTCGAGCAGCCTGGCGGCGATGCCGGCCGGATCCTCCTCGTCGGTCAGGTGGTGCAGGATCGCGAACAGCAGCAGCCCGACCGGCTCGGAGAAGTCGATCAGCCGCCTGACCTCGGGGTCGTCGAGGATCGCCGCGGGATCCCTGAGGTCGGCCTCGACGATCGTGGTGCCGTCGTCCACGGCGAGCAGGGCCCGGCCGTGGACGAGGACGATCGGGTCGTGGTCGACGTAGACGACCCGGGTGCCCTCGGCGGCCGACTTGGCGATCTCGTGCACGTTGCCCTGCGTGGGCAGCCCCGAGCCGATGTCCAGGAACTGGCGGATGCCCGCCTCGGCGGTCAGGTAGCGGACCACCCGGCCGAGGAACTCGCGGTTGGCCTGCGCGGCCTCGGGGGCGTCCGGCGCGACCTCCAGCGCCATCGCGGCCACCTGGCGATCGACCTCGTAGTTGTCCTTGCCGCCGAGCATGTAGTCGTAGACGCGGGAGACGCTGGGCTTCGTGGTGTCCACACCCTTGGGCGCCCGGTCCTGCTCGCTCCCGATCTCGCTCATGGTCGGCTCCTTCTGGTACGTCAGTGAAGACGGCTGGCATGATCGTACTGATGTGACCGTAGGTTTTTGGTGAAATGCCCGGATCGCCCGTTCAGGCGGATTCGCGGATCACCAGCTCGGTCGGCAGTATCACCGGCTCGACGTGCCCGGCCCCGTCGATGAGCGCCAGCAGCAGGCGCAGGGTCTCCTGCGCCATCTCCGCCAGCGGCTGCCGGATCGTGGTCAGCGGCGGATGCGTCGAGAGCGCCACCGGGGAGTCGTCGAACCCGCCCACCGCCACGTCACCGGGCACGCTGCGCCCGGCGGCCCGCAGGGCGGCCAGCGCCCCCGCCGCCATCAGGTCGGAGGCGACGAAGACGGCGTCGAGGTCGGGCGCGCGCGCCAGCAGCTCGGTCATCGCCCGCTCGCCGCTGGCCTGCGTCCAGTCGCCGTGCGCGATCACCTTCTGGGTCGCCTTGCGCCCGAGCACGTCGGCGAACCCCTCCAGCCGCTGGATGCCGCCCGGCGTGTCCATCGGCCCGGTGATCATGGCGATCCGCTTGCGGCCCTGGCCGACGAAGTAGCCGGTCATCTGCCGGGCGCCGAGCCGTTCGTCGGCGGCAGCGTACGGGATGACGGTCTCGCGGCCGATGACGGCGCCGCAGGAGACGGCGGGCGGGCCGGTGCGCAGCGCGTCGAGCAGCGGGTCGCCCGCGTGCGTGGAGACCAGCAGGACGCCGTCGGCGTGGCCGCCGCGCACGTAGCGGACCACCCGCTCGCGGTCGCCCTCGTCGCCGGCCAGCATCATCACCAGCGACAGGTCGCGCTCGGCCAGCATCCTGATGGCGACCCGGATGAGCGTGCTGTAGTTGGGGTCCTCGAACAGCTTCTCGTGCGGCTCCGACAGCACCATCACGATCGACCCCGTACGCTGCGTGACCAGGCTGCGGGCGGCCCTGTTGACGACGTAGCCGGTCTCGGAGATGGCCCGCTCGACGGCCACGCGCGCCGCCGGGCTCACGTATTTGTCCCCGTTGAGCAGCCGGGACACCGTGCCGCGGGACACGCCCGCGGCGGCGGCGACGTCGTGGATCGTAGGGCGCTTCATTTCACGGCTCCGGAGGACAGGTCGGTCTTCCAGTATCGCTGCATCGTGAGGAAGAGCGCGATCAACGGCAGGAGCGACAGGAACGCCCCCGTGAGGATCAGGTTGTAGAGCGCGGGCTGGTTGGCCCCGGCCGCCAGGAGCGTGTAGAGGCCGACCGTGAGGGGGAACTTGCCGTCGTCGCCGAGCATGATGAACGGCAGCAGGAAGTTGTTCCAGATGGCCACGAACTGGAACAGGAAGATCGTCACCATGCCCGGCACCATCAGCGGCATCGCCACCTGCGACATCAGCCGCCACTCGCCGGCCCCGTCGATCCGGCCCGCCTCCAGCAGCGAGTCGGGGACGGCCGCGGTGGCGTAGATGCGGGCCAGATAGATGCTGTACGGGTGCAGGATCTGCGGCAGCAGAACCGCCCAGTAACTGTCGGCCAGGCCGATCTTGGAGAACAGCAGGTACTGCGGGACGGCCAGCACCACGGCGGGCACCAGGATGCCGCCGATCAGCAGGTTGAAGATCAGATTCCGGCCGGGGAAGCGGTATTTGGCCAGCGTGTACCCGGAGACGGCCGAGACCGCGGTGGACAGCAGCGCGCCGCCGCCCGCGTACAGCAGCGTGTTGGCCGCCCACCGCCAGAACACCCCGTCGCGGTAGGCGAAGAGCTCCGCCACGTTGTCGAGGAACCCGGTGCCGAAGGCGAGCGTCGAGGTGGTGAACAGCTCGCCGGGCGACTTGGTCGCGGCGATCAGCACCCAGCCGACCGGGAACAGGCAGTAGATCGCGCCCAGCAGGAGCAGCCCGGTCGGGGCCAGCCCCAGGCGCCTGGGCCCGGTCGGGGCGCCGTGCGCCCGGCGGCGCGTGCTGGCGCCCGTGGGACCCGAGGGACCCGTGGTACCCGTGGTGGTCCGGGTGATCCCGGCCATCAGCCCTCCCCGAAGGCGCGGTCGCGGACGACGCGCAGGAATCCGAACGACAGGACGAGCGAGATCGCCGCGATGACGATCGAGGTGGCGGCGGCCGAGTACAGGTCGCCGGTGACGAACGCGTCGCGGTAGACCTTCATGAGCGGGCTCCACGTCGAGCTGATCGTGTTCGTCAGCGGCCGGAGGGCGGTGGGCTCGGTGAACACCTGGATCGTCGCGATGATCGAGAACACGGTGGTCAGGATGATCGCCGGGGTCAGGATCGGGATCTTGACGCGGATCGCGATGGTGAGCTCGGAGGCGCCGTCGAGCCGCGCGGCCTCGTACAGGTCGCGCGGGATCGCACGGAGCGTGGTGTAGAGCACGAGCATGTTGAAGCCGACCCCGCCCCACACCGCCACGTTCGCCATCGAGTACGTGATGGTGGTCGCGCTCAGGAAGTCGATGTCCAGGACGTCCCTGATCGGGCTGAGCGAAGGCAGGTAGAGGAAGCCCCACAGCAGCGTGGCGGCCACCCCGGGCACCGCGTACGGCAGGAAGATCGCGATCCGCGAGAACCTGGCCAGGCGCACCCGTGCCGAGTCCAGCAGCAGCGCGAACAGCAGCGCCAGCCCCAGCATCACCACCAGCACGAGCGCGCCGTAGCCGAGCACCCGCAGCCACCCGCTCCACAGCTCGGGGTCGGACACGGCGGCGGCGAAGTTCTCGAAGCCGACGTAGACCTCCCTGCGCGCCCCCTTGCCCAGCCCGAGCCCGGAGACCTTGGTACGGCGCATCGCCAGGTAGACGGTGTAGCCGATGGGTACGGCGAGGAAGAGCGTGAACAGCACGATCGCGGGGGTCAGGAACAGGTACGGCCACGCCCCCCTCTCCGAACGCTTCATGACGTGCCGTCTCACGAGGCGATCGTGAAGCCGGACTTGCGCATGTCGGCGACCGTCGCGTCCTGCATGCCCTGCACGGCCTCCGAGAAGGAGGACTTGTTCTGCACGGCCTTGTCGAAGCCGTCCTTGAAGGCGTTGTAGGTCACGCCGACGTTCGGGCCGAAGGTGAAGCCGCGCGCCCCTGCGGACACGGCGGCGGCCTGCTGCCAGAAGTCGGGCTGGGTGGCGAAGTAGTCGGGCGCGTCGGTCAGCGCCGCCTGTGCCTTGGTCGCGGCCGGGTAGATCGCCGCCTCCTTGACCAGCAGGTCCAGGGCGGCCGGGTCGGTGTTCAGCCAGGTGGTGAACTGGGCGGCGGCGGCCTTGTTCGGTGACTTGGCGGCCACGGCGACCGACGAGCCGCCCCAGAAGCCGCTGAAGCTCTCACCGGCGTTCCACTGGGGGAGCGGGGCGACGGCCCACTTGCCCTTCGCCTTGGGCGCGTTGCTCGACAGCACGCCCGGCGCCCAGACCGCGGACGGCCAGCTCAGCAGCTTGCCGTCGTTGAGCGCCTTGTTCCACTCGGGGGTGAAGAACGGCATGTCGTCGATGGCGTCCTCCTTGACCAGCGCGCCCCAGTAGTCGGCGACCTTCTTGGTGGGCTCGTCGGCGATGTTCACCTTCCACGACTCGCCGCTGATCGACCACCACTGCGCCCCGGCCTGCTGGGCCAGACCTGTGAACGCTCCCGGATCCTTGCTGCTGAATGTGCCGAGGTAGGCCTTGGGATCCTTCTTGCGCACGGTGCGGGCCGCGTCGCCGTACTCCTGCCAGGTCTTGGGGACGGCGATGCCGTACTTGTCGAACAGGTCCTTGCGGTAGAAGAGCATCATCGGGCCGCTGTCCTGCGGGACGGCGTAGACCGCGTCGGTGCCGAGCGTGACCAGGCCCCACAGGCCCTCGGTGAACTCGCCCTTGATCGCGGCGGTCTCGGCCTTGAGGTCGGCCACCGCGTCGGCGGCGATGAACGACGGAAGGTGCTGGTACTCGGCCTGCACCAGGTCAGGCGGGTTGCCGGCCTTGGCGGCCGTGAGGAACTTGGCGGCCGCGTCGTCGCCGCCGGCCTGCTTGCTGACCGTCACCTGGATGTCCGGGTGGGCCTGGTTCCAGACCGCCACGATCTTGTCCATGTTGGGGGCCCAGGTCCAGTAGATGAGCTTGACCGGGCCCTGGGCGGAGGCGGCCGGGCTGCTCTGCGCCGCCTCGGTGCTCTCGGCGGGCTCGCTGGACCCGCAGCTCGCGAGGGTAGCCATGAGGGCTACGGCCAGGGCTGCTCCAAGGCGGTTGGCGCGCATGCGTACCTCCAGAAGGTTCTGTGAACGTGCACAGAGTGGAACAGCGCCGAAACGGCCGTCAAGGGGTCGTTACGTTCTCGTTAACCTCCTGATGTAGCAGCAAATTTGCAGACAACGGTTCCCAGGGTGGGAGAGAGAGGATTACTGTGCACGTTCACAGAGATTCTCAAGGGGGATGGATGTATCCGGAGCGTCCTGCCGGTATCGCCTATGGCGGGGACTACAACCCAGAGCAGTGGCCGCGCGAGGTCCTGGAGGAGGACGCGGCCCTGATGCGCGCGGCCGGGGTGAACCTGGTCAGCCTGGGCCTGTTCTCGTGGGCGCTGATGGAGCCCGCCGAGGGGCGCTACGAGTTCGGCTGGCTGGATGAGATCATCGACCGGCTGCACGCCGCGGGCGTCGCCGTGGACCTGGCCACCCCGACCGCCGCGCCGCCCGCCTGGTTCGTCGCCCGGCACCCCGACGTCCTGCCGGTGACCAGGGAGGGGACGCGCATCGGGTTCGGCGGCAGGCAGAGCGCCTGCTCCAGCGCCCCCGCCTTCCGCGAGGCGAGCGCGCGGCTGGTGCGCGCGCTCGGCGAGCACTACCGCGGCCATCCCGCCGTGGTCATGTGGCACGTGCACAACGAGTACGGGGCGCCGCTCGGCGAGTGCTACTGCGCGCACAGCGTGGCGGCCTGGCGCGAGTGGCTCCGCACCTCCTATCGCGACATCTCGGCGTTGAACGAGGCCTGGGGCGCCACGTTCTGGGGCCAGACCTACACCGACTGGGCCGAGATCGACGCCCCCCGCTTCAACCACACCGCGGTCAACCCGGCCCAGCGGCTCGACTACGCCCGCTTCAGCGACGGCCAGCACCGCGAGCACTACGCGCTCCAGCGCGACATCCTGCGCGAGCTGGCCCCCGGCCTGCCGGTGACCACGAACTTCGCCGGCACCGTGAACTGCAAGTCCGCCGACCTGTGGCAGTGGGCGCGCGAGCTGGACGTGATCGCCAACGACCACTACCTGAAGGCGGAGGCGCCGGACAACCACATCGACCTGGCCATGTCCGCCGACCTGGCCCGCTCGGTGGCCGGCGGCGCGCCGTGGATGCTGATGGAGCACTCGGCCGGCGCGGTCAACTGGCAGCCGCGCAACATCGCCAAGCGGCCGGGCGAGATGCGCCGCAACAGCCTCGCGCACGTCGCCCGCGGCTCGGACAGCGTGCTGTTCTTCCAGTTCAGGGCCTCGCGGTTCGGGGCGGAGAAGTTCCACTCCGGGATGGTGCCGCACGCCGGGACCGGCTCCGAGCAGTGGAACGAGGTGGTGCGGCTGGGCGCGGACCTGCGCGCGCTGGCCGGGCTGCGGGGCAGCAGGGTGCGGGCCGAGGTGGCCGTGGTCTGGGACTGGGAGTCGTACTGGGCGATGGAGCTGGACTGGCGGCCGTCGGTGGACGTGACGTTCAGGGAGCGGGTGGACGCCTTCTACGAGGCGTTGTGGCGGGAGCACGTCATGGTGGACTTCGTCCACCCTTCCGCCGATATTTCGGGGTATCGAGTGGTGGTCGCGCCCAGCTCGTACCTGCTGACCGAGACGTCCGCCAAGAACCTCCACCGGTACGTGGAGGCAGGCGGAAACCTGCTGGTGTCGTACTTCTCCGGCATCGTTGACGAGAACGACACCATCCATCCGGGCGCCCACCCCGGCGCGCTGCGCGAACTGCTCGGCCTGTCGATCGAGGAGTTCCACCCGCTGCGCGAGCACGAGACCGTAGCCCTCACCGGGCCCAGCACAGGACCGCTCGCCGGCGGCGGCGTCGCGCGCATCTGGTCCGAGCGGGTCCGCCCGGCGGGCGCGGTCCCTGTGCTGGACTTCGCGGCGGGACCGGACGCCGGCCATCCGGCGTTCACCCGCCACGATCTGGGCGCCGGCACCGCATGGTACCTGGCCACGGCCCCCGTCACGGGTCTGCGCGAGCTGCTCGGCCAGGTGCTCGACCACGCGAACGTGTCGCGCCCGCGCGGCCTCCCCGACACTCTCGAACTGGTACGCAGGGGCGGCCACGTCTTCCTGATCAACCACGGCGACGAGCCCGTGACGGTCGAGGGGGTGACCGGCACCGGCGTGTTCGACGGCGTACGCCACGACGGCGCGGTCACCGTCGCGCCCGGCGCGGTCACGGTCGTCGTGGAATCCCCCCAACCCCAGGGAGATCCACGATGAAACGCATCCTGACCACCCTGCTCTTACTCGCGGCGCTCGTCGTCGCCCAGCAACCGGCGCACGCCCAGGCCAGACTCCAGATCAGGGGCGCGGACGTCTCCAGCCTGGCCAAGTCGGAGGCGCTCGGCGGCGTCTACCGCGACGCCCAGGGCCGCACGGGCGACGCGCTGCGCATCCTGTCGCAGGCGGGACTCAACTACATCAGGCTCAAGGTCTGGGTGAACCCGGCCGACGGCTACAACACCAAGACGCAGGTGCTCGCGCTGGCCAGGCGGGTCAAGGCGCAGGGCATGAAGCTGCTGGTGGACTTCCACTACTCCGACACGTGGGCCGACCCGGGCAAGCAGTTCAAGCCCGCCGCCTGGGAGGCGCTCACGCTCGACCAGCTCAGGCAGGCCGTGTACGACCACACCTTCGACGTGCTCGACGCGCTGCGCCGCCAGGGCACCACGGCCGACATGGTGCAGGTCGGCAACGAGATCAACGGCGGGCTGCTCTGGCCCGACGGCTCCAACGCGAACTGGGCGAACACGGCCCGGCTGCTGAACGCCGGCTACGACGCGGTCAAGCGGGTGTCGAGCGCGACCAGGGTCGTGCTGCACCTGGCGAACGGCGGCGACAACGGGCTGTACCGGTGGTGGTTCGACAACGCCAAGGCCAACGGCATCCGGTACGACGTGATCGGCCTGTCGTACTACCCGTACTGGCACGGGACGCTGCAGGTCTTCCAGGCCAACATCAACGACGTCGCGACCAGGTACGGCAAGCCGGTCGCCGTGGTGGAGACCGCCTACCCGTTCACGACGGCCGACGACGACGGCTGGCCGAACATCATCACCGCCGCGGAGCCGTACCCCGGTTACCGGGCCACCCCGCAGGGGCAGTCGGCGCTGCTGGCCAAGGTCGCCGACATCGTCCGCGCCGTGCCGAACGGCCTCGGGCTCGGCCTGTTCACCTGGGAGGCCACCTGGACCGGCGTCAAGGGCAACGGCTGGGACCCGGCCGACCCGTCGTCGGGCAACGGCTGGGAGAACCAGGCCCTGTTCGACTACGGGGACCGGGCGCTGCCCGCCATGAACGTACTCGGCAGCCTCTGACCACCGGCCGTCCCGCCGCCTCCTTCGCGGCGGCGGGACGGCCATCCGCCGTGTCCTGCTGCTGCACGCCGACCGTTCCGGGGCCGCCGTCGAATGGGCCCTGCGCATCGCCCGCTGAGGTTGGCATGATGGGTGGCATGACGATCAAGCCTCTGGCCTCGGACGAGCTGCTCACCACGACCCGCAGCGTGCGCAAGCGTCTCGACCTCACCCGCCCCGTCCCCATGGACCTCGTCCGCGAATGCCTGGACATCTCCCTCCAGGCCCCCACCGGCGGCAACCGGCAGGGCTGGCACTGGATCGTGGTGACCGACACCGGGCTGCGCAAGACCATCGGCGACTACTACGGGCGCTCGCTGCGCGCGTACTACGACTCGGGCACCGCGGCGGGCCAGCTGTACCAGGACGACCCGGTGCGCGGGGCGACGCAGCGGCGGGTGTCCGACAGCGCCGCCTACCTGGGCGAGCACATGGGCGACGTGCCGGTGCTGGTCATCGGGTGCATCGCCGCGACCGGCGGCCTGCCCCCGGGGAACCAGGCGGGGCTGTGGGGCTCGCTCCTGCCGGCCGCGTGGAGCTACATGCTGGCCGCCCGCGCCCGCGGGCTCGGCACGGCGTGGACGACCCTGCACCTGGCGTACGAGAGCGAGATCGCCGAGTTGCTCGGCATCCCCGCCGATGTGCGCCAGGGCGTGCTCGTCCCCACCGCCTACTACACCGGCGACACCTTCAAGCCGGCCGCCCGCCAGCCGCTCGACGAGGTGCTTCACGTCGATCGCTGGTAGGCGCACAGTGGGAGGACCTACCTGAAGGAGGGGCCCACGTGAACTCCTTACCGCTGCTGCCGACCTCGCTCGTCGGAAGCTACGCCCAGCCCGAGTGGCTGATCGACCGCGCCAGGCTGGCCGGCCGGTTCCCGCCGCGCGTACGGGCGAGCGAGCTGTGGCGGATCCCGCCCGAGCACCTCGCCCAGGCCCAGGACGACGCCACCGAGCTGGCCATCAGGGCCCAGGAGCGCGCCGGGCTGGACATCATCACCGACGGCGAGATCCGCCGCGAGAGCTACTCCAACCACTTCGCCACCGCCCTGGAGGGCCTCGACCTCGACCGGCACGGCTCGGCGCTGGACCGCAGCGGCCATCCGAACCCCGTGCCGCGCATCGCCGGCCCGATCCGCCGCCCGCGCCCGGTCGAGGTCGACGACCTGCGGTTCCTGCGCGCGCACACCGACCACACGGTCAAGATGACGGTGCCGGGGCCGTTCACGATGAGCCAGCAGGCGCAGAACGACCACTACCCCGACGCCGAGGCCGCCGCGATGGACTACGCGGCCGCGGTCAACGCCGAGATCCGCGACCTGTTCGCCGCCGGGGCCGACATCGTGCAGATCGACGAGCCGTACATGCAGGCCAGGCCGGCGGCGGCGCGGGCGTACGGGCTGGCCGCGCTGAACGCCGCGCTCGACGGCGTCACCGGCACCACGGCGGTGCACATCTGCTTCGGCTACGCCGCGATCATCCACGAGCGGCCGGAGGCGTACTCGTTCCTGCCGGAGCTGGCCGGCTGCCCGGTCGGGCAGGTGTCGATCGAGACCGCGCAGTCGGGGCTCGACCTCGGCGTGCTGTCCGACCTCTCGGACAAGACGATCATCCTCGGCGTGATCGACCTGTCGACCCCCGACGTGGAGCCGGTCGAGGTGGTGGCCGAGCGGGTGAGCAGGGCGTTCGACCGGGTCCCGCCCGAGCGGATCGTCATCGCCACCGACTGCGGGATGAAATATCTGCCCAGGGCCGCCGCCGCGGGCAAGATGCGCGCCATGGCGGGCGCGGCCCGCCTGCTCCGAACTAAGATCATGTGAATTCCGGCTACCGATACTCCGGCCCCCCATGGCCCCAGAAAAGGCCACCCGATCTAGGAGCGGACAGTGCCCGAGAGTGAGCAGGATCAAGCGCCGCAAGGGATAGACACCACCAAGCCCAGTGTCTCCCGCGTCTACGACTACATGCTCGGCGGCAAGGACAACTACGAGATCGACCGTCAGGTGGCGGCCATGGCGCTGAAGGTCGCGCCGGACGCCCCCGAGGCCGCCCTGGCCAACCGGGAGTTCCTGCGGCGCACGGTCCACCATCTCGCCGCGGAGGCGGGCATCCGCCAGTTCCTGGACATCGGCTCGGGGCTGCCCACCCAGGGCAACGTCCACGAGATCGCCCAGTCCGTCGCCCCCGGCACCAGGGTCGTCTACGTCGACCACGACCCGATCGTGCTGGTCCACGGCCGGGCCCTGCTCGCCGTGGACGCCACCACCACGATCGTCGAGGCCGACGCCCGCGAGCCGGAGCGGATCCTCGACGACCCGAAGACACGCGGTCTCATCGACTTCTCCGAGCCGGTCGGGCTGCTGCTGTTCGGGATCCTGCACCACCTGGCCGACAGCGAGGACCCGGCCGGCATCGCCGCCCGGCTCATCGCGCCGCTCGCCGCCGGCAGCCACGTGGTGATCTCCCACTTCCACAACCCGGGCCAGGCCCGCCCCGAGGTGTCGGAGCAGGCCTACGCGGCGGAGAAGATCTTCAACGAGCACCTCGGCACCGGCCGGTGGCGCACGCGCGAGGAGATCCTCGCCTACTTCGACGGGCTGGAGCTGCTGGAGCCCGGCCTCGTGCCGCTCCCGGAATGGCGCCCGGACCAGGACGACCACGCCACGCAGGGGATCACGTACCACACCTTCGTCGGAGGCGTGGCACGCAAGCCCTGACGCCGACGATCAGCGCACCGGCTCGGCGTTCGCCTGCGGGCCGGTGGGCAGCGCGTTGGCGGCGACCACGCCGCGGTACCAGTACGCGCTGTCCTTCCAGGTGCGCTCCATCGTGTCGCGGTCCACGCGGACGATGCCGAACCGCTTGGCGTACCCGTGCGCCCACTCGAAGTTGTCCATCAGCGACCACACGAAGTAGCCCCGCACGTCCGCCCCGCCCTCGATGGCCTCGGCCACCGCGGAGAGGTGACGGTGCAGGTAGTCCACGCGGGTCTCGTCGTGGACGCGGCCGTCCGCGTCCACGACGTCGGGGAACGCGGCGCCGTTCTCGGTGATCATCGTGGGCATGTCCGGGTAGTCGCGGTGCAGGCGCAGGAGGAGCTCGGTCAGGCCGGTCTCGTCGATGTTCCAGCCCATCTCCGTGTACGGCCCCGGCTGCCGGACGAACTCGACGTCCTCGCACGCGATCCACGGCGAGGCGGCGCCGTCCTGGTGACCGTCGGCGGTCTCCCTCGCGGTGGCGCCGTCCCACTGGCGTACCAGGGTCGGGTTGTAGTAGTTGACCCCGAGCACGTCCAGCGGCTGGCAGGCGGCGGCCTCGTCGCCGTCGCGGACGAACGACCAGTCGGTCACCGCGGCGGTGGCCTCGATGAGGTCGCGCGGGTAGGCGCCCTCCAGCATCGGGCCGAGGAAGGCCCGGTTGGACAGGGCGTCCGCCTTGCGCACGGCGGCGGCGTCGGCCTCGGACACGCCGCGCACGTGGTGCAGGTTGAGCGTCACCGACATCTGCGCGGCGCGGGCCGCGGTCGAGCGCAGGGCCTGGACGGCCAGGCCGTGGCCGAGGTTCAGGTGGTGCACCGCGGCCAGGGCGGCGGCGTGGTCGGTCCTGGCCGGGGCGTGCACGCCGGAGGCGTAGCCGAGGTAGGCCGCGCACCACGGCTCGTTCAGGGTGATCCAGGCGCGGACGCGGTCGCCGAGCGCCTCGCCCATGAGCCGGGCGTACTCGGCGAAGCGCAGCGCGGTGTCGCGCTCCGGCCAGCCGCCCGCGTCCTCCAGCTCCTGCGGCAGGTCCCAGTGGTAGAGGGTGGCCACGGGGGCGATGTCCCGCGCGAGCAGGCCGTCGACCAGCCTGGAGTAGAAGTCCACGCCCGGCTGGTTGAGCGGCCCGCGACCGCCTGGCTGTACGCGCGGCCAGGAGATGGAGAAGCGGTAGGCCCCGACGCCGAGCCCGGTCAGGATGTCGAGGTCCTCCTCCAGCCGGTGGTAGTGGTCGCAGGCCAGGTCGCCGGTGTCACCGTTGGCGACCAGCCCGGGGGTGTGGGAGAAGGTGTCCCAGATCGACGGGCCGCGGCCGTCCTCGTTCCAGGCGCCTTCGACCTGGTAGGCGGCGGTGGCGGTGCCCCACAGGAAGTTCTCGGGGAAAGCGGTCATGCGGCTGCTCCTAAAGAGTGATCTCGATGTGATCGGTGCCGGACTCGGCGGTGCCGAGAATCCCCGCTGACTGCAGGCGCCAGGGCGCGGGGGAGCCCTGGACTCGGCGGGCCCGTACGCGGTCGCCCGCGCGGGACACCTCGAACACGCCGCCCGTCCCGCCATCTGCGGCGGGGACGGTCACCGTACGGCTCGCGCCGTCGGCCAGCTCGTAGACGTTCAGGGTGACGCCGTCGGCGTAGTCGTAGTCGGGCCGGTCGGAGCGGGCGCCCGTCGGCACCACCGCCCCCGGCCGCACCAGCAGCGGCAGGCTGTCGAACCCGTGCCGCTCGGTACGCCAGCCGGGCCCGGTCACGCGCTCGCCGTCGAGCAGCCGGGTCCACACCCCCTCAGGGACGTAGTACGAAATATCGCCATCGGTGGACAGCACCGGAGCCACCAGCAGATCCGGCCCCAGCATGTACTGGGCATCCAGGTAGTCGCACGCCCGGTCCCCGGGGAACTCCAGCTGCATCGCCCGCATCATCGGCAGCCCGTCGGTCGTCGCCTGGACGGCGGCGCCGTACAGGTAGGGCATCAGCCGCGCCTTCAGCCGCGTGAACGAGCGCAGCACCTCGACCGACTCCTCGTCGAACAGCCACGGCACCCGGTACGACCCGCTCCCGTGCAACCGGCTGTGCGACGACAGCAGCCCGAAGGCCACCCACCGCTTGAACACGGCCGGATCGGGACGCCCCTCGAACCCGCCGATGTCGTGGCTCCAGAACCCGAACCCGGCCATCCCGAGCGACAGCCCGCCGCGCAGCGACTCGGCCATCGCCTCGTAGGTCGACTCGCAGTCGCCGCCCCAGTGCACCGGCAGCCGCTGCCCGCCGACCGTGGCCGAGCGCGCGAACAGCACGGCCTCGCCCGCCCCGCGCCGCTCGGCCAGCACGTCGTGGACGGTCTGGTTGTAGAGCAGGCTGTAGTAGTTGTGCATCCGCTCGGGGTCGGAGCCGTCGAAGTAGGCGACGTCGGTCGGGATGCGCTCGCCGAAGTCGGTCTTGAACGCGTCCACCCCCATGTCCAGCAGCCCGCGCAGCTTGCCCGCGTACCACTCCCTGGCGGCCGGCGAGGTGAAGTCCACCAGCGCCCGCCCCGCCTGCCAGTGATCATCCTGCCAGACGGTCCCGTCCGGGCGGCGCAGCAGGTGGCCCGCCGCCGCACCCTCGTCGAACAGCTCCGACGCCTGACCGATGTACGGATTGAGCCACACGCACACCCGCAGCCCGCGCTCCTTCAGCCGCCGCAGCATGCCCTCCGGATCGGGGAACACCTCGGGGTCCCACTCGAAGTCGCACCACCGGAACTGCCGCATCCAGAAGCAGTCGAAGTGGAACACGCTCAGCGGCAGGTCGCGCTCGGCCATCCCGTCCACGAACGAGGTCACCGTCTCCTCGTCGTAGTCGGTGGTGAACGACGTGGACAGCCACAGCCCGAACGACCAGGCGGGCGGCAGCGCCGGACGGCCGGTCAGGGCGGTGTAGCGGCGCAGGATGTCGGCCGGGGTCGGCCCGTGGATGATCAGGTATTCCAGGTCGTGGCCCTCGACGCTGAACTGCACCTGCGAGACGCTCTCCGAGGCCACCTCGAACGACACCCGCCCAGGATGGTTGACGAACACCCCGTAACCGCGGTTGGTGAAGTAGAAGGGGACGTTCTTGTAGGCCAGCTCGCTGCTGGTGCCGCCGTCGTCGTTCCAGCTGTCGACGGCCTGCCCGTTGCGCACCAGGGCCCCGAACCGCTCGCCCAGGCCGTACACGAGCTCGCCCGCGCTCAGGCGGAGGTGCTCGATCATGAAGTGCCGGGCGTCCGCGTCGTGCACGACGCCCAGGCTCTTGCCCGCGCTGCGGGTGAGCTCGCGCCCGCCCGCGCTGAACGACATCTCCCACGGCGCGTCCCGCCGCACCCGTACGGTGAGGTCGCCGCTGGTCAGGCAGGCCTCCTCGCCGTCCACGGCGATCTCCACGCCGGGGCGCTCGTCGCGCACCTCGAAGGCCGGGGCGGCCGGTACGGATCCGGCGAAGTGCACCGTGCGGACCCTGATCACGTCCGGCATCGGGGACGACAGATCCAGCCGCAGCACGGGCCCGTCGATGGTGTTGCCGCGACGGGTGATCAGCCGGGTCGGGGCCAGCACCCGCAGCGCGGCGGTGCCGGCGGTCATGTCGTAGGCCGAGGTGGCGTAGTCACCCCGCACCCCGGGTCGCATCCGCCAGTAGCCGTCTTTGAACTTCATGCAGATCCGTTCTGGAGGTCATTCGGGGACCCGCGGCCGTAGGGCGGCTCCCCTTGTTCAGGGTCAAGGCCGCCGTGGTACGGGCGCGGGGGCGCGGAGCTGTCGCCGATCACCAGCCGGCAGGGCACGAGCCGCCGCTGCGGTCCGCCTTCCGGGGGCCCGCCTTCCGGGGGCCCGCCTTCCCCCTGCGGCCCGCCTTCTCCCGGGGGACCGCCTTCGAGGCGGTCGATCAGCATGCGGGCGCCGAGCCTGCCGAGCTCCGCGCTCGGCGGCTCCAGCGTCGTGAGCCGCGGATGGAACATCTCGGCCACCCGCGACGAGGACAGCACCAGCATCAGCGTCAGGTCCTCCGGCACGCGCCACCCGCGCGCCGCCACGGCCGCCAGCACGCCGACGGCCGCGTGGTCGTCCATCACGGCCAGCGCCGTCACGTCCGGGTGCGCGGCCATCAGCGCCTCGAACGCCCGGCCGCCCTCCTCGGCGGAGCCGGGCCGGAAGTCGTCCACGTAGCCGATCCCGGCCGCGCCGGCGGCCCTGGCGAACTCCTCCCCGGCGCGGATGGCCGGCCCGTACTGCGCCGCGTAGGCGTCGGTCGAGTGGTTGAAGAAGGCCAGCTTGCGATGCCCGAGCCCGGCCACGTGCGCCACCGCGTCCCTGGCCGTGGCCGCGAAGTCGATGTCGGCGTAGTCGATCGGGCCGGGGTCGCGGGTCCGCCCTATCATGCTGAACGCGACGCCCGCCCGCGTCAGGAAGTCCGTGCGCTCGTCGTCGAGGCGCACCTCCATCAGCAGCACGCCGTCCACCAGCCCGAGGCCGGTCAGATGGCGCAGCTCCTCGATCGGGTCGGCGTGCTCCGGCGAGAGCAGCAGGTGATAGCCCAGCTCCCTGGCCGCCTCCGCGGCGCCGGTCGCGAACTGCATCTCGGTCAGCCCGAACCCGCTCCGCGGCGCGGGGAACAACAGCGCCAGGATGCGCGTCCGCTTGCTCTGCAGGCCGCGGGCCAGCAGGTTCGGGCGGTAGCCGAGCTCGGCCGCGGCCTGCTCGATGCGCCGCTTGGTGGCCGCCGCGACGGGGCGGGTGCCGTTCAGCGCGGCGGACACGGTGCTGACCGCGACCTGCGCGCGCTCGGCCACGTCTCGTAACGAGGACATTCCACTCCGGCCCGGGTGTTATCGGCCATCGAGTGGCCGATAGGGTTGTCGAAACGTTTCGCACAACCTAAAGTCCGTTTTGTGGAGATGTCAATGCCAATGAATCGGACGTCCCAAACCCGGGGCAGGCGGCCGCGGCGGGTGACCACGACCGCCTGATCGGCGTCAATACACGGGTCAGTAGACGGGTCAGTACACGTAGGGCCAGCCCGCCGAGTCCCAGCCCAGGAGGTTGATCCCGAGCTTGGGCGTGCCGCTCGCCGCGCCGTCGTAGTAGTGGTAGACGAGCAGGTCGCCGTCGCTGTCGTGCATGATGCTCTGACCGCCGGGGCCGATGAACCGGCCGTGCGTCTCCAGCACCATCGTGCCGCCGCCGCTCAGCATGGAGCGGCCCGAGCGGTCGGCGTACGGGCCGGTGGGGCTGCTGGAACGGCCGACCTTGATCTTGTACGTGCTGTCCGTCCCGGCGCAGCAGCGGTCGTAGGAGGCGAACAGGTAGTAGAAGGAGCCGTGCCGGATGATGGCCGGCGCTTCGACGGCGTAGGGGGCGTCCGGGCGGGTGGCCAGGTGGTACAGCGTCTGGTCGGAGGACAGCCGCTTGCCCGTGGAGGGGTTCAGCCGGATCATGCGGATGCCGGTCCAGTAGGAGCCGAAGCTCAGCCACCACCGGCCGGAGGCGTCCACCAGGAGGCTCGGGTCGATGGCGTTGTGGTCGGAGCTCGTGCTGGACGCGTAGACGACGCCCTGATCGGTCCACGAGCCGGGCCGGCCGGTCGAGCTGGTGGCCAGGCCGATCGCGGAGTTGTTGGAGCCGAAGCTGGAGACCGCGTAGTACATCAGGTATCTCCCGCCCTGCAGGGAGATGTCCGGCGCCCACGGGTCGTTCCCCGACGAGTACGTACGCCACCAGGACGGCGGCGAGCCGAAGGCGGACCCGGCGCGGGTGAAGGCGATCCGGTCGGCGGAGGTGCGGGCCTCCAGGTAGCCGTGCGTGGAGTACAGGACGTAGCCGGACGGGGTGTGGATCATCGTGGGGTCGTGCACCACGACGTCTCCCGTGACCCGGCCGGGGTCTGGATAGGCCAGCGCGGAGCCGCCCAGGAGCGGCAGCGCGGCGAGTGCGGCGACGATGATGCGGGGCAGGCGGCGCAAGGGTCCTCCTCGGTGGGGTGAACGGGCGGGGGCGTGAACTCGCCCATCGCCCATGTGCCTGCCGGGACGCTGCGCCGGTGCGTCGGTGGAAATGTAAGCGCGGCTTTTCTGGGCCGTCAACCCTGACGCCGCCGATGGTGAAAGTTACATCGGGTCCGGGCCGGTCGGCTGCGCATTCGGGGTCGTCGCGGCCGTCCGGACCTTGACAGGCCCTGTCAGCGTCCATATGTTCAAGCCGCTTTTGCGAAACGTTGTTAACGCTAACAAGCTTGTTGGAGCTGCGCCACAGCGCCGATTCCCGGAAATTCAGCACCCGCCCTCGCGGCCGCCCCGGGCGCGGGCACGGCACGACGGCCGGGCACCGGCCGGTCACCATCAGCCGCCGACCGGCGGGGGGAGCGGTGGAGTCGTCAAGCCGCCGGTCGGCGGTGCAAAAAATGGAGGAGCCAGCCCCTCAAGCCGGTGGGGGAGCGGTCGAGCGGCGCTGGATCAGCTCTATCGGCCCGGCGAGCACCTCGGCCACCGTGTCGTCCGGCTTGAGGCTGCCGAGCAGCGTCACCCCGCGCCGCCCCAGCTCGGCCAGCGGCATGCGGACCGTGGTCAGCGCCGGGAACAGGTAGCTGGCCAGGTCCAGATCGTGCACCGCGACGATCGAGACGTGCCGCGGGATCTCCAGCCCGGCCGACCTGACGCTCTCCATCGCCCCGATCGCCGAGGCCACGTTCGCCACGAAGACGGCCGTCGGCGGCTCGGGGACGGCCAGTAGGCCGGCCATCGCCGCCGCGCCGCCCGCGGGCGTGTAGTCGGCCGCGACGATCGGGCCCTCCGGCAGCCCGGCCTCGCTCATGGCCGCCGAATACCCCGCCGACCTGCGCGTGGCCGTGTCGGCCCCGGACGGGCCCGCGAGGTGGGCGATGCGCCGGTGACCGAGGCGTACGAGGTGCTCCACCGCCAGCGCGGCGGCCCGCTCGTCGTCGAGGATGACGTACCGCTTGACGCTCCTGCTGCGGTTGTTGAGCATGAGCCACGGCACCGCCGCCCGGTCGAGCTGCTCGATGAGCCCCGGCTCGTCCCTGGTCCCGGCCAGCAGCAGGCCGTCGATCCGGCCCTGGCCGAGCCGGTCCATGTACTCGCCGGCCCCCGCGCCCGTCGCGCTGCCGGTGACCAGCACGTACCCCTGCGAGGCCGCCTCCGCCTCCGCGCCCTTGATGATCTCCGCGTAGACGGGGTTGGCGAAGTCGGGGATGAACAGCCCGAACATGTGCGCGCGGGCCGTGCGCAGGCTCCGCGCGGCGACGTTGGTCCGGTAGCCCAGCTCGTCGATCGCGGCCAGCACCCGCTCGCGCGTCTCCGGCCGGATGTTGAGCGTCGGGTCCTTGTTGACGACACGGGAGACGACGGCGCGGTCGACCCGCGCGATCGCGGCGACGTCGGCGAGCGTCACCCGGGTGCGCTTCATGCCCGCGCTCCGGGACGCACGCTCTGGCCGCTGTCCATCGCTCCGGGACGCACGCTCTGGCCGCTGTCCATCGACCGGTAGAGGGCGTCGAGCAGGCGCAGCGTGCCGAGGTTGTCCGCGCCGGACGTCTCGGGCTCGCCGCCGTCCGCGATCGCCGCGAGCAGCGACCCCATCGGCCCCGCGACCGCGTCCGGCAGCCACCGGGTCGTCACCGGGTACGGCAGCCAGCCGTCGGTGGGCAGCGCCCTGCTGCTGACCGCCAGGGTGTCGGGGCGGCCGTGCGGGTAGTCGTAGAGGAGGCCGAGCGTGCCCTTGATCGCGCCTTCCGTGCCGTCGATGCGGAAGGACGCCTCCTGGTCGCCCGTCCGGTTCTCGTGCGTGACGTGGACGAGCGCCCGCACGTCCCCCGGGTACACCAGCGTGCTCATCGTCCGGGTCTCGCCCTTGGCGGCCTGCCCGGGCGTGCGGCTGCCGGTGCAGAAGACGAGCTCCGGGTCGCCGAGTATCGAGCGGATCGCGTCCAGGTAGTGGATGGAGTGGTAGACGATCTCCAGCCGGTCGGTGGTGACGAGCCAGTCCCACGCGCTCCAGTCGGTCAGGATGTTCACGGTGAACGTCATCGCCGTCGGCTCGCCGATCCAGCCCGCGCGCACCATGGCGCGGGCGGCGGCGATGCCCTCGTCGAAGCGGAGCTGCTGGTTCACCGCGACCTTCAGGCCGCGGGCCGCCGCCAGCTCGACGATCTCCGCGCCGGTCGCCACGTCGGGCGCGAACGGCTTCTGGCACAGCAGGTGCTTGCCCGCCTCCAGCGCCGCCCGCGCGATGCCGGGCTGCGCCCCCGGCGCGACGGCGATGTCCACCACCGCGGCCCGCTCGTCGGCCAGCAGCTCATCGAGCGAGGCGTACGTCCTGGGCAGCCCGTGCCGTTGCGCCACCTCGGCGGCGCGGCCGGCGTCGAGGTCGTACAGGCCGGTCACCTCCAGCCCGGCCTGCCGGTAGGCGGGCAGGTGCGCCACGTCCACGATGGCCCCCGCGCCGACGACGGCGATCGGCAGCCGGTGCCCGGCGGGGACGGACAGGTCTGCCGCGGCCGAGATGGGCGCGAAAACGTCGATCATGACTCGATCTCCCGGATGCCGTAGAAGCGGGTCGCGGTGCCGCCGAGCACGGCCGCCCGCGCGTCACCGGGCAGCCCGGCCAGCGCGACCCCCGTCTCCCGCCACACCTTCGCGTAGTCGCCGGCCAGCACCGCCACCGGCCAGTCGCTGCCGAACATCAGCCGCTCGGCCCCGAACACCTCGATCGCGTGCTCCACGTAGGGCCGCAGATCCTCGCCCGTCCAGGTCTCCGCGTCGCCGGCGGCCGTGTTGAGCCCCGACACCTTCGCATACACGCCGGGGCACTCGGCCGCGCGGGCGAGCGCCGACGCCCAGGGCTCCCAGCCCTTCTCCGCGATCGGCGGCTTGGCCAGGTGGTCGATCACCATCCGCAGCCCCGGCACCCGCTCGGCCAGGACCGGCACGTGCTCCAGATGCCGCGGCAGCACCGCGACCACGTCGAACGGCAGCCCGGCGGCGGCCAGCAGCCCCAGCCCCTCGATCACCGCGTCCCGCACCACCCAGTCGGGGTCGGGCTCGTCGTGGATCAGGTGCCGCACCCCGGCGAAACGGGGATGGCGCCGGTAGCGCTCCAGCGCGGCGGCGGCCTCGTCCGGCCGGTCCAGCGGCACCCAGCCCACGACCGCGCCGATGAACGGATGGGCGTCGGCCTGCGCGAGCATGGCGTCGGTGTCGGCGTAGGAGTCCATCGACTGCACCAGGACCGTGCGGTCCACCCCCGCCGCCGCGAGCTGGGGGATCAGCTCGGCGGGCTCGAACGTCCGGTGGATCGGCCCGGCCTCGGGCGTCAGCCAGGGGTAGGACCCCGTCTCCAGGTTCCAGAAGTGCTGGTGCGCGTCGACGACGGGCATCCGGTCTCCTCCCTTGATCAATCGATTGAGCGTGCACAACGTAGAGCTACCCGGCGGAGGTGTCAAAGGCGCGCGGGCGGCTGCACCAGCTCCAGGGTGATGTCGTCGGGGTCGAGGAAGTAGCAGGCGTAGCCGCCCTTGTTCACGCCCGCCGTGATCTCGCCGGGCGGGTTGACGAATCGCACCCCGGCCGCCGACAGCCGGGCGTGCTCGGCGCGGGCGTCCTCGACGACGAGCGCCAGGTGCGCCGCGCCCGGCAGGTGGCGGGCCGGGTCACGGGGCTCGCCCCGCGGCCGTACGTACTCGACCAGCTCCAGGTCGTGCGTGGAGACGCCGCGCGGCTGGCCGGGCACGGCGAGCTGGGCGACGCGCAGGACGGCGTCGGGGTAGCCGACGAGCCTGCGGGTGTAGTCGTTGTCCTGCTCCTGCCGGTGCACCAGGGTGAAGCCGAGCAGGTCCCGGTAGAAGTCCACGGACCTGTCGAGGTCGGCGACGGTGAAGGAGAAGTGCCAGACGCCTCTCAACGCAATGACTCCTGCTCGATCTCGGCCGGCGGACCGGCCTGCGGGTGTTGTGGTTGCGGCTGGGACTGGGGCTCGCGGATCCGGCGGACCTGCCGGGCGCGGCCCGCGACGGTGTAGATGGCGGCGGCCACGACGACGACGGTGCCGACGATGACGCCCTGGTAGTTGGCCCCCAGGTTCAGCACGTTGAAGCCGTTGTCCAGAGTGAACAGGATGAGCGCCCCCACCACCGACTTCAGCACGCTGCCCAGGCCGCCGAACAGCGAGGTGCCACCGAGGATGGCCGCGGCCAGCACGGTCAGCTCGGTGCCCTGCAGGCCCGTCGGGTTGATGGCGAGCAGCTTGGCGGCGAACAGCACACCGACGAAGCCGGAGCCGAGCCCGTTCAGGACGAACGCGCCGATCTTGTAGCGGCTGACGTTGATCCCGGACAGGCGGGCCGCCTCGGCGTTCGCGCCCACCGCGTACAGGCGGCGGCCGATCACGGTGTAGCGCAGCACCGCCCAGGTGATCGCGGCGATCATGATCAGATAGTACGTCGGCTTGCTCAGCCGCAGGTCGAACCCGAGCACCGGGTCCAGCACCAGCACCACCACGCCGGCCGCGGCGGTGACCGCCCCCGCGACGGGACGGCCGCCCGACCTGCGGGCCAGCAGCACCATGACCGCCCCCGCGACGATCGCCGCCGCGCCGAGCAGGCCCAGGACGTGCGGGACCGTCCAGTAGCCGGCCTGCAGGGCGATCAGCGACTGCTGCGCCTCCGGGTCCTCGGCGGTGATCGTACGGCCGTCGGTCAGGATCAGCACCAGCCCGCGCACCGCCGTCATGGTGCCCAGCGTCACGATGAAGGCGTTGATGCCGACCAGTTGCACGATCAGCCCGTTCACCGCGCCGCACACCAGCCCCGCGCCGAGCGCGATCGCCATCGCGACCGGCAGCCCGAGCGGCGCGACCAGGCTGAGCACGGTCGCGGCCGAGAACGCCGCCACCGAGGCCACGGACAGGTCGAAGTTCCCGCTGATCAGGACGACCGTGGTGAAGACGGCGAGGATCGCGATCAGCGACGACTGGTCGAGGATGTTGATGATGTTCGTCGGCGACAGGTAGGGCGGCCGGCCGAGCTGGGTGGACAGCAGCGTCAGGATGGCCACGATCAGCAGCAGCGCGTAGACCACGCCCGCGTTGCCCGGCCTCAGCGCCGCCGCGATCCTGGAGCGTCCCGTGCTGGTTTCACGCGGCATCGCGGGCGCCTCCCTCGCCGAATCCGTTCGCCAGCATCAGCAACTCCTCCTCGGATGTCTCGTGCGCCGCTCGTTCGGCGACGATCCGGCCCTCGCGCACGACCAGCACCCTGGTCGCCACCGCGAGGATCTCCTCGAACTCGCTGCTCACCATGAGCACCGCGCCCCCGCCGGCGGCGAACGCGCGGACGAGACCGAGGATGTCGGCCTTGGCCCCGACGTCCACCCCGGCGGTGGGCTCGTCGAGCATGAACACGCGCGCGCCGCCGTACAGCCACTTGCCGAACACGACCTTCTGCGCGTTCCCGCCGGACAGCTCGCCCGGCAGCGCGCCGGGGCCCGGGCAGACGATGCCGAGGTCGGCGATGGCCCGCTCGGCCCGCTCGGTCTCGGCGGCCTCGCGCGGCAGCGCCCGGCCGGACGACAGGGCCGGCAGGTGCGGCAGCGAGATGTTCTGCCAGATCGGGAACGTGCCGACCAAGCCTTGGGCGCCCCGGTCCTCGGGGACGAGGGCCATGCCCGCCGCGACCGCCGCCCGGGGGGTGCGGCCCACCCGGCGGCCGTCGACCAGCACCTCGCCGCGCGCCCGCGAATCGGCCCCGTAGACGGCGTGCAGGAGCTCCGAGCGCCCGGAGCCGAGCAGCCCGGCGAACCCGATCACCTCGCCCGCCCTGGCCTCGAACGACACGTCGCGGACGCCCGCCGCCGAGCTCAGCCCGCGTACGGACAGCAGCACGGGGGCGTCGGGCGCGACCGCAGCGGGGCCGCGCCGCTCGGCGGCCAGCAGGTCGCGGCCCACGATCGCCTGGACCAGCCGGTCCTCGTCGTAGCCCGCGGTCTCGCCCTCCTCCACGACCGTGCCGTCCCGCAGCACGGTGATCCGGTCGGTCAGGGAGAGCACCTCGTCGAGGAAGTGCGACACGTACAGGAACGCCGTGCCCTGCGCGGACAGCCGGCGTACCACGTCGAAGACCACCTGGCGCTCGCTCCCGGCCAGCGAGGCGGTCGGCTCGTCCATCACGACCAGCTCCGCGCCCGTGGCCAGGGCCTGCAGGATCGCCACCATCTGCCGCTCGCCGATGGCCAGCCCGGCCACCTCCGCGTCGGGGTCGATGGCGTAGCCGACCCGATCGAGCAGCCGGGCGAACTCGGTGCGCCTGGCCCGCGGCAGCCGCCAGGGGCCGGGCGCGCCGAGGAAGACGTTCTCCAGCACGCTCAGCGTGGGCGCGAGCGGGACGTGCTGCATGATCGTCGCCACGCCGGCCTTCCTGGCCGCGCCGGGCGTGCGCCAGACGACCTCCTCGCCCTTCCAGCGCATCACGCCCGAGGTCGGCGGGTGGGCGCCGGCGATGACCTTGATCATCGTGGACTTGCCCGCGCCGTTCGCCCCGACCAGGCCGTGCACGCTGCCCGGGTGGACGGTGAGCCGGGCCTCGCGCAGCGCGACCGTGCCGTTCGGGAAGGACTTGCCGAGGCCCTCCAGGGCCAGCAGCGGCGGGCCTACCATTGCGGTGTGCAATCGGCGAGGTTGTCCTTGGTGATCGCCGGGGTGTCGTACGTCACGAAGGCCGCGTCCTGCTTCTTCTCGCCGGTCAGGTGCCGGTAGAGCGTGTCCAGCGCCAGCTTGCCGAGGTCCTCGGGCTTGTAACAGACGGTTCCGGAGATCGCGCCCGACTTCACCGCGTCGATCCCGAGCTTGCTGCCGCCGATCCCGACGATCTTGGCCTTGGAGCCGGCCGCCGAGACGGCCTTGGCGCAGCCCACGGCCATGTCGTCGGACTGGGCGTAGAAGAGCTGGGTGCCGGGGTTGGAGGAGAGCATGTTCTGGCAGGCCGACTGGGCCTTGTCCTGCACCCAGTCGCCCGGCTGGCGGGCCACGACCTCGTACGTCGCGCCCTTCGCCGCCGCCGACTTCGGGAACTCCTGGAAGCGGTTGACCACCTCCGCGAACCCGGCCGCGCCTTCCACGATCGCGAGCTTGCCGCCGTCCGGCACGACGCCGGCCGCGATCTCGCCCGCCTTGCCGCCCGCGGCGTACTCGTCCTGGGTGACCAGCGCCACCAGGCCGGGGTAGACGTCCTTGAGCTGCCGCTTCTTGGGGTCGCCGACCTGGGAGGCGACGGCCACGGTCGGCACGTTGGAAGCCTTGAGCCGGTCGGCCAGACCCTGCGCCACGCCGGAGTCGACGGGCAGTATGAGTACGCCGTCGGGCTGCTGGGCGATGAGGTCCTGGACGTCGTTGCTCTGTTTGTCCGCCTTGCCCTGTGCGTCGAGCTCGACGATCCGCACGCCGAGCTTGGCCGCCTCCTCCTTGATGCCCTTGCCGATGGCGGCCGGGAACGGGAAGCTCAGGCCGAGGTTGGAGACCCCGACCGTGTACTCCTTCTTGCCGTCGCCGGACGAGCCGGAATCCGTGGATCCGCCGCAGGCCGTCGCGCCGGTGAGGAGGACGGCGGCGACGAGGATGGCCTTCTTCATGGTTCTCCTGCTGAAGTCAATCGTTTGACTAATGGGTGTCAGCCCTTGACCAGGGCACGTACATCCCCCGAGATGCGCCCGGCGTCAGGCACCAGTGCCTGCGCCAGGACCTGCGCGGCCGGCATCCGCACGTCAGGCGTGCCGATCCGGATCGGCGGCGCGAGCAGCGGCACCCCCGCCCCCGCGACGCGGGCCACGATCTCCGCGCCGAAGCCGCCGGTGACGTTCGCCTCGTGGACGACCGCCAGCCTGCCGGTGCGGCGCGCGCTGTCCACGACCGCCTCGGTGTCGAACGGGTTGAGCCACGGCGTCTCCACCACCTCGGCCTCGATCCCGTCGAGCGCCAGGGCGCCGGCCGCCTCCAGCACCCGGTGCGTCATCGCGCCCCAGGTGACGATCGTGACGTCGGAGCCGGCGCGGCGGGTGCGCGCCGCGCCCATCGGCTGGACAGGACCGGTCGTGACCGGCTCCTTGCGGCCGAAGTACAGCGACCTGTTCTCGATCACCAGCACCGGATCGTCGCAGTGCACCGCGGTGACCAGCAGGTCGTAGGCGTCCTGCGGCGTGCTCGGCATGCACACGCGCAGCCCGGGCACGTGCAGGAACAGCGCCTCCAGGCACTGCGAGTGCTGCGCGCACGCCCCCGGCGCGTTGCCCTGCTGGGTACGGATCGTCAGCGGCGCCCGCAGCCGGCCGCCCGACACATAGCGGACGTTGGCCGCCTGGTTGACGATCTGGTCGAGCGCCACCAGCGAGAAGTCGGCCCACATGATCTCGACGATCGGGCGGCGGCCCATCATCGCCGCGCCCACCGCGCTGCCCAGGATCGCCGCCTCGCTGATCGGGGTGTCGAACGCGCGGTCGCCGTACTGCTTGCGCAGCCCCCTGGTCACGCCGAAGACGCCGCCGGGCACGCCGACGTCCTCGCCGTAGACCAGGGTCTCCGGCAGCTCCTCCATGAGCCGGTGCAGCGCGGCGTTCACGGCCTCGCCGTAGGACAGGTCAGGCATACAGGTGCTCCCTCGCGGTGGCGGGGTCGGCGAACGGCGCAGCCAGTGCGGCCGCGGCGGCCGACTCCATCTCGGCCCGCGCCCGCTGCTCGGCCGCGTCGATCTCGGCGGCGGGCACGCCGTCGGCCAGCAGGCCCGCGCGCAGCCGGGCGATCGGCTCGCGGCGCCTGATCCGCTCCAGCTCGCCGGGCTGCCGGTAGGTCTCGGCGTCGCCGATGTAGTGGCCGACCAGCCGCTCGGTCATGCACTCCAGCAGCGTCGGCCCGCCGCCCTCGCGGGCGACCTCCAGCGCGTCGCGCACGTGGAAGCGCACCGCCTCGGCGTCGTTGCCGTCGATCCGGTGACCCGGCATGCCGTACGCCGCGGCGCGGTCGGCCAGGCGCGGGATTCGCACCATGTCGGCGATCGGGGTCAGCTCGGAATAGCGGTTGTTCTCGCAGACGAACACCACCGGCAGGGCGAAGGCGGCGGCGAAGTTCATCGCCTCGTGCACCGCACCCTGGTTCATCGCGCCGTCGCCGAAGACGGTGACCGCCGCGCGGTTCGAGCCGTCGAACCGGCCCGCCAGCGCCGCCCCGCAGGCGATCGGCGCGCCGGCGCCGACGATCGAGTTCTCGCCGTGGAAGCCGTACTCGGCGGCGGTGAAGTATGCCGATCCGCCGCGCCCGCCGTTGACGCCGCTCGCCCGGCCCATCAGCTCGGCGAACAGCGGCTCCGCCGGCACGCCCCTGGCCAGCGCCCAGCCGTGGCCGCGGTAGGTCGCGAACAGCGCGTCCTGCGGATCGAGCTCGTCGCACGCGCCGACCGGGATGGCCTCCTGCCCTATGCACAGGTGCACGGAGCCGACGATCGGCCCCTCGGCCCGCAGGTCGCGCACCTTCTCCTCGAACGCGCGGATCCGCCACATGGCCAGCAGGTCCGCGAGCCTTCTCTCGCTCATCGATCATTCCTCCAGGCGTCCAGGGCCGCGGCGCAGATCGCCTCCGCGTCGCCGATGTAGGACTCGGGCGGGATGGGCAGCGTGCCCAGGCTCGCGAGATCGTCGGGCCCGGCGACGTCGCGCAGCGCGTCGGCCAGCTCCCGCCCGTGCTCGCGAGCCTCGTGCGCCGCCTTGTAGACCAGGTCGTGCGCGCGCTCCCGGCCGAGCGCGGGGGCCAGGCGCATCATGTACGCCTCGGCCATGATCAGGCCGCCCTCCGCGCCCAGGTTCGCCCGCATGACCTCCGGGTAGATCCGCAGGCCGGCGGCCACCTCGGCGGCCGTGGCCAGCGCGCCGGCGGACAGCTCGGCCAGCAGCGGCACGACGTACCACTCGACCTGCCATTCGCCGGCCGCCCGCTCGTGCCCGGCCTCCATCGCGCGGAACAGGCCGGAGCTGAGCGCCCCCGCCGTGCCCGACATGCCGATGACGGCCTCGCAGCCGATCGGGTTGGCCTTCTGCGGCATCGTCGAGGACGCGCCGCGGTGGTGGCCGCCCGCCTCGCGCACCTCGCCGACCTCGGTCCTCGACAGGTCCACGACCTCGCGGGCGAAGCGCGCGGCCGTCGCCGCCAGGGACGCGCAGGCGACGCCGAACTCGGCGACGCCGTCCCTGGCCACGTGCCACGGCACCTCGGTCGTGCGCAGGCCGAGCCGGCCGGCCAGCCCTTCGCGGACCGCCGAGGAGCGTTCGCCCATCGCCGCGGACGTGCCGCCCGCGCCGAACAGCGACACGACCCGCACCTGCCGCGTGGCCGCGCGCACCCGCTCGCGCTGCCTGGCCGTCTCCGCCAGCAGCACCGCCATCTTCGCCCCGAACGTCGTGGGCACCGCCTGCTGGGCGTGGGTGCGGGCGGCGATGACCGTGCCCGCGTGCGCCGCCACCAGCCGGGCGAGCGCGTCGCCGAACGAGGCGAGCAGCGCGGCCAGGTGGTCGAGCGCCTCGCCCATCTGCAGGGCCAGGCCGGTGTCCATGATGTCCTGCGTGGTCGCGCCGTAGTGGACGCGGCCGTTGGGCCCGTCGGGCAGCGCCGCCGAGATCATCCGCACCAGCGGGAGAATGGGATAGCCGACGTTGACCGCCTCCGACCACAGGCGCGCCAGGTCGATGTTGCCGGGCACGCACGCGGCGGCGATGGCCTGCGCGTCGGCCTCGGAGATCACGCCCGACTCGGCCTGCGCGCGGGCGAGCGCGGCCTCGGTGCGCAGCCAGGCCAGCACCGTACGGTCGGCCGAGAAGATCTCCGTCATGCCGCCGTCGCCGAACAGCTCGGGCAGCAGCTTGAACGTCTGGCGCACGATCAGCTCATCTCCAGTCCGCCGTCGACGTTCAGCGCCTGCCCCGTGATGAACGAGGCCAGGTCGCTGGCCAGGAACAGCACCGCCGAGGCGACCTCCGCCGGCTCCCCGGGACGCCGCAGCGGCGAGCGCTCGCTGACCTCCTTCAGGTAGCCGTGGCCCGCCTCAGGGCCGAAGCGCCGGTCGCGGTCGCTGATGATGTCGTCCCACATGTTCGTCAGGATCACGCCGGGGCAGACCGCGTTCACCCGCACCGGGGCCAGCGCCTCGGCGGCCGACTTCGTCAGCGACAGCAGCGCGGTCTTGGTGGCCGAGTAGTGGGCCGCGTTGGGGCGGCCCGAGCGGGCGGCGACCGAGGCCAGGGTGACGATCGAGCCGCCGCCCTGCTCGGCCATCCGCCGCCCGACGGCCTGGGTCAGCCAGAACGTGGCGTTCAGGTTGACGTCCACGATGCGCAGCCACTCGGCGGCCTCGATGTCGAGCAGCGGGGTCGTGCGCATGATCCCGGCGCAGTTCACCAGCACGTCGATCCGGGCCGGTCCGGCCGCCAGGGCCGTGGCCTGGGCCGGGTCGGTGAGGTCGGCCGCCTGCGCGGCCACGCCCAGCTCGGCCGCCGCCTCGGTGAGCCGCGCGCCCTCCAGGTCGGAGAGGACGACGTCCGCTCCGGCGTCGGCGAGCGCGCGGGCGCAGGCGAACCCGAGACCTCCCGCGCCGCCCGTGACGAGCGCCGTGCGGCCCGTCAGATCGATCGTGACAGCCATCCCCGATGGTCTCCCTCGCGTCCATTCAAACGATTGACCTGAACATAGCAGCGGCCTCACAAACGGAACAAGAGGGAGGTCAATCGTTTTTATTGGGAAATTTCCCCCGGCTTAACGTCGCCAGGGGAACGGGCGCCCGCCGTGGGGGACGGGCGCCGGCCCTCAGGGGGCGGGGAGCCAGCCGAGCTCGGCGTAGAAGGCGTCGCGGGCCTGCTCAAACGCCGCCCGGTCCAGCACCGCGCCCCGGTGCGGGCCCTCCGTGATCGGCTCGTCGTGCATCCGGCCGGGCAGCTCGTCGCGCCCGCCGCCGCCCTCGCGCACCGCGTACGCCCGCAGCTCGTCCAGCCGCCGCTGCCCGGCCGCCAGCAGGTCCTCCAGGGTGAAGGCGGTCCCGAGCACGGCGGTCACCAGCGCGGTCAGGCGGTCGACGGTCAGCGGCCTGGTCGGGGTGGAGGCGAACACACACAGGTTGAGCGCGTCCAGCCCGCTCCACAGCCGCAGCAGCCGGGCGCTGCGCCGGCCCCGCTCGGCGTCCAGCTCGGCGAGCGGCGCGGGCTCGGCCGCCACCAGCCGCGCCTCGGGGAAGCTGTAGGCCAGCCCGGCGACGGGGTCGAAGTCGAGGTCGTGCTCCAGGGCGTCGTAGCGGGGGCCGCCGGGTGAGATGGCGTACCCGAGCCCGATCCCCGGCTGGATCCGCGGGTCGAAGCAGGGCATTTCAGCCCCCTTGACGGTCATCGCGTACGCGGCCGTCTCCGGCCCCAGCTTGGCCGCCGCCCGCTCCGCGCCTTCCGCGAGCAGGTCGCCCAGGGCCCCGCCGCGCGCCGCGACGTCCCTGATCAGCCCAGGCAGCGCCGCCGCCGCGCCGAACACCGGCCCGCCCGCCAGCAGGCCGCGCTGCGCGCACTCCATCGCGAAGGCGAGCGTCCCGCCGAGTGAGACGGGGTCGAGGCCGAGGTCGTTGCAGAGCGCGTTCGCGGTGAGGACGGTGTCGAGGTCGTCGATCCCGAGGTTCCAGCCGAGCGACACGAACGCCTCCTGGCCCAGCCCGCCGGAGCGCCGCTCGGGGATCTCCGGCGCGTACACCTTGAGGCAGTCGTTCGGGCATCCGGGACACGCGCCCGTCATCGCCACCGCCCGGCCGTCGTAGTCGCCCGCGACGGGGACCCGCAGCCCGGTCGCGCCGGGGACGGAGAAGTTCCGCACGGAGGCGTACCCGGGGTCCAGCGGGTCTCCCACCCACCCCGCGAACCCGGGCTCACCGGCCTGCAGCGCGGCGAGCGGGTTTCCGGCCAGCGCCGACCGGTAGTAGGCGGCCACCTCCGCGACCGCGCCGGGGTCGGCGACCTCGGCGGGGGCGTCGCCCGCGCACACGATCGCCTTGAGGTTCTTGGCGCCGAAGACCGCGCCGAGCCCGTACCGCCCGGCGGCGTAGGCGCGGTCGGTGACGACGCTCGCGTACCGGACGAGGCTCTCCCCTGCGGGGCCGATCGCCGCGACGTGCGCCGCCTCGCCGTGCCTGGCCCGCAACGCGTCGGTCGTCGCGCCGGTGCCCAGCCCGCGCAGCTCGCCCGCGTCGTGGAGGGAGATCTCCCCGTCCTGGATCAGCAGGTACGACAGCCGCTCGGCCCGTCCCGTCACGGCCAGCGCCTTGGCTCCCGCCCCGCGCATCCCCGCCGCGAACGGGCCCAGCGCGTGCGCCTCGCCGGCCACCCCGGTCAGCGGCGACTTGGCCAGGAACACCGCCTTGGCCAGCCCGGGGGCCGCCGTCCCGCCCAGCATCCCGGCGGCCACGTACAGGAGGGCCCGCGGATCGTACGGGTCCAGCCCGGCAGGCGTCCGCTCGGCCAGCAGGCGCAGCCCCAGTATCGAGCCGCCATAGTGGCCAGGCTCGGCCGATCGGTCTTCGCGTTCGACGTTTCCGCTGGTCAAGTCAACGATGAACGGCACGGCCAAGCCTCCTGCAGATGACGGAAAAGGGGCCGGCGCACGGCGTCGGGCAGTCGCGCGCAAGGGGCGTCCCGCGGCGCGTGCCCTCCGCCGGGCTCCGGAGCGGCACAACATCACATGACACAGGAGCGGCGCAAGCCCGGCACCCCCGCGACGGGGCGCCGGGGTGTCAGGGGTGTCTGGGGCGTCAGGGGTGGTCCGGGTGGGACAGGAGCCAGCGGGACAGGCCGCGGGCCGCCGCGACCACCGGCGGGACGAGAGCCACCGGCCGGGGATCGCCGAGCCGCACCACGACCGACAGGGCCGCGACGACCTCGTCGGCCGCGTCCCGCACGGGCGCCGCCACCGACACCGCGTCCAGCGTCACCTGCCGGTCGCTGATGACGTAGCCGTTGCGCCGCACGTCGGCCAGCGCCCACCGCAGCCGGCCGGGATCCGCGATGGTCCTGTCGGTGAACGTCGCCAGCGGCCCCGCCAGATACCGCTCCTGGGCGTCCGGCGGCGCGTGGGCCAGCAGCACGAGGCCGACGCCCGTGGCGTGCGCGGGGAACCGGCCGCCGACCCGGCTGTGCACGCCGACCGCGTCCCTGCTGGAGATGCGCTCCAGGTAGAGGACGTCGGGCCCGTCCAGGACGGCGAGCTGGACGTGCTGGCGGGTGGCCTCGTACAGGTCCTCCAGGAACGGCATGGCCGCCTCGCGCAGCCCCAGCCCGCGCGGGGCCAGCGCGGCCACCTCCCACAGGCGCAGCCCGATCTGGTAGCGGCCGTCGCGGTCACGCTCCAGCGCGCCCCACGCCATCAGCTCGCTGACCAGGCGATGCGCGGTCGTCAGCGGCATCCCGGCACGGCGGCTGATCTCGGACAGGCTCAACCGGCGCCGCTCGCCGGAGAACGCGCTGAGCACGCTCAGCACCCGGCTGGTCACCGTACGGCCCGCGGGCTCCTTCGCCGTGTCCCGGGTGCGGACGCCACGGTGGATCGCCGCGCCGTCACCGGTTGTGGTCATGGCCGACGCCTCCTCACCTCCGTCTCATGTTCTTGGTGCGAAAGCCTTCCGTCCAGCGGTGAACGCGGTATCGCGCGCCCCGCCCGGCCCGTATGTTCCGGCCCGTATGTTCCGGGCGGAAACCGTTCCGGGTGACAACACGCCTGCCGTCCCGTTCCCTCGAAGGAGTCGTGCACATGGCCGCAGCGCGCAACCCCAAGCCGTCCCCTCGCGGAAGGCCGCCGATCGCCTTCGCCGCGGCGGTGGCGCTCGTCGCCTCCCTGCTCGCCCCGCTCCCCGCCGCCGCGGCTCAGGGGGGCGGCGACCGGCCGGTGGCGCGTACCGGCACGGGTCTCGTACGTGGTGCGCGCGCCGCCGGGGTGGACAGCTTCCTCGCCCTCCCGTACGCCGCCCCGCCCGTCGGCGACCTGCGCTGGCGGGCCCCGCAGCCGGCCGCGTCCTGGAGCGGCGTGCGCGACGCCGCCCGACGGGGCAACCGGTGCCCCGTCGCCGCCGGCAGCAACGGCCCGCGCTCCGAGACCGAGGACTGCCTCTACCTGAACGTGTTCCGCCCATCGGGCACGAAGGCCGGCCGGCGGCTGCCCGTCCTGTTCTGGATCCACGGCGGCGGCCTGCTCAACGGCTCGGGGAACCAGCACGACGGCTCGCTGATCGCCCAGCTCGAGAACGTCGTCGTGGTCAGCGTCAACTACCGCCTCGGCGTGCTCGGCTTCCTCACCCATCCGGCGCTGAGCGCGGAGGCCGGCCAGTCCGGCAACTACGGCCTGCTCGACCAGCAGGCGGCGCTGCGCTGGGTGCGGCAGAACATCGGCGCGTTCGGCGGCGACCCGCGGCAGGTGACCATCGACGGGGAGTCGGCGGGCGGATTCTCCGTCTGCGCCCACCTCGTCGCACCCGCCTCGGCCGGGCTGTTCGGGCGCGGCATCATCCAGAGCGGCTACTGCGGCAGCCGCACGGTCGCGGAGGGCGAGCAGTCCGGCACGGCCATCGCGACCACACTCGGCTGTCCCGCCGACGGACCGACGGCCGCGTGCCTGCGGGCGTTGAGCCCGGCGCGGCTGGTGGACGGGCCGCAGTTCACCTCGTTCGTGCACGGCGGCCCCGTGCTGCCGGAGAACCCCGACACCGCCGTGCGGGCCGGCCGCTTCCAGCGGGTGCCGCTGGTCGTGGGCTCCACCCGCGACGAGGGCCGCACGTTCCTGCAGAACAACCGGGGCTGGAGCCGGGAGCGGTACGAGACGTGGGTGCGCGGCCTCGTCGGCGACCGCGCCGGCGCCGTCCTGGCCCGGTATCCGTGGCCGGCGCAGTCCGACCAGTTCACCTCGGCGTATCTGACGGCGGCCATCTTCACGGACGCGGGCTTCCTGGCCGGCATCGGCGGCTGTCCCACGCTGCACTTCATCGAGGCCCTGTCCGCCTACACCCGCGTGTACGGCTACCGCTTCGACCACCGCACGGGACCCGGCCTGACCCCGGAGCCGGCCGGTTACGAGTGGGGCGCCGGGCACGCGGCGGAGCTGGCCTACCTGTGGCCGAGCTTCGACAACGGCACGCCGATCGCGCCGGCGTTCGACGCCGCCGAGCGCCGGCTGGCGCGGGACATGGTGCACTACTGGGGGGCGTTCACGCGCACCGGACGGCCGCAGGCGCGCGACGCGGCGGGCTGGCCCGACGTCAACCGGACCTCCCGGATCATGTCGCTGCGCGCCGGTGGCCGCTCGACGCCGGTCCCGTCGGCGACGATGGCGGCCGAGCACAACTGCGACCTGTGGGACGCCGGCTGAGAATCCGGCTGAGAATCCGGCCGGCGTCCGCAACCACGTCACGGCGTGCCGTGGGAGGATCCGGCCGGGTGGCATTCCCGGTACCCGCCGTCTCGGCGCGACGGCGGATGAGGTCCGGGCCGGATCCTCTAGAGGGACGTGCGGAGTGGGGTGCCGGTCAGCGGGCTGGGCCGGACGGTGGCTCGACGGGCGCGCGCAGGGCACCACCTCCGGGTTCGCGCCCTTCGGCGCGAGGAGATCGGGAAATGCCGGACGAGCCCCGAAGCTGTCGCCGCGTGCCGCATATGTCCTGCATATTTCGCGACGATAGATCCGACTTTTAATTCTTGTCAACATAAGTAGGGTGACGTTCGAAGTAAGCTAGTGCGCATGCCAAGTGGATCGAACGGCCAGAGCACGGGGGCGGGAGCGCTGCTGGCGATCCTCCGGGACGGCCATGCGCGCACCCGCGCCGAACTCGCCCAGCTCACCGGCCTGTCCAGGTCCACGGTCTCGCAGCGGCTCGACGGGCTGATCGACCACCGCTGGGTCGTGGCCGGCGACGGCGCGATCTCCTCGGGCGGCCGGCCCGCCGCGGTGTTCGCGTTCAACGGGAGCGCGCACGTCGTGCTCGCCGCCGACCTGGGGGCCACCCACGCCCGCCTGGCCGTCCTCGACCTGGGCATGACCGTGCTCGCGGAGCAGGCCGTGGAGCTGCCCATCGACGAGGGGCCCGAGCGGACGCTGGAGTTCGTGGCGGCGGCGTTCGAGGAGTCGCTGGCCGGCCTCGGGCATGACCCCGCGGCGGTCTGCGGGGTGGGCGTCGGCCTGCCAGGGCCGGTCGAGCACGCCTCGGGACGCCCGGTGAACCCGCCGATCATGCCCGGCTGGGACGGGTTCTGCGTGCCCGAGTGGCTGGGCGCCCGGCTCGGCGGCGGGCGCCGCACCGGACCGCCTCCGGTGCTGGTGGACAACGACGTGAACATCATGGCGCTGGGCGAGCACTGGGCCGCCAGGCCCGCCGTCGATCACCTGATCTTCATCAAGATCGGCACCGGAATCGGCTGCGGCATCATCTCGGGCCGCAGGCTGCACCGGGGGGCGCAGGGAGCCGCCGGCGACGTCGGCCACATCCGGGTGCCGGCGTCGGACGCGCCGTGCAGGTGCGGCAACTCCGGCTGTCTGGAGGCGATCGCGGGCGGCGCGTCGATGGCGGCGGCACTGCGCGCGGCCGGGGTCGAGGCGCGGGGCAGCAGGGACGTGGTGGCGCTGATGCGCGCGGGCGACCTCAGGGCCACGCGGCTGGTCAGGCAGGCCGGGCGGGAGGTGGGGGCGGTGATGGCCTCCATCGTGAACTTCTTCAACCCCTCGGTCATCGTCCTCGGCGGCGACATCGCCGAGGCGGGGGAGCAGGTGCTCGCGGGGGTGCGGGAGACGATCTACAGCCGGTCGCTGCCGCTGGCCACGCAGCACCTGGGCATCCGGGCGAGCGAGCTGGGGGACCGGGCGGGCGTCATCGGCGCCGCCGTCATGGTGGTCGAGCACGTCCTCGCCCCCGAGGCCATCGACCGCGCCGTCACGTGAGGCCGTCACGTGAGGCCGCCGGCGTGGGCCCCATTGACCCCATGTCAGCGGCGTAGTAACAATTGATCGTCCCTGGCTTTCGCGGCTGTGGCATGCTCGCGGACCCCGGGGCGAGACCGCTGTGACGTGGTCGGCGCACGCGTCCCTCAAGGAAGGGAACCGGGCGTGAGCCGTACTCACCCATCCGAAGAGCACGAACACGAGCGAGCGCTGCGCCGCGGGCTCGGCCTGAGCCGCCGCCAGCTCCTCGCGGCCACCACCGGCATGGCCGCCGCGGCCTCGATCGCGCTCGCCGAGCCGGCGCAGGCCGCCGCGCACCGCCGCCCCCTGATCCCGCGCGGCAAGCGCGGCATCATCCTCTACACCGTCCGCGACGCCATCTCCCGCGACCCGGCGTCCACGCCCCTGCCGTCGGGCTTCCGCCGCGTGCTGGAGGCGCTCGCCGGCTTCGGCTTCGAGCAGGTCGAGTTCGCCGGATACCGCCAGCACGCCGGCTCCGAGGGCGGCGCGAACCTGGAGACGGTCGAGGGCGCCAGGCTGCTGCGGCGCTGGCTCGACGACAACGGGCTGCGGGCCGAGGGCAACCACGGGTTCATCCCGTCCTCGTGGCCGCTGACCACCGCCGACGTGGACCGGTTCAAGCAGGCGCTGGAGATCGCCGGGATCCTCGGGCTCGGTCACATGGGCACCGGCTCCGACCCCACCGGCAGCGCGTACAAGGCCGACTGGGACCTCGCCGCGGCGAAGTGGAACGAGCTCGGCTCGATCGCCTGCGCGGCCGGGATCAGGCTGTACACCCACAACCACGACGCGGCCTACGCCTTCCTGCTCGACAGCGGCCCGCTCGACGAGCAGGGCAGGCCCACCCGCTCCTCCGGCGTCCGCAAGCTGGAGTACTTCTTCGGGATCAGCGACCCCAGGCGCGTCTACTTCGAGATGGACATCTTCTGGGCGCACGTGGCGCAGTTCAAGCACCGTACGTTCACCGCGCCCGACGGCTCCGTCCAGACGGACGTGTTCGACCCGCTCGGCACCGTCCAGCCGCGGGCCAAGCGGTTCCCGCTGTTCCATGCCAAGGACGGCACGTCCAACCCGGCCGGCGCCAACGGGTACGACATGGTGCCGTTCGGCACCGGCGACATCGACTACACCCGCTTCTTCTCCGGGCTGCGGTCCAGGGGCTATCACAACCCGATGTACGAGCAGGACAACGCGCCCGGGACCGACCCGGCCCAGTCACTGCGGTACGCCGAGCTGAGCTACCGCAACATGGCCGCCCTGCGCGGCTGACGAAAGCGCGCTCGAAGGCCGGACCGCCACGCGATCTCTGCCGTTGCAGCGGCAGGCGCGGCGGTCCGGTTCACCGACACTCCTCGTCCTAGGAGCAGCATCTCCATGCAGCGTACCCTCGTGGCCCTGGCGGTCCTCGCCGCCGTCACGGTCCCCGCCTTACCCGCGCGGGCGCACGATCCCGCCACCGAATGGTCCAGTTATGAGAAGAACACCCTGACCAAGAACGTCGGAGAGCCGATCGACCTGGCCGTCCTGCCCGACCTGCGCGTGCTGCACACCGCACGCAACGGGGACCTGCGGCTGACCGACCCGGCCACCGGCGTCACGAAGATCGTCAACACCATCCCGGTGTACGGCAACTCCGAGGACGGCCTGCAGACGGTCTCCCTCGACCCCGCCTTCGCCGAGAACAAGTGGGTCTACCTCTACTACGCGCCGAGGACCATGTCGGCGCCCTACCCGGAGACGACCCCGGCCGGCTCCGCGCCCACCTCGCTGCCCGCAGGGGCCGACGAGACGTACTGGAACCAGTGGAAGGGCTACAACCAGCTCTCGCGCTTCAAGTGGACGGGCAGCGCGCTGGACCTGTCCACCGAGCAGGTCATCATCAAGGTCGGGACGCAGCGCGGGCAGTGCTGCCACGTCGCCGGCGACCTCGACTGGGACGCCGCGGGCAACCTCTACCTGGCCACCGGCGACAACACCCCGGCCGGCACACCGGGAGCCAACGGGTTCGCGCCCAACAACGACGCGCCCGGCATGAACCCGGGCCTCGACTCCCGGCGCGGCGCGGGCAACAGCGACGACCTGCGCGGCAAGATCCTTCGGATCACGGTGCGGGACGACGGGACGTACACGATCCCGGAAGGCAACCTGTTCGCGCCGGGGACGGAGGGGACCCGGCCGGAGATCTTCGTGACCGGCGTACGCAACCCGTTCCGCATCGACGTGGACGCGGAGACCGGCACCCTGTCGTGGGGCGACTACGGACCCGACGCCGGGACCGGCGACCCCGCCCGCGGCCCGCTCGGCTACGTCGAGTGGAACATCACGCCGCTCACCGAGCCCATGAACAGCGGCTGGCCCTACTGCACCGGCGACCAGTTCAACTACAACGACTGGGACTTCGAGAGCGCCAAGCCGGGCCCGTGGTTCGACTGCGCGGCGGGCCCGCTGAACACCTCGCGCTGGAACACCGGCATCGACCGGCTCCCGCCCGCCGTGCCCGCCGACCTGTACTACGGCGACAACAACACCCACCAGCCCGCGGCGTGGGCCGGGCTGGTCGACTTCGAGGCCCAGGGCGGGCAGGGGCCGATGGGCGGGCCGATCTACCACTACGACGCGACCGGCCCGGCGACCGGCAGATTCCCGGCGTACTGGGACGGGAAGGCGTTCTTCGCCGAGTTCTCCCAGGACTACCTGGCGGCGTTCACCGTGACCGGCCCCGGCGGGCCCGTCACGGCGATCGAGCACTTCCTGCCCAACAGCGCGCTCAGAACGGCCGCGCAGCCCATCACCGACAGCCCGATGGACATCGAGTTCGGCCCCGACGGGTCGCTGTACGTGCTCGACTACGGCGACGGGTTCTTCCGCGCGAACCCGGACGCCGGGCTCTACCGGATCGACTACACGCCGGACAACAAGACGCCCCAGGCGAAGATGACCGTCGACAAGGCGTCGAGCAGCCAGGCGCCGCTCACCGTCGCCTTCGACGCCACGTCGTCGCGCGACGCCGAGCCGGGCGCGCTGACGTACGAGTGGGACTTCGACGGGGACGGCACGTTCGACGCGACCGGGGCTATGGCCGGGCACACCTACACCGAGCTGGGACAGTACGCGGCGCGGCTGCGGGTCACCGACTCCGGCGGCCGGGCCGGGCTCACCTCGTTGGAGATCACGGTGGGCAACACCGCGCCCGTGGTGAGCATCAAGACGCCGCCCGACGGCGGGTTCTTCGACTGGGGGAACGCGCTGCCGTACCGGATCGGGGTGTCCGACGCCGAGGACGGCGACCAGCCGGTGTGCGGCCGGGTGCAGTGGACGTTCGGGCTCGGCCACGACGTGCACGCCCACCCGGAGACCACCGGCACGGGCTGCTCCGGCGCCTGGCCCACCCCGGCGAGCGCGCCCGAGCACGGCGAGACCGAGAACATCTACGGCGTGGTCGTCGTGAGCTACCGCGACAACGGCGCGAACGGCATCCCCGGCGCGCTCGGCGAGGACACCCTGATCCTCAACCCGAAGCTGACCCAGGCCGAGCACGCCGACGACACCAGCGGCGTCACGGACACCCCCGACGGGACCGCCTCGGGCAAGGCCAAGGTCACCTCGTTCGACGCGGGAGACTGGATCGCCTACGAACCGGTCGACTTCACCGGGATCACCGGCGTGCGCACCACGGCCTCCGGCGCGGGGACGCTCTCCCTGCGCTGGAAGTCGCCGGACGCCGCGCCGTTCGCCACCGTGGCGGTGCCGGCGGGCGCGGGCTGGCAGACGGTCACGACCGCGTTCGCCGCTCCGCCCGAGGGGAGCGGGCGGCTGTACGTGACCTCGACCGGCGGCGTGGAGGTGGACGCGTTCACCTTCCAGGGCGGCGGCGTGGGCGACACCAGCCCGCCCGTCGTGACGGCGGCGCTGTCCCCGGCCCAGCCGGACGGCGCCAACGGCTGGTACACCGGCAACGTCACGCTCACCGTCACCGCGACCGACGACGGTGCCGTGTCGAGCCGCCAGTACTCCCTCGACGGCGGTCTCACCTGGGCCAACGCGGCGAACCCCGTGACGCTGAGCGCCGAGGGCGCCAAGGAGGTCCGGTACCGGGCGACCGACAGCGGCGGCAACGTCTCACCCGTGGGGACCGTCAGCATCAAGATCGACAAGACGGATCCCGTGCTGTCGATGACCGGGGTGGAGGCCCGGCCCTACGGTGACTCGGCCTCGCTCACGCCGGTCCTGTCGGGCACCGACGCGATCTCCGGCGTCGGGGGCGTCGTCGCCCAGATCGACGGCAAACCGGTCACTTCGGGCGCGGCTCTCCCGCTCTGGCCGCTGGCGCTCGGGGCGCACGTGCTCACGGGCACCGTGACCGACCGGGCGGGGCGGGCGACGACGTCGACCGTGACGTTCCAGGTCACGACCTCGTACGCGGATGTGCGGGCGCTGGTCGGCCGGTTCAGGAAGTCGGGGGCGGTGACGGGGTGGGCCGCGTACGAGCTGACCGGGCAGCTCGACCTGGCCGAGTGGCAGGAGAAGAAGGGCAGGCCGAGGCTCGCGATCGACGCGTTGCAGCGCTTCGTGAAGATCGCCGAGAAGCGGGGCAACGTGCCGGACGCGGCGGCACGGGACGCGCTGGTCCGGGACGCGCGAGCGCTCATCGACCGCTTGCGCACACCGTAACCGCCGCCGCCCGGCCGGGCGCGGTGTCATGCCGGGCCGAGGCTCCAGACGCGGAGCAGCCCGTCGTCGTCCGCACCCACGATGACGGGCCGGCCGGACCGCTCGGCCAGGGCCAGCGTCCGGATCGCGCCGCCCGGTCCCGGGCCGAGGACGCCCAGGATCTCGCCGTCGTTCAGGTTCCAGACGCGGACGATGACCTCCCCGCCCGCCGGGGCGTGGGCGACGGCCGCGATGGGCGTCTCACCGAGCAGGCCCGCCACGAGGGCGCCGGTGCCCCGGTCGTCCGGGCTCTGGTCGCTGAACGTCCACTTCTTCCTGCGCTTGCCGGTCGCCAGGTCGTACACGCGCAGGGTGGCGTCCTGGTGGGTGGAGACGAGCACCGGCTTGCCCTTCAGCTCACCGCACGCCAGCAGCTCGATGCCGCCGATCTCCCCGGTGCGGAACGAATGCGTCAACCGGCCCGTGGTCAGGCGGCGCACCCGGACGCGTTGGCCGCCGTCTCCCGTGACGAGCACGTCGTCGCCGCCGAGCCGGCCGAACGCCAGCCCTCTGATCCCCTGGAAGTGGTCGGTGATCGCGGGGCCGAGTTGCTTGCCCGTGGCGATGTCCCAGAGGCGTACGACGCTGTGCAAGTCGGTCATGCCGTCGTACTTCTGCGACACCGCGACCGCCCGGCCCCCGCCCGCCTGGCCGGTGATCGTCACGGCGAGGATCGGGTCGGCGGCCCGGTGCGTGGCCAGGCTCTCGCCGGTCAGGCTCCAGAGGCGCATCCTGCCGTCCGCATGCCCGGAGGCCGCCACCTTCCTGCCGCCCAGGGCGCCTACGGCCACCGAGGTCGCCGCGCCGCCGCCGTCGCCGAGCCGGGTGACGGCCGCGCCCGGGTCCCACCCCAGCACCACGCCCTTGGCCGTGCCGCACACGACGGTGGATCCACCGGCCGGCGTGGCCGCGCTGGTCGCGGTGGTTCCGGCCGCTCCGGCGAGCGTCGCGGCGGCCAGGGTCGCCGGCGCGCCGCTCGCTCCGGGCAGCGGTACGGGGTCCATGACCTGCGTGCCGAACGGCTCGGCCGACGCGGACGGAGCCGGCGACGCGCTGCCGGTGGGGGCGGACGGCGACCCGCTGCCGATCGGCCGCTCCGACGCCTTGGCCGCTGGGTCCGTCGGCCCTCCGACGGGCCGCCCCGTCGTACCTTCGTCCCGCCGCAGCACGGCGTACGCGGCGACTCCGGCGACGGACACGGCGGCGAGACCGCCGATCAGGACCCGCCGGCTGAGCGCCCCGCGCGGCGTGGTCGTCTCGGGGGCCGCGGGCCGGGCCAGGGGCAGGACCGTTCCCAACGGCACCGATCCGGTACGCCCCCCGCCCGCAACCGCCGGCCCCTTGGGCGGTGCTCCGCCGGGTGCCGTCCCCGGGGACGGAACGGCCGGACCCACGGGCGCAGCCTCGCCGCGTGACGTTCCCGAGGACGGGACCGCCGGGCCCGCGGGCGGGATCCAGGGGCTGGACGTCCCGCCGCGAGAGGACGCCGGGTCACGTGTTCCCGCAGACGGGGAGCCGAGAGCGGCCAGGTCGGCAGGCGACGAGCCGGGGACGGCGGAGCCCGGAGGGCCGGAAACGGCAGGGCCCACGCGCCCGGCTTCGGGGCCAGAAGGGCCATGGGGCGCGGAGCCGGGGAGGGGTGGGGTCCGGGGGTGGGACCTGGTGGCCGGGCCTGCCTGCCGGATCAGCTGCTGGAGCAGGGCGGCCGGCGTCGGGCGGGCCGGCGGGTCCTTGGCCAGGCAGGTTTCGATCACGTCCAGCAGATGCGCCGGCACCCCCTCCAGAACGGGCGAGCCGCTCAGGACCCCGTTCACGATGGCCGCGACCGTCTCCCCGGCGAAGGGCGGGCGGCCCGTGGCGGCGAAGACCATGGTCCCCGCCCAGCCGAACACGTCCGACGCCGGCCCCACCCGCTCGGCCTTGAACTGTTCGGGCGACATGTACGCGGGCGTCCCCACAGGCCCCGACGTGCGCGTGGTGGCGTCGAGCGCCTTGGCGATCCCGAAGTCGATGACGATCGGGCCGTCGGGCCCCATCAGGACGTTGCCCGGCTTGAAGTCCCGGTGCACGATCCCGGCCTGGTGGATGGCGGTCAGCGCGGTCAGCGTGGAGATCGCCAGCCGGTCCAGCGCCCCGCCCGTACGCGGGCCCGCCGACCGGACGAGCGCCTGCAGGGTCTCGCCGGGCACGTACTCGCTGACGATGTACGGCCGGTCATCGAGCATCCCGACGTCCAGCACGGCCGCCGTGCAGAACGCCGCCACCCGGCGCGCCGCCTCCGCCTCCCGCAGGAACCCCTTCGCGATGCCGTCGTCATGGCTCAGGTGGCCGTGCAGCACCTTGACGGCGACCTCGCGCCCGTCGTCGCCGGTCGCGCGGTAGACCACGCCCTGCCCGCCCGAGCCCAGCACCCCGGCGAGCCGGTAGCCGCCGATCCGCTCGGGATCGCTCTCGTGGAGCGGGCGCATGTCCGGCATCCCGCTCCTTCCATCGCGAGTCGGGCGATCCACACGATAGGGCTGAATGTCCGGGTTGCGACAGCTTCTCGAAGAAGAACTCGTGCTTCAGGAACGACGTGTCGTACTCACCCCCCGGGTACGGCGGAATCAACTGCGAAGATCGCGCCCGCGCCGTGTCGTTGGGGCAAATCACCAACTACTGGTTGTTCTTCCCCTAAAGCGTGGTTGGTATAGATATGCGGTGTGCAGCAGGTGACTCGTTGATCCGGCGCAGGTGGCTGCCCGGCACCGATCCCGGCGATCGCCGCCGCGGTGGGGATCCCGGACCTGCAGGCGTTCAACAAGGCGTGCCGGCGCGAACTGGGCGCCTCACCACGCGCCCTGCGCGACCGGCCCGCCCACTCCGGCGACCCAGCCGCGCACCCCGGCGACCCGTCCGGGCGCCTCGGCGACCAGCGCGCGCCGAGCGGCCCCGGCCCGGCCGCGCCTCCCGCGATCAGCGGACGCTGACCGGCACCCGCCCGCGATCAGCGCGCGCTGAGCGGGCGCATGTCGGTCCACACGTCCTCGATGTGGGCCAGGCACGCCTCCCGCGCCCCCTGGAAGCCGGTCTTCCGCCACCCCGCCGGGGGCTCCCGGTCCGCGGGCCACACCGAGTACTGCTCCTCGCCGTTGATCACGACCTGGTAGTCGTCCATGTCTTCTCCTCCGGTTCGCCGGCCAGTGCCCCGCGGTTGCGCAGGGCCTCGTATCCGATCAGGTCGTCGGGCAGCGCGTCGGGCACCAGCTCGTCGAAGTCCCACAGCGCCCGACGGCGGCGGGCGACGAGCACGCACAGCGCGATGGCGCTGCCCAGCAGTACGTAGAGCAAGCCGATGCCGCGGCCCTCGCCGGTGCCGATCAGCAGGCCGACCGTGCCCGCCAGCGCGCCGCCTTCCGCGAGCATCGGTTCGAACAGGGCCGTGCCCAGCGGCGCCACCACCGCGTAGCCGAGCGGCAGCGTCGAGAAGGCCACGAGCTGGTTCAGGGCGAAGACCCGGCCGTGATAGCGCTGCGGGATCTTGACCTGGACGATCGTGGTGTAGACGCCGTTGAGCAGGGTCAGCGACAGGAACAGGCCGAACACCCCGATCGTGATCACCACGAGGTCGTCCCGCACCCCGATCACCATCGCGGAGACCGCCAGCGACAGCGTGAACATGAGCTGCCCCCTGAACCGCCGCACCCGCGGCCCGCCCCACGCCGCCATGCCGAAGCCGCCGAGGAACACCCCGAGCCCGCCGAAGAACGAGACCGTCCCCACGTCGGCGAGCGATCCGGACGACAGCACCAGCGGCGAGATCATCAGGAACAGCGCGGCCATGAACAGGTTGACCACCGCGAAGAAGGTGACCATGCGACGGAAGCCCAGGTTGCCCCACGAGTAGCGGAAGCCGTTGACGAGCTCGGCGGTCATCGACTCCCGGCGGCGCAGGGCCATGGTGGCGGGGAAGCGGATGAGCAGCAGGCTGCCGACCGCGATCGCGTAACTGATCACGTCGATGGCCAGGATGCCCTCCAGCCCGATCAGGGCCATCAGCCCGGCCGCGGCGAGGGGCACGATGAGCTGCGCGACTCCGTTGATCATGCCGACCACGCCGTTGGCGTGGCCGAGGAAGCGCTTGGGCACGAGCTGCGGGATGGCGGAGCCGTACGCGATCCGCTGGAAGGTCAGCGCCACCGACAGGCAGACGAGCAGCGGGTAGATGTGCCAGGTCTGCAGGTTGCCGGTCCACAGCAGCAGCCCGAGCGCCAGTTGCGCGCCGCCCGCGCCCACGTCGCCGAGCAGCATCACCCGGCGCCGGTCGCTGCGGTCCACGATGGTCCCCGCGAGCGGGGCCACCAGCATGCCGGGTACGAGGGCCAGCACGGAGAACAGCGCGAAGTCGACCAGCGAGCCGGTGGTCAGGTAGATCCAGAGCGGGATGGCGAACTCGGTCAGCGCCGACCCCACGATGGACAGCGCCTGACCGGCGGCGACCCCGAAGAACCTGCGCATACTGGGCCGCGGCCCACCCCCGCCGCCCCGGGTCACCCCGCTGCCCCCGCTCACCCCGCCGTCCCCGGCCACCCCGCCGTCCCCCTTCACCCCCGGCTGGGTGTCCGGCGGGCCGGTGATCGAGGCAGGGGTCGTGGAGACGCCCTGCAGCCACCAGGTCTCCGCACCCGTGACGCGCTCCAGCGGGCCGGTCCGGCCGGTCGCGATGGCGGGGTGCGTACGGGTGACGATCTCCGCCAGCTCCTCCGCCCGATATTTCACGAAGAAGTGGGCGGCCTCATCGAGCACCACGCATCCCGTCACCGGCGACAGGACATGCCACTCCCGATACCGCTCCTGGTAGAACTCCATGATCGGGTCACGCTCACCGGCGACGGCGATGACCGGCGCGCAGAGCCGCCCGGCCTCCTCCTCGAACAGCCGGGTGAAGTACCGCTCCGCCGCCCGGGTGCCGTCCCTGCGGTTGCGGACGATCAGCCGCAGCTCCTCGGGGCTCAGGTCGGAGACGTCGAGCCCGGCCGCGGTGAGCGCGTTCACCCGGCCCTGGTCGCCGCGCAGGTCGTCGAGCCGGTCGCGCAGCCCGCTCAGCCGCCCGCGTGGCCGGGCGAACGGGAAGATGCCGCCCAGATAGACGGCCGCGACCTCGTGACCCTCCGACTCCAGCCGCCGGGCGATCTCCGCGATCAGCATGGCGCCCAGGCCGCAGTGCCCGTACAGGACGACGGGGCCGGGGACGTTCGCCACGACCTCGGCGGCGCACCGGCGCGCCACCTCGTCCGGCGGCAGCGCCTCCTCGCCGAGCTCGTGGCCGGGGACGGCGATCGAGTACAGCGCCCAGTCATCCGGCAGCGCGTCGGCGAGCGGCTTGTAGATGACCGCGCTGCCCCCGCCGTACGGCGCGCACACCAGCGTGTTCGTCGTCACGCGGGCCGGCGTGAGCCGGTGCAGCAGGCCGTCCTGGGTCTCGCCGCCCGGCTCGCCCGCCAGCAGCGCCGCGGTCTCCCGCACGGTCGTGTGCTTGAACAGGTCCATCAGGGTGATCCGGCGCTCCGGTACGGCCCTGCGCAGCCGGGCCAGGACCTGCATCGCGAGCAGGGAGTGCCCGCCGAGCTCGAAGAAGTCGTCCAGCGCGCCGACCTGGGCCAGCCCGAGCACGTCGGCCCAGACGGCGGCGACGGTCTGCTCCGCCGGGGTGCCGGGCGGGACGAACTCCGCGCCGTCGTCGAGCCGGTCGTCGCCGGGGTCGGGCAGGGCGGCCCGATCGACCTTGCCATGGGACTTCAGGGGCAGGTGGTCGAGCCACACGTACCGGACCGGGATCATGTAGTCGGGCAGCCGGTCGCGCAGCCAAGCCCGCACCTCGGCAGCCGACAACCGCGCGACGCCCCCAGCGCCCCCAGCGCCCCCAGAGCCCGCCACGCCCCCAGAGCCCGCCACACTGCCCGAGCCCGCAGCGTCGCTCGCTGCGTCTCCCGGCCCGTCCGCGGGCAGCAGGTAGCCCACCAGCCGGTCGTCACGCAGGTCCGCCACCGCCTGGGCGACCCCCGGGCACTCCGACAGCACGGACTCGACCTCGCCCAGCTCGACCCGATACCCGCGGATCTTGACCTGCAGGTCGCGACGGCCGAGGAACTGCAGGTCGCCGCCGGGCAGCCACCGGCCCAGGTCGCCCGTACGGTACATGCGCGCGCCCGGCTCGCCCTCAGGATCGGGCACGAACCGGTCCGCCGTCAGCGCGGGCTTCCCGAGGTACCCCCTGGCCAGCCGCGGCCCGCCCAGGTAGATCTCGCCGGCCACGCCGACGGGCACCGGCCGCAGCCGCTCCTCCAGCACCTGTACGCGCGCCCCCGGAAGCGGGCGGCCGACCGGCAGCGTCGTCTCCCGCGCGGGCTCGGCCGGATCGACGGCGAAGGTGGTGATCCCGACCGTGGCCTCCGTCGGGCCGTAGTGGTTGACCACCCCGCACCGGCCGGACGCGGCCAGCTCCCTGGCCCACGCCCAGCCGGACGCCTCGCCGCCGAGGATGAGCAGCTTGCGGGGCAGCAGGGCGGCGGGCTCCACCTCGGCGAGCAGCGCGGCGAGATGCGACGGCGTGATCTTCAGGTAGTCGGCCGGACTCCGGGCGAAGTGCTCGGCCAGCTCGGGGGCCGGGGTCCTGGACGGGATCAGGTGCAGGCAGCCGCCGGTGAGCAGGGCCAGGTAGAAGGTCGTGACGCCGAAGTCGAAGGCCAGCGACTGCAGCAGGGCGAAGGAGGAGCCCGGCTCGACCGCGAACCGCTCCTTCACCCCCGCCAGGTACGCGACCACCTCACGATGCTGGACCGCCACCCCCTTGGGCCGCCCGGTGGTGCCCGAGGTGTAGATCACGTAGGCCAGGCCGGACGGGGAGATCCCGCCGTCCAGCGAACCGGGGCCGCCGGCCAGCTCCAGGCCGTCGGGCAGGCCGTCGGCGGGCGCCGGGCCGTCGAGCAGCACCTCGGTGAGCTCCGGCGGCAGCGGCCCGCGCGCCCCCGCCGACGTGATCACCGTACGGACGCCGGCGTCCCCCACCATGTACGCGACCCGCTCCGCAGGCTGCTCCGGGTCGAGCGGCACGTACGCCGCGCCCGCCTTCAGCACCCCGAGCAGCGCGACGGCCAGCCCCGCGCACTGCTCCAGGCACACCGCCACCCGATCGCCGGCCCGCACCCCGAGCCCCCGCAGCCGGCGCGCGAGACGGCCCGCGCGCCGGTCGAGCTCCGCGTAGGAGAGCCGCTCGCCCTCGAAGACCACCGCGGGCGCGTCAGGCGTGCGGGCCGCCTGCGCCGCGACCAGCTCGTGCAGCAGGCCGTACGCCGGCGCCGCGGGCGGCGGAGCCGACTCCAGCGCACGCAGGCGGGCGCGCTCGGCAGGCGGGAGCACGTCGAGATCGGCCAGCCGCGTCCGGGGTTCGGCGACGGCCGCGCGCAGCAGCGTCTCGAAGCCCGCCGCCATCCGCTCCACCGTGCCCGCCCGGAACAACGCGGTGTTGTACACGAACGTGCCGTCGAGCCCACCGGACCCCTCGTGCAGGTACAGGCTGAGGTCGAACCGGCTGACGGACGTGTCGGCGGCGAACCACGACAGCTCCAGCGCGCCGGAGTCGACGGGCCGGCTGGTGTAGTTCTGCAGCGCGAACATCACCTGGAACACCGCGGGGCGGCTGACGTCCCGCTCCACGCGCAGCTCGTTGACGAGCTGGTCGAACGGCAGCTCCTGGTGGGCGAAGGCGTCCAGCGCGGTGTCACGTACGCGGGCCAGCAGGTCGGCGAACGACGGGCTCCCCGACAGGTCCGCCCGCATGGCCAGGGTGTTGACGAACATCCCGGCCAGCCCGTCCAGCTCCGGCAGCCCCCGTCCGCTGACCGGGGTCCCCACGGCGAACGCGCTCTGCCCCGCCCACCTCCCCAGCAGCGCCTGGAAGGCGGCCAGCAGGACCATGTACGGCGTCGCGCCCCGCGCCCCGGCCAGCGCCCGCACCGCCGAGGACAGCTCCGGGTCCAGCCGGAACCCGTGGGCCGCCCCCGCGAACGTCTGCTCGGCCGGCCGAGGCAGATCGGTGGGCAGCTCCAGCGACGGCACCCCGGCGAGCTGATCCCGCCAGTAGTCCACGTCCGCCCGGTAGGCGGGGGTGCCCACGCGTTCGCGCTGCCAGGCGGCATAGTCGCCGTACTGCACGGGCAACGGCTCCAGCGTGCCGCCCGCCTGCAGCGCGAACAGCTCGTTGAGCACGACGTCCCAGCTCCAGCCGTCGGCGACGGCGTGGTGGGCGGCCAGCAGCAGCACGTGGTCGGCCGGGCCGAGCCGCACCAGCAGGACCCGCAGCAGCGGGCCCGCCGCCAGATCGAACGGCCGGGCCAGCTCCGCCGAAACCAGGTCGCGGGCATGCGCGGCGGAGCTCGCCGTGGCCGTCTGGAGCTCGGTGCCGCCCACGGGGTCGACCACGACGCGCGGCGTCCCGTCGCCGGAGGTCACGAACCTGCTGCGCAGGACCTCGTGCCGGGCCGCCACCTCGTGCACGGCCCGCCGCAGCGCGCCGGCGTCCAGCTCCCCGGTCACCCGCACGGTGCACGAGACGGTGTAGGCGGCCGTGCCGGGCACGTACTGCTCCAGGAACCACAGCCGCTCCTGGCCGTGCGACAGCGGCGGCTCGCTCCCCGGCGGGCGCGGGCCGATCGTCGTCGTGGCCGTACGCCGACGCAGCCGCTGGGCGAGCAGCGCCTGCTTGGCGGGGGACAGGCTGGTCACGGCGCCTCCGTGGAGTCGAGCAGGCGCAGGGCCTCCTCATCCGACAGGTTCTCCAGGTCGGCCAGCAGGATCTCCTCCACCGCGCCGGCGAGCTCCGCCACCGTGCGATGGGTGAAGAACGTGCGGATCGGCACCTCGATGCCGACCGTGGCCCGCAGGCGGGCCGCAGCCCGTACGGCGAGCAGGGAGTGCCCGCCGAGGTGGAAGAAGTCGTCGTCGGCGCCGACCTTGTGGACGCCGAGCAGGTCGCCCCAGACGTCGGCCACCAGCGCCTCGGCGTCGGTACGCGGCGCGAGGTACCCGGGCCTGAACCCGGTGCGCGCGCTCCCGACGACGTGCGGCACCGGCAGCGTCTCCAGCCGCCCGTCCGGCAGCCGCCGCACCCGTCGCACCTCGCCGTCCTGCGTCCGCAGCTCACCGGCGGCGCCCGGTGGCACGGGGCCGCCCCAGGGGTCCAGGATCCGCTCCGGCCAGGCATCGGCCTCGTCGGCCGGGGTGTGCGGGGGCAGCTCGGAGATGCGCCGGTCAGGAGCGTTCATGACCTGGTCGAGCAGCACGGCGAACCGTCCGGCCAGCCGCTCGACGGTGCCCGCGTCCAGCAGCGCGGCGTCGTACTGGAAGACCAGCGTGAGGCCGCCGGCCGCGGGCCTGGCCTCCAGCGCCAGGTCGTAGACGGTCTCGGGCGGCCGGGCCGCGAACGGCCGGTGCTCCAGCCCGCCGAACGTCCCCGGCTCCGGCACGGGCTCGCACATCCGCAGCGTCGTCTGGAACAGCGGCTCCCGCCCGAGATCGCGCTCCACCGCGAGCGCGGAGACCAGCCGCTCGGGCGAGAGGTCCGCGTGTTCCGCCGCCTCCAGCTCGGACTCCCTGGTCCGGCGGAGCAGCTCGGTGAAGGCCGGGTCGCCGGACAGGTCGCCGCGCAGCACCAGGTGGCGGGTGAGGTGGCCGAAGACCGGTTCGAGGCCGGGCAGGTCGCGCCCGTCGACGGGCCGGCCGATCAGGAAGCCGGTCTGGCCGCAGTGCCGGGCCAGCAGCACCTGGTAGGCCGCGAGCAGCACCGTGAACAGGTCGCCGCCGGCCCCCGCGCCGAGCCGCTCCAGCGCCCGCGCCGGCTCCGGGGGCAACCGCAGCTCGTGCCACCCGCCGGCGCGGGCCGGGGTCTCGGGTCTGGGGCGGTCCAGCGGCAGGTCCAGGACCGGAGCCCCGGCCAGCCGCCCGCACCAGTGATCGAGCGCGGGAGCGGCCATCGACTCGCGGCTGTCCCGCCAGCGCGTGACATCTCCGGCCTGTACGGGGAGCGGGGCCGGCTCGCGGCCCTCGTACAGCGTGGCCAGGTCGTCGAGCAGCACCCCCATCGACCGTTCGTCGGCCACGACCGGATGGGCCACCACGCACAGCACGTGGTCGTCGGCCGCCAGCCGCACCAGCGCCACCCGCACCGGCGGCGCGGCGGCCAGATCGAACGGCTCGCCGGTCACGGCGGCCACCAGCCGCACGGCCTCCTCTTCGGCATCCAGGCGCCCCGTGAGGTCGTGCCTGCCGACCGGCGGCTCGTACGCGCGCTCCACGACCACCCGCGGCCGGCCCTCGTCACCGGGGAAGCGGGTGCGCAGGCCCTCATGGCGGCTCGCCAGCCGGGTCAGCGCCCCGGCCAGCGCGTCCTCGTCGAGGCGGCCGGTCAGCCTGAGCGACGCGGACAGGTGCGCGGCGGCGTCGCCGTCCAGGTAGGAGGCGTGGAACCAGGCCCGCTCCTGAGCAGGGGACAGCGGCACCTGCGCGCCGGCGGCGCGCGGCCGCAGCGGCACGTCCGCCACGACCCCGGGAACGGGCAGCGCCTTGCGGTCCAGCTTGCCGTTCGGGGTGAGGGGGAGCGCGGCGAGCGGGATGAAGATCGTGGGGATCATGTACGCGGGCAGGCGTTCGGCGAGGTGGGCGCGGAGGCCGGCCGGGTCGATCGAGGTGCCGACGAGGTAGGCGACGAGGGTGTCCTGGTGGACGGTGGTGGCGGCTTGGGTGATGCAGGGGTGGGTTTCGAGGGTGGTGTCGATGTCGCCGAGTTCGATGCGGTGGCCGCGGAGTTTGATTTGGTGGTCGGTGCGGCCGAGGTAGTGGAGGGTGCCGTTGGGGTTTTGGCGGAC
>NZ_BAABDQ010000062.1:0-56465 GCF_039539705.1 Nonomuraea rosea | reverse complement strand
AGCGGGAAGTCGCCCATGAACACCGTCTGGCTCTTGATCTCACCGGTGGTGTTGTTGATGAACTCCGCCGTCACGAACATCGGGGCGGAGAAGGTCATGTCCTTGTCTTTGCACTCATCGACCGAGTACTTGGGCGGCTCGAACCGATGGTCGCGGAACGACAAGGACATGGTCCCCGAGAAGTCCTCGATGGGACTGATCTCTTCGAAGATCTCTTCCAGGCCCGACTGGGTCGGGACGTCCTTGCGCCCGGCCTGGCGAGCCGCCTCTACCCGAGCCTTCCACCTCTCGTTGCCCAGCAGCCAGTCGATCGACTCGGTCTGCAGAGCGAGAAGGTCAGGAACTTCGAGGGGCTCCTGGATGCGCGAAAAAGAGACGCGATGGGGACCGGCGGGTATGGTGGAGGCGTTGCGCGGGACTGCCACAAATGTCCTTCCGAGGGCTCGCGGCGGAGTGAGGACACGCACGCCAGACAACCTCGCAACGTGAGCGAGCGGAGCGGGTCATCTAGAAGGCAGCGTGGAAAAATAAGCTTACTAGCAATACAGTGATTTGTCCACGCTAACGCAGACCCCAGCGTTCCGGTCGCATTTTCATGATGCCTTATACCGCCCCCACTTGTCAATTCCCGAGCGCGGCCCATCAAGGCTTCCAGCCGGTGCTCACGTTGACGATACCGGTGCCGTCTGAACGTCGGGTCCATTGTCCCACCGATTACCAGTGCCGTTCATGCCAACCGGATCCCAGCCACTGCCCTGAACGGCGTACCAAGTACGCTCCCAGGAGAAGATCTCGTTTGCGCCGGCGCTGCGCGGGGTGAGCTCACTCCCCCGACCGGCCTGGGCGGCAGGGCGCCGAGCCGATCACGACATTCGCGTCGCCATCGCCCACGGTGAACGGCCGGCGATCTCGGCCCCCACCACCGCGCCTATAAGAACCTCGACTTCTTCACCCAGCTCAGGCCCGGTTCCTGCCACCGTCGAACGCGACGACCCCCAAGCCCGCAACCGGAGCCAGGGCACTCGTAGCCGAGGACCGGGACACTCGGGGTCAGGGACCGGGGCACGGGAATCAGTGCATTCGGGGCACTCAAAGTCGAGGACTTTGCGCAGTCCTCTGCGACGGCGAACCTTGCGGCCGGGCTCTGCCGTATCGCCGTGGAACCACTGTCATTCTCAGCCGGCCGCAACGGTAAGGATCACTTTGGCGCACGAGTGGGACGTGAGCGGCCAGGAGACCGGTTCGAGTATGCCTCCGCAGGCGACGGGCGGCAGGAGGATCACCTGGGCAGCAGTCCCCAGGGAGGTGGCGGCGGGGATCGAACGGCTGCTCGGCGACAGGGTGGCCGGTGCGGTCAGCCAGCCGGGCGGGTTCTCCGAGGGCTTGGCCGCGCGTTTGCGGCTGGCACGTGGCGGGCGTGCGTTCGTGAAGGCGGCGAGTACGTCGACCGCGCCCGCGGTGGCGGCCTTCCATCGTAGGGAAATCGTGATCTCGCGGCGCCTTCCCCGGACGGTGCCGGCCCCGCGATTGCTGGACGCCTATGACGACGGCGACTGGGTCGCCCTGATATTCGAGGAGATTCCAGGACGGCTACCCGCCCAGCCCTGGCGGCGCGATGAACTCGAGCGAGTTCTGGCGGCTGTCACCGACCTGAACCAAGCCTTGACCCCTTCGCCGGTAGACGGGACGCAGCTGGGCAGGCCGCGGCTCGGAGGCTGGGCGGCTCTGGCGAACGGCGCCGCCGGGATCGAGAGCGCCACCGTCAAGAGGATCGATGCGCTTTCACCGTGGGCAGCCGGCCACCTGGACGAGCTCGCCGCCCTGGAGGAGAGCGCCGCGTCCGCTCTGGCTGGTCAGACGCTCCTGCACGGGGACCTGTATCCGTTCAACATCATGCTGACCCCGGAGCGCGTCTTCGTCGTCGACTGGCCGCACGCATGGGTCGGGGCCGGTCACTGCGACGCGGTGACGCTGCTGGCCGGCGTGTCGCTCAGCGGGATGGATCCGCAGCCGATCGCCGAGGCCCATCCGCTGACCCGTGACCTCGATCCGGCTCAGGTCGATGCGGTGCTGGCGATGCACTCGGGGTTTCTCCTCCGGGTCGCCGCGTCGGCGGGCCCGGGAACGGATCTGAACTTGGTGAACATGATGGTCGCCCTGGGCCTGGCCTCGCTCCGCTGGCTACGAAACCGTCTCTGAAGCGGCAAACGCTCCCTGAAGGCACCGCATATGAGGCGGCGAACGCTCCCTGAAGGCACGGCATATGAAGCGGCGAACGCTCCCTGGAGCCACGGCACGTGAAGCGGCGAACGCTTCGTGAAGACACGGCAACGAATCAGGCCGTGCGCCACACCGACGCCCTCCCCCGGCCTTCCCAAGCCCACCCTTCCCAGGCCCTCCCTGAAACAAGCCTTCTTCCCAGGCCCTCCCCCAGACAAGGCCACCCTTCCCAAGCCGATCTCCGGGATAAGCCCAGCCTTCCCAGCCCCTGAGATAAGCCCAGCCTTCCCAAGCCCACCCCTGAGGTAAGTCCGCACGTCGGGGCCGCCCACGGACGCAACCCCGCTCGCGCTCACCAGCGAGCACGGATGCTAGCTTGCCGATCGTGTCTGAGTATCTGCGAGAGCTGTTCTCCCTTCACGGCCGGCGTGCCCTGGTGACCGGTGGCAGCTCCGGCATCGGGTACGCCATCGCGGAGGCGATCGGGCGCGCGGGCGCCGAAGTCGTGCTGGTCGCCCGCAGGCAGAGCGAGCTCGACAAGGCCGTGGACCGGTTGCGCGGGCACGGCGTCACCGCGTCCGCGATCAGCGCCGACCTCGGCGACCGCGACGCCGTCCAACGGATCTGCGCCACGGCGGGCGACATCGACATCCTGGTCAACGACGCCGGCAACAACATCCGCAAGCCGATGGCCGACCTCACCCTCGACGACTACGAGCAGACCCTCGCCGTGAACCTCACCGCCCCCTACCTTCTCGGCCAGCACTTCGGGCCCGAGATGGCCGGGCGCGGTTGGGGCCGCATCATCAACGTGGGCTCACAGCAGTCCATCAGCGCCTTCGGCAACAGTGGCGTGTACGGCGCCGCCAAAGCCGCCATCACCGGCCTGACCCGTTCGCAGGCCGAGGCGTGGTCGGCGAGCGGGGTGTGCGTCAACACGATCATCCCCGGATTCGTGCTGACCCCGCTGACCGAACCCGCCCAGGCCATCCCCGGCCGCGTCGAAGCCCTCGCCGCCCGCCACATGGTGAAACGCAACGGCCTCCCGCAGGACTTCGCAGGGGCGGCCGTGTTCCTGGCCGGTGATGCCTCCGCATTTGTCACCGGCCAACTACTCTTCGTGGACGGCGGCTTCTCCGCCCACTGACCGCGCCCCTCGACGCGACCCATCGGACAGGAACGGCACCTGCTCCGTCGCTTGGCCCACCATCGGTACAGGTCCGCAGACGACGGCTGCCCCACCCGCCGAGTCGCACAGCCGCGGAGGTTCGGTGGCGGTGGTGGCCCGTCCGCCCGACCGCGTATCGGTGCGGCGCCGACCGCGCTGAACGGCGAATCGGGCACTCCCCCACGCTCCAACTGCGCTTTCGCACGAGGTTGTCCTGGTTCGTCGTCAGCTGGGTCAGGCTCTGGCGTGAGGATGGATCATTGATCCCGGCGCCTTTACTTTGTAGATTATTTGCGGCGGATCTGGCGCACCCCCGCCCCTTCGTGCCAGGCGTCGATGACCAGGTCGTCGCCCTCGACGCGGGTCCACACCGCCTCCGTCAGCTCGATCCTGAATAGGTGCGAGTCGGTGCCGGGCAGCTGGAACGACGTTAAGACCGCCTCATCGGTGATCTCCACCGCACGCCCGGTCAGCTTCACGTCGCCTTCCCACGCGGACGGATCGGGTCCCTCGGGGTCCTTCGAGCCCACGTGGATGGCCATCCTCGGATCCCGCCGCAGGTCGAGGGCCTTGACCGCTTGCGGCATCGACCCCGTCCACAACTCGCCGTCCTTGAAGCTCGTCTCGATGCCGCTCACCCGGGGCGAGCCGTCTTTGCGCAACGTCGCCAGGACCTTGTGCTTGTAGGCGTCCATCAGCCGCCGCGCCACCGCCGCCAGCTCCGGCGCCTGCTGGTCGAACTCTTGCCATGAGGCCATGGCCATCATCATGGACGACGGCACCGACAGAATCAGCCCCGCGCACACGCAGGCGCTCCCCCGTGGCGAAGCGCGTTTTACAAATCCGCGCCGGGGTCATTAGTTTGTAAACGAACAGACGTTTACTAATGGGAGGCGAGCATGACCACCAGCCATCCGTTCACCGCCTCGGTGTTCATCGGCACGAGCCTCGACGGGTTCATCGCCCGCAAGGACGGCGACCTGGGCTGGCTCACCAGCCGGGGCGAGGCCGCGGGCGATGACCTGGGCTACCAGGACTTCATCGACGGCATCGACACCGTCGTCATGGGCCGCGGGACGTACGAGCCGGCGCTCACGTACGATCCGTGGCCGCACGAGGGCAAGCACGTCGCGGTGCTCAGCACCACGCTGGAGGTGGGCGCAGACCCGCGCGTCACCGTCTATCGCGACCTGGACCAGCTCATCGACGGGCTGGCCGAGCGCGGCACCAAGAGCGTGTACGTCGACGGCGGCCAGATCATCACGACGTTCCTGCGCGCTGGATTGGTCGGAGAGATCACCATCACCACGGTGCCTGTGCTGCTGGGTACGGGGCTGCCCCTGTTCGGGCCGCTCGGCGGTGACGTGCCGCTCGTCCACCGCTCGACCAAGGTGTTCGGCGCGGGCGTCGTCCAGTCCACGTACGGAGTGTTGCGCCAGGAGGAGGACCCGGCAGGCTGATCCGGCATGGATGTCCAGGCGTCTCAAGGCCGCGACGAAGCGGAATCAGGCGGCGACGCCTGGGTAGACGCGGAGTCAGGCGGTGCCCGGATAAGGGCTGGGCATTCCGACGAAGTGCGTGCACGTCCAGCGCAGCCCGAGCGCACTCCAGGAAGTGCACGGGTCCAGGGCGCATACGTCCAGGTCACGTCCCGATAGTCCATCCGGCTCCCCCAGAAAGCCATCGTGGTTCGAGGGGCTCGATCTTGCTGACGCCACCCAAGGCGGAGATCCGACGCCGGCCTTGAAGGGGATGACCCAAGGCGGCGGGACGGTCTCCGGCCCCCGCCGAGCGTGCCTGCGGCCACCTGCAAATCGCTCATTCGATGCCTGGGTCAGGCGCGGCGGCGGGCGCGGTAGGCGCTGGCCTTGGCGCGGTTCTGGCACGACAGGCCGCAGAACCGGCGCGAGGCGTTCCGTGTGACGTCGAAGAACACCAGCTCACAGCCGCCCGCCTCGCAGGTTCGCAACCGCATCCCCTGGCCGACGCCGATCACCATGGCCAGCGCCGTAGCGGCGTCGGCGGCCCAGGCATCCACCAGGTCCGACTCCGGGCCGTGAAAGGCCAGGACGGGTGGGTCGCCGTGCAGGTTGGGGACGGCGCGGTGGCGTACCAGGACCTGGTTGAGCCGGGCGATCGAGCCCGGCGCGCCGGTGAAGGCCGGGCGCAACTCGGCGGCCACGTCCGCGAGCCGGTCAGCGTCGGCGCCGGTCAGCGACCGGCTCGGCGTCCAACCGTGGAGCGTGAACGCGGCATCGAGCGCGGCCCGGTGATCACCAGACTGATCGCCCGACAGATCACCGAGCGGATCGCCGGACAGGTCGCCGGGCTGATCGGCCAGCTGGCCGATTGGTGGGTTGGCCAGCTGGTCTGCTGACGGATGCTCCGGCCGGTCGACTGGACGGCCGCGGGCCTGGGTGACGGCCAGTTCGTTCACCAGGATCACGGCGAGCTCCGCCCACCGGCCGACATAACTGTCTATTTGGGATTGACCAGTGATGCGCCATGCCTCTATCGTCACCGTCATAGCTTAGCTAGCCAGTGATTGAATAGTGAGGGGATCTTTCCATGAGCGCATCGTCGCGGCTCGCCCGCCGCATGTGGCACCAGCTTGAGCCCATTCACGCGGTGCTGTACTTCTCGCCTCAGGCGTTCGAGGAGGCGGCCGTGCTCGGTTACGACGTGGAGTCGCGCTGGCCGAGCTATTTCGCTTTCCGTACGGCTCCGCTTGGCCGGGCCGGCACGCGGCTGGCGACGGCGGCGTATTACAGCTTCAGCCCGCAGATGATCGCCGAGCATGTGCCCGCTGTCTGGGACGTCGCCACCCCCGAGCAGATGCTGCGGACGCGGCTGACGGCGGTGGACAGGACCTACCGGCACCTGCTCGGCGATGCGGTGGCGGGGACGGCGATCACGGAGGCGGCTGAGCTGGCCAGGCGGGCCGCCGAGAGCGTGACGGTGGCCGGGCGGCCGTTCGCGGCGGCCAACCTGGACCTGCCGTGGCCCGACGAGCCGCACCTTGTGCTCTGGCAGGCGGCCACCGTGCTGCGCGAGCACCGCGGCGACGGCCACCTGGCCGCGTTGCTGGCCGCGGAGCTGGATCCGTGCGAGTCGCTGGTGTCGTTCGCGGCCGTCGGCGCCGCGCCGGTGGCGAACTTCGCCGGGCGGGGCTGGAGCGAGCAGCAGTGGGAGGCCGCACGGGAACGTCTGGCCGCGCGGGGGCTGGTCGGCGAGGACGGCCAGGCCACCGAGGCCGGGCGGGCGCTGCGCGACCAGGTGGAGCTGATGACCGACGACCTGGCGGCCGAGCCGTGGCGGCTGCTCGGGGAGGAGCGCGCGGAGCGGCTGGCCCAGCTCGGCTCGCCGTTCCTCGGTGCGATCTTCGGGGCCGGGTTGCTGCCGATGACCAGCACTCTCGGCATCGCGACCGTCAAGGTCCCTGAGTCAGCTTCTCGGTCGTAACGACCGAGCTTGCGGTTCCTCGTACGTCGATGGCTTCGACGGCCTGGTCTGCGTCAGGCAGCGTGACTCACTGCCTGGTCCGCCGCACCGCGCGCGGCGATGTCACGGGCTGCGTTGACATCGGCATGCTCAGCGAAGCCGCACGACGTACCGCAGAACAGGGTCTGGCAGTGCAGCGTGACCCGCTGGGGCTTGCGAAGCCGTACCCGGTCGCGGATGCCCTGGAGGTCTTCCAGGGCGGATGGCGGTCGCCGACCGGGTGGCCGCCATCGGCCGCGTCCCGGCGGGTGAGCGCCTATCTGATCGCGGTCACCGGCAAACCCGGCCTGGCCTGGCCCTGCTCCTCTTCTGTCTGATCGACACTCACATGCGAAGAACGGGGCTAGTCGCGAGCGGGGCGGAGGGCCTCGGGGTGGGCGGCGAAGTAGTCGCCGATCGACGCGGGCGGGCGGGCGGTGAGACGTTCGACCGCGTGCGTGGTCACGTCGAACCAGCCCTCCCGCTTGTACGCCCCCAGCCCGGTCCACCCCTGGACGTACGGCTCGGGTAGCCCCCACCCCGCCAGCATCGCGGCGAGTTCGTCGTCCGTGACCTGCTCGCAGCGGATCGTACGCCCCGTGACCTGCGAGAGCGTGTCGGCGACGTCCGCGTCCGTCACCGCGGCCGGCCCCGTGACCTCAAGGAGCTGCCCCTCGCAGCCGCCGTCGGCGAGCACGGCCGCGGCGACGGCGGCGCTGTCGTCGCGGGTGATGTGTCCGACCCTGCCATCCCCCGAGTTGCTGGGCAGGACCCCCGTGGAGACGGCGATGGCGGGCACGCCGACGAGGTTCCACATTTCGGGCCACTGGTTGAACCGCAGCGCCGTGAACGTCAGCCCCGACTCGGCCAGCAGCCGTTCGGTGTCGCGGTGGTTCTCGATGAGCGCCTGTGGCTGTCCCGGCTCCCCCGCCCTGGCGAACGACGTGTAGATCACCTGGCCCACCCCGGCCTTGGCCGCCGCCTCGATGGCGTTGACATGTCCAGGCACCAGGCCGGTGAATGAGCCCATGCTGATGAGCAGCAGCCGCTCCGCCCCCTCGAACGCCCCGGTCAGGCTGCCGGGCTCGTCGAAGTTCGCGTACCGGGTGGCCACCCCCAGGTCGGCGAGGTCGCCGGGCGTACGGGACAGGGCGACGACACGGGCGGCGTCCACCCGCTGGAGCAGATGCCGTACGGTGAGCCGCCCGAGCTGCCCCGACGCTCCACTGACCACGATCACGATAAATCCCCTCGTTGGTTGACTTGCGTAGTCTGATCATTGGCCAGCAGCCGAAAGGTCCGAAAGAAGGCACATTCATGTCCCCTGCCGCCACCGCGCTCCCACCCGGCCCCATCACCGTGGACGACCACCAGAACTGCCCGGCGACCGGCGTCCTTCGCCGCGTGGGCGACAAGTGGAGCGTCGTGATCCTGTCGGTCCTGGCCCGTGGAGCGCACGGTTTCAACGAGCTGGACCGTACGGTGGAGGGCCTCAGCCGCCGCATGCTCACGCGCACGCTGCGCGGCCTGGAGGAAGAGGGGCTGATCAGCCGCACCGTGCACCCGAGCGTGCCCCCGCGCGTCGACTACGCGCTCACCGAGCTGGGCAGATCGTTTCTGGAACCGGTGACCGCCCTGGGCCTGTGGGCCGTCACTCACCGGCCCGACCTGGACGCGGCCCGCACCCACTTCGACGGCGCCACCCGTGGAGACGTGCGCCTTTGACGGCCGTGGCCACCGGCGAGGTGTCCGACCCGGCGCTGTGGGGCGCCTGGTCCGCCCACTGACATCGCTCCCGGCTATGGTGCGTACGTCTCACCCCAGTCCGGAAGCTTCAGCGCCTAACAGACACACCCCAGCCCACGCTCCGTCCCGGTCTCGCGAACCATGACCGGCCGGGACGGAGCGTATGCGCGCCTATGCCCCTCCCGCCGCCTGCCCGGCGGGTTCCGCGGGCACGGGCAGAACGGATCTCCGGTTCCGCATGCGGACGAAGGCCCAGAACGCCACCGACGCCACACCCGCATCCGGAGGCGCCATCACGGTCTCGTCGAACGTCCCTGCCTCGCCGACCCGCACCAGATGGGGCGGTGCCCCCGGCCACAGCAGTTCGGCGACCGCGGGCATCCCGGCGCTGTCCTCGCAGTCGTAGTCGCGTCCCCTCACCTGCACCGCCAGCTTCACCATCGAACGCACTATCATTCGGTCCATGTCACCGCGATGGGAACCAGACCCCGACATTCGCAGGGGCCGAAGCGTGGTTGCCGACCTCCATGCCCATTTGGTCTTTACCCCTAAATATCGGGGCGAGGTGTTCACCGAGGAGATGCTGCGCTGCTGTGAGAGCATCATGATCGAGGTGTGCGACGACTTCGGTGCCGTCCTGGTCGACTTCAACGGCGAGCACGATCATGTGCACCTGCTGGTCCACTACCCGCCTAAAGTCGCCTTGTCGGTCTTGGTCAACTCCCTCAAGGGTGTCTCGGCCCGGCTCCTGCGCAAGGAGTTCGGCCCGCATGTCGGCCAATATCTGTCGGATGGGCACTTCTGGTCCCCGTCCTACTTCGCCGCCTCCTGCGGCGGTGCCCCGCTGTCGATCGTCAAGGAGTACATCGAGAGCCAGAGACGGCCGGGCTGAGCTGCTCACGAGAACTGCCCCGGCCTCCCATCCAGACCTACCGTCCGGGGGCGCTGTTCCGCAGGCGCCGGTCGGTCGCGTCCTGGGAGCCCCTGACGTGCTCGGACCGTCCCGAATTCAGACCCCGGCGGTAGCCGTACCGCCGATCGCCTTCCGTCCTCGGTGACGGCAACGCGCTCGCTTGTGGGCAGCGCGCATACCCTCCTGTCCCCCGGCCTCCTGACGTCGTGTTCACGTGCCCGCTTGGTGGAGTGGGGCGAGGTTGTGTTCTGGCAGGCGCAGGGTGCCGTCGGCCAGGTGCTCCGGATCGCCGGCACCGGGGATGGCCAGCACACGCCGGCTTGGCACCCTGCGACGAGCCCGGAGCCATGCCCGGAGCTGGGTCCGGAGCCGGGCAGGCGATCGCGGAGAACGGCGTTAATGCCGCCCCTTCGCGCCGCAGGCCTGCGGGGCGCTCATCCATGGCGATCACCCCATTGACGGGCATCGATCATAAGGTTACGGTCGGGACCGATATCGCGCACAAACGAACACCCGTGGAGGTGGTGCGGCGAAACGGCTGTTCCCCGATCCCGACTACGCCGCCAAGCCCAGCCTCGCCTGGCGGGACGGGGTGCTGCTGAGCGTGGCCCAGGATCCGCGTCACGTGTACGGCACGTCCGGCGACCAGATCTTCAAGATCGAGAAGTCGACGAAGGCGCTGACCGTGTTGCTGACTGATCCGGGGATGGAGGGGCTGACGGCCGACGGCTTCGGCAACCTCTATTACAAGATCAACGAGCGGCTGCACCGGCTCGCCATTTCCGGCCTGTGAAGATTTCGGCCTGAACCGATATATCCGACACCCCCTGACGCAGCCCCGTGCGAAGAATGCTCAGAGCGTTACTCTCGGTCCTGGCGGGCACGGTGCTCGCGATCGTCGTCGCCCCCGCGCTGCCCGCGCAGGCGGGGATCTGGCACGAGTACCCGTCGCTCATCTCGACCCATGGCCGGCAAGCTGCAGACCGATGAGACCCTCTTCGGCGCGACCATGCCCGGCAGGATCCCCGCCGCGATCAACTCCTCCATCGCGGACTCCGATTGGCAGTACAAGTGGGAGGAGATAGCGGTCTCCAACGGCCAGACCTACGAGGCGGGCATCAACCGGATCGTCACGTCCCTGTCCCGTGGCAGGCCGGTGATGGTCCTGGTGATCCCGGGCAAGCTGCCCTGGTGGAACGCCTCCACGCCGACCCTCCGGCACTATGTGACCATCCACGGGTACGACGGCGTGGTCCACGGCGACGGATCCGTGCATCCCACGACGTTCAAGGTCGCCGACCCCGCGGACGCGAGCGAGCACTCCATCGATGTGGGCAAGCTCCTGCTGGAGAACGCCAATCTCGCGTGGAACGGGATCGGCACCGTCGCCATCGTGCGAACCTGACCCCCGCGAAGGCCCCGGCACGGCCGGGGCCTTCGCCCGTTGAAGCAAGACCGTGGGAAGGTTGAGCATGAACGGGGACCGGCACGCCGACGTACGCCTTTCGGTGCTGGACACCTCACCGATCGTGCAAGGGTCCACGCCGAGGCAGGCGCTGCGCAACACGGTCGATCTCGCGACCCTGGCCGACGAGCTGGGCTATCACCGCTACTGGGTGCCCGAGCACCACGGGATGCGCGGCGTCGCCAGCTCCGCTCCCGCCGTCCTCGTCGGCCACCTCGCCGGCGCCACGCGCCGCCTGCGCGTCGGCGCGGGCGGGGTGCTGCTGCCCAACCACGCCCCGATCGTGGTGGCCGAGCAGTTCGGGACGCTGGCCGCACTCCACCCGGGACGGATCGACCTCGGTCTCGGCCGCGCGCCGGGCGGGCCTGGTCCGGCCGTGGACGCGGTCCGGCCCGCTGCGGAGCGGACCGCGAAGTCCTTTCGCCGGCAGCTCGACGAGCTCCAGGCCTACTTCGACCCGTCCGAGGACGCGCGGGTCAAGGCGATCCCCGTCCTCGGCGGGAACGCCCCGCCGCTGTGGCTGCTCGGCTCCTCGGCCACCAGCGCCGAGCTCGCCGCCGAGCTCGGCCTGCCCTATGCCTTCGCCCACCATCTCAACCCGGACCAGGCGCAGCCGGCCATGCGCCGCTACCGGGAGCGGTTCCGTCCTTCGGCGCAGGCGGAGAGGCCGCAGGCGCTGGTCAGCGTGTCGGTCATCGTCGCCGAGGACGACGAACGCGCCGAATGGCTGGCCGGCTCCACCCGGCTGAAGGTGCTCAGCCGAGCGGGCGGGAGGCGCATCCTGCTGCCGAGCCCGGAGGAGGCGGCGGCGTACCCGTACACGGACGGCGACCGCGCCGAGATCGCCGCCCGCTCGGGGAGCGTCCTGGTCGGAGGCCCGCGGACGGTGGCCGGGCACCTGCGGAAGGTGCTCGGCGACACCGGGGCCGACGAGCTCATGGTGACCACGCCGGTGTACCACCACGCCGATCGTCGCCGGTCCTACCAGTTGCTCGCCGCCCTCGCCGACCGGCTCCGCCACGGCTGAACCGCGCCTTCTCAGGTGACCGGGAGGGGATCCTGGCCGAGGAAGCGGTGGCCGTTGGCGGCGGAGCGGCGTACGGCGGCGAAGCCGTAATCGATCATCTCGGCCTCGTACGCGCGCAGGGCGGACAGGGCCGGGCCGCCGTCGCGGAGGGCTCCGGCCAGCGCGGCGGCGTCGCGCAGGGCGGTGTTGGCGCCGACGCCGCCCGCCGGGCTCATGGCGTGGATCGCGTCGCCGAGCAGGGTGACGGTGCTGGTGGGCCAGGGGTCGACGGGCACGCTGGTGCGAAGGACGGCGGGGAAGATGCTTGCCGGGTCCCAGTGCGCCACGATCCGCCGGATCCGGGGATGCCAGCCGTCGATGAGGTTCGCCACCATGGTGCGCATGCGCTCGCCGGGCATCGTGAGCAGCTCCGCGTCGGTGCACGGCAGGTGCTCGATGCGGGCGCCGAAGCTGCAGGTCATGTACGCCAGGCGCGGCGTCTCCACCGGCGCCACCCCGACGAAGGACCGGTCCGGGCCGACCATGGCGGTGAACACGTTGAACATGTCCGCGGTGAACAGCCCGCGGGTCTCGTCGTTCAGCGGGATGGTGCCATACAGCTGGCGCAGGCCGGTGTCGACGACCTTGGCGTGCGGCAGGTACTGGCGGCGTACGACGGAGCCGGCCCCGTCGGCGGCCACCAGCACGTCACCGCGGGCAGTGCCGCCGCCGGCGAAATGGGCGGTGACTCCGCCGTCAGGCTCTGTCGTGTATCCGGTGCATCTCCGGCCGAAGGACACCACGTCGTCCAGCCCGGTCAGGAGGATGTGGCGCAGGGCCTGCCGGTCGACCGCCAAGGGCGCGGGCTCCTCGTCGGCTTCGACCGTCCAGCGGTGGTTGAGCTGGTCGTCCAGGAACACCGACCGCGGGCCCGGCCGTCCCGCGGTGTCGAGGAACGATCGCCACAGCCGGGGCGGCAGGGCCTGGTGCAGCGCGCGCCGGCCGTCCGCGTCGATGTGCAGGCGATACCCCTGGCGGCGGACGATCGGCGTCGCGTCCCGCTCGTGAACCGAGACGCCGACGCCGTCCTGGCGCAGCCGCTGGGCCAGGCACAGACCGCCGAGTCCGGCGCCGATGATGAGCACATGCATGATCTGGGTCCCTTCTGTCGCGGCAACACTCGCCGCCGGACACCGATCACGCCGAGCCGGACCGCGGCCGCCGCTCGAATTCCGTCATGAAGGGCGTGGTGCACGGCGATATCCGTCACCGCAGGAGGGCCCCGGCGCGCTTCACCGTCCGGATCAAGGGTGCGGTCTCGACGTGGCGGACGGCCTTCAGCTTCCCGATCCGGTCGGTGAGATAGCGATAGAGGTCGCGCGAGTCGCGGCAGGCGACCCCGGCGAAGAGGTTGGCCGGGCCAGTGGTGGCCGCCGCCACGGTGACCTCCGGATGATCGGCGAGGGCTGCCTCCACGGCGGCGAGCTTGGCCGGTTTCACGGACATCCAGAGGAACGCCTCCGCCTGGTAGCCGAGCAGGCCGGGCGAGATGTCGACGTCGAAGTAGAGCACGCCGGTCTGCCGCAGGTGCGCCAGGCGCCGCCGTACCGACGACTCCGACCAGCCGGTCGCCAGCGCCAGGTCGGCATGGGGCAGGCGCGCATCCAGGGAGAGCGCTTCCACCAGGGCGTGGTCCTCCTCGACGAGGGTCGGGGCAGCGCTCGCGGGCGGCACGACGGGCTCCGGGCGCAGGCGCGCGACCTGCTCGTCGGAGAGCACGCGCAGCCCGGCCCATCCGGTGGGCCCGCCGGTGAACATGTGCAGCGTTCGATGAGCGCTGACGGAGGTCACCTGCCGGGTCCGTGGCAGCTTCTCCAGCAGGAACGCGTCGCGTTCCGCCGCCGTGCGTGCCAGTGTGCCGCAGGCGATCTCGGTGCCGCCGGACAGCAGGCTCACCCAGGCGGTGTCGGGGCGACGGGCCAGGGCCGCGGCCAGCGGGAGGCCCGCGTCCGGGGCGCACCGCAGCCGGATCGCCCAGGAGACGTGGTCGAGCAGCAGCCCGTCGACCACGCCGACGACGCGGAGCGCCCCCGCCGACCGCAGCCGCCGGTAGCGGCGGGCGACCGTGTTCTCCGAGACGCCGAGCACCTCGCCGATCCTGGCGAAGGGGGCTCGGCCGTCGAGCTGCAACGCGTGCACGAGTGCTCGGTCCAGCGGGTCGAGCGTGACGGATTCCACCCGCCAAGCCTAGGGGGTGACGGAAAGGGACGGTCAGCGCGCGATCTGCGTCAGCGAGAAGTCGATCTCGAAGGAGCGGTTCCAGGGGAACGTCACGTCGCCGATCGTCCAGTCCGTCGCGAACCCGTGCAGGATGGGCTCCAGCCTGGCGCGCGCCGCGGCGGCGTCGGGCCCGGCGGCGCGGACGACCGCCTGGTAGCCGTAGTCCTCGGTCAGGCGGTGCAGCAGGAGGCGGCGGGCGGCCGTACGGTCGAGGGTGTTCTCCCGGGCGCCGACGACGGTCGCCACGGCGGCCGCGACCACCGAGCCGATCGTGTTGCCCGCGGTGTTCCAGCCGCCGTAGGCGAGCAGGCCGTCGATGAGTCCCTCCGCCCGCAGCGCCTCGACCAGGTCCGGATCGCCGCCGTTGGTGTGACGGACGTCGGCCAGGGCGACGGGGACGCCGGACTCGCGGATCGCCCGGACGGTCGCGGCGACCGCGGCAGGATCCGGGCGGGGCGGCTTGCCGAACCAGTCGGTGCGGCCCGGGTCGGGGGTGTGCAGGACGAGGGCGACGTCGGCCTGCTGTCCGTGCTCGGCCACCTCGGCGCCGGCGGCGCGGATCTGCCTGCGGGCGCCGGCTCCGGCGGGGAGGTTCTCGAAGGCGGCGACGACGTCCAGCCCGGCCGGGTCGCCGCCGGCCACGCTGATGCGGATCGGGCGGGCGTGCCGTGCCGCGAGCGCGCGGGCGACCAGCACGGCGCCCACCTCGTCGGCGCCCGGGTACATCAGCAGCGTGCCCGCCACGCCGAGGGCCCGCGCCCAGTGACGCAGCCAGCCCTGCTCGGCCGAGCCCGCCGAGTGCACGGCCGTGTCGTCGGCGGTGATGAGCAGCGGGTCGAGCACACCTTCCGCGTGCAGCTTGAGCGCCTCCAGGTTGACGACGTGGTTGCGGAGCCGGCGCGCTTCGAAGTCGGCCCGGACCTCGGCGGGAATCGCCGCGGTGAGCTCGTCGGCGGGCGGCTCGCCACCCGTCACGTCGGCCACGTGGGCGCGGTGCAGCAGCCCGCCGTACGCGTGCAGCTCCCGGCCGAACCGCGGCCAGTAGGCCGGCTCCTCGTCCCCGTGGTAGCTGTCACTGGCCCTGGTGACCAGCGAGACCGCCGAGATGGGCAGCTCCGGCCTGGCCCGGCGGAGGCGGCGCAGCACGTCGAGCCGGCCGAGCACCGTCCGCGTGTCGTCGTCGCTGGTCCTGGACGGGATGAGACCGCCGTGCACCAGCATCTCCACGCAGACCACGGCCGCGTCGGCGTCCTGGTCGAGCAGCCATTCGCCGAGCGGCCCCGCCTTGCCGGGGACGCGCATGGACGGCAGCAGCCCGGCGTCGGGCAGGGCGAGCCGCGCGCCGGCGATGGCGGCGACGTCGGCGGGCAGGCGGGTGTTGACGGGGCGTTCGTCGAGGGGCAGGAGGGCGATGCGCATGCGGTGACTTCCTATGGGGGCTTCCTGCTGTGAATTCCTGTTGTGAATTCCTGTTGTGAATTCCTATTGGGGATCGCGGTAGATGGTGAGCTGGTAGGAGTAGCGATCTCCCCGGTAGAGCGAGTCGGCTCGCTCGATGGCCCGGCCGCGGGCGTCGAAGCCGGTGCGCTGCACGAGGAAGGCCGGGGAGAACGGCGGCGCGTTGAGCGCCCGCGCGTCATCCGGGTCGAGCACGGTCGCCTTGATCGTCTGCTCCGCCCGGTGCACGGTCAGCCCGTAGCGAGCCGACAGCACCTCGTACAGCGAGCCGTGCAGGTCCGGCCCCAGGTCGTCGGGCACGAGCTCGCCGGGCAGGTAGCTGTGCTCCAGGCACATGGGCTCGTCGTCGGCGGTGCGGATCCGGCGGATGTGCAGGACCTGCGAGGACGGGCTGATCTGCAGGGCGTAGCCGATGTCGGCGCCTGCCGGGACGCGCTCGCAGCCGACTTCGAGCGAGCCGGGACGCAGCCCGCGCGAGCGCATGTCCTCGCTGAAGGACGTCAGCTCGACGGACTTGCGGATGCGCGGCTCGCTCACGAACGTGCCGGACCCCTGGACCCGATAGACCCGGCCCTCCCGCTCGAGCTCGTCGATGACGCGCCGCACGGTGAGCCTGCTGACGGAGAACTCCTCGGCCAGGCTGCGCTCGGCGGGCAACCGCTCGTGCGGGGCCATCTCTCCCACCAGGAGATCCGCCAGGTGCCGGCGGAGCCGGTCGGACTTGGCCGCAGGACGTTCCGTCTTCATGGCCCAGGAGTCTAACCCGGAATTGGTGTACTCCAAAAGCTTGACCCTTCGCTCCCCAGTGGCCTATACCAATCACAACAAAGTCTGCATTACGCAAGGAGAATTCGGTGAACGTCGTCAAATTGGGCATGCCCTTAGTGCTTGTCGCCGCGCTGGCAGCCTGCTCCGGCAACGCCGCCGACCCCGGCGGCAAGACGACGATCACGTTCTCCTATCTGTGGTCCGGCCCGGAGGGTGCGGCGATCGAGAAGCTCATCGCCGGCTTCAACGCCGGCCAGAACGCGATCGTGGTGAAGGGCGTGTCCAGCCCGGACACCCAGAAGCAGCTCGCCTCGATGTCGAGCGCCAACGGCACCTTCGACATCTCCGACCATTTCGGCAACACGGTCGGCTCGTGGGCGGCCAAGGGCATCCTGACCCCGCTGGACGATCTGCTGAAGGAGCAGGGGGTGGACACGGGTGTGTTCGCCCCCGCCGCCATGGAGCAGATGCGCCACAAGGGCCAGACGTACGCGCTGCCGATCGCCGTGCACACGTTCCAGCTGCTCTACAACAAGAAGCTGCTCGCCGAGGCCGGGATCGAGCCGCCCAGGACGATGGACGAGCTGGCGGCCGCCGTCCCCAAGCTCACCAAGACCGACGGCAAGGGTGCCATCACCCAGCTCGGCCTGGGCTGGTCCGACCTGCCGACCTCGCTGACCACTCTCGGCTACGCCTTCGGCGGCACCTGGGACGGCGCGGATCCCGCCAGTCCGTCCCCCACCCCCGCCGAGCCGGGAAACCTGGCGGCGCTGACGTTCTGGCAGGACAACATCACCAAGAAGTACGGCGCCGACCAGGTCAGCACGTTCAAGGCCGGGTGGGGTCAGTACATGTCGGCCCAGGACCCGTTCTACACCGGCAAGCTCGCCATGGTCATCGACGGCGAGTGGCAGGCCGTGTCGATCCCGAAGAACGCGCCCGGGCTGGAGTGGGGCGTCAGCCCGATCCCCGTGGCCCGGCCCGACCTCGCCGGCGCCACCCAGCTGACCGCGAGCACGCTGTTCATCCCGGCCAACTCCAAGCACCGCAAGGAGGCCGCCGCGTTCATGAAGTACATGGTGTCGGAGACCGCCGCGCGCGACCTGAGCCTGGCCCTGGGCAACCTGCCCGCCCGCACGGGCCTGGCCGACGACCCCGCGTTCGCGAAGATCGCGAACTTCGACGCCTGGCTGCAGGCGATGAAGTCGCCCAAGGTCCGCTCGCTGTCCAGCGCGCCCTACGCCGCCGAGTACACCGCCGACCTCGCCGGCGCCTTCGACTCCGTCAACCGGGGCACGGCCTCGCCGCAGGAGGCGATGGCCAAGGTCGCCGGCCGGGCCGCGGGTTATGCGAAGGGCTGACCGGCGGGGGCTGTTCAAGGGGCTGGCGTTCGCGTCGCCGTTCCTGATCGGGTTCGCGGTGTTCATCGCGTACCCGATCGCGGCCTCCTTCCGCTACAGCTTCACCGGCTTCAACCTGTTCCAGGACCCGCAGAGCGTCGGTCTGGACAACTACGCCCACATGCTGGGCGACGAGCGGCTGTGGACGAGCCTGGGCAACACGCTCTACATCACCGCGCTCGGGGTTCCGCTGACCATCGGGATCGCGCTGGCCGGGGCACACGTGCTCAACCTGCCGGTACGCGGGCAGCCGTTGTTCCGGGCCCTGGTCTACCTGCCGACGATCGTGCCGGTCGTGGTCGGCGGCTACCTGTGGCGCTGGCTGCTCAACGCCCAGTACGGCTTCGTCAGCTGGGGGCTCGATCTCGTCGGGCTGCCCGCCCCGCTGTGGCTGGAGAGCCCCGACTGGTCGCGGCCGGCGATCGTGCTGATGTCGCTGTGGACGGTCGGCGGCACCATGATCATCTATCTGGCGGCGCTCAAGGACGTGCCGCCCGAGCTGTACGAGGCGGCGGCCATCGACGGCGCGGGGACGTGGCGCCGGTTCTGGCACGTCACCTGGCCCATGTTGTCGCCGATCACGCTCTTCCAGGTCATCGTCACGTTCATCGGCTTCCTGCAGATCTTCGCGCAGCCGTACCTGCTCACCCAGGAGCGGCTCAACACCAGCAGCGGCGGTCCCGCGGACACCATGCTCAGCTACTCGATGTACCTGTTCCAGAACGCGTTCGTGTTCCTGAAGATGGGCTACGCCTCCGCCATGGCGTGGATGCTTTTCCTCGTCACATTGATCATCACGGCGTTGCTGCTGCTGAGCTCGCGCAGATGGGTGCACTATGGTTCGCGCTAACGGGCGGCGGCTGCTGGTCGCGGGGCTCGTGCTGCTGTTCACCTTCCCCTTCCTGGCCATGCTGAGCACGGCGTTCAAGCTGCCCGGCGACATCTTCCACGCGCCGCCGCGGCTGCTGCCGGCCGAGTGGACGTGGGACAACTTCGCCGCCGCGTTCGAGCAGATCCCGATCTGGCGCTATCTGGGCAACACGCTGCTCATCTCGGCCGCCAACGTCGCCGGCACGCTGCTGGCCTGCCCGCTGGTCGCCTACGCGCTGTCCAAGCTGGAGTGGCGGGGGCGCAGCGCGCTGCTGGCCGTGGTGCTCGCCACGATGATGCTGCCGCCGCAGGTCACGATGATCCCCGTCTACCTGCTGTGGAACGGGCTGAACGCGGGCGACACCTACTGGCCGCTCATCGCCCCGGCGTTCTTCGGCACGCCGTTCCTCATCTTCATGATCCGGCAGTTCCTGATGAGCGTCCCGAACGACCTGATCGCCGCCGCCCGCCTCGACGGCGCGAACGAGCTGCGCATCTACTGGTCGATCGTGCTGCCGCTGGCTCGTCCCGCGCTGGTGACCGCCGCGGTCTTCCAGTTCGTGTGGACGTGGACGGACTTCCTGAACCCGCTCATCTACCTCAACGACAGCGAGAAGTACACCTTGTCCATCGGTCTGTACGCCTTCTTCGCCGAGCATGACATCGCCTGGGGGCCGCTGATGGCCGCCTGCGTCATGTTCACGATCCCCGCCCTGCTGATCTTCATCGCCGGTCAGCGCTACTTCGTCGGCGGCATCTCCACGGGGGCGCTCAAATGAAGCGGCTGCGGGGCGGCCTGATCGTCTCCTGCCAGGCGCCGGCCGGGCACCCGCTCCGCGATCCTGAGGTGATCGCCCGCCTGGCCGAGTGCGCCGTGCTCGGCGGGGCCGCCGGGCTGCGCGTCAACTCGGCCGAGGACATCGCCGCCGTGCGCCGCCGTACGGACCTGCCGGTGATCGGCCTGCACAAGGTCAGGCACGGGCACAGGGACGTGATCACGCCCACGCTGGAGCTGGCGGCGGGGCTCGCCGAGGCCGGCGCCGACATGATCGCCGTGGACCTCACGCCGGAGACCCCGGGGCCGGGGCTGAAGCTGATCGAGCACCTCCACCGGATGGGCCTGCCCGTCATGGGGGACGTCTCGACGCTCGACGAGGGCCTGAGCGCCTGGGAGGCGGGCGCGGACGTCGTCGGCACCACGCTGTCCGGCTACACCGCGCGCCAGCTTCCCACTCCGCAGGACCCCGACCTGCACCTGGTCGGCGCGCTCGCCTCCCGGGGGGTGCGGGTGATCGCCGAGGGCCGCTACCGCACCGAGGACCAGGTGCGGCAGGCGTTCGCGGCGGGCGCGTGGGCCGTGGTGGTCGGCGGCGCGATCACCGATCCCGTCTCCATCACCCGGCGGCTGGCCGCCGCCACGCCGCGATGACCTCGCTCGCGCTGGCCGTCGACATCGGCGGTACGAAGATCGCGGCCGGGCTGGTGGCGGCGGACGGCACGCTCGTCGAGCGGCGCAGGACGGCCACGCCCGCCGGCCCGTCGATCCTGCCGGCCGTCTTCGAGCTCGCCCTGCCGCTCACGCATCGGGCCGTGGCCTGCGGGATCGCCACGGCCGGCACCGTCGATCGGCTGGGCCGCATCGCCTCCTCGACCGATCTGCTCACCGGCTGGGCGGGCACCGACGTCAAGGGGACGGCCGAGCGCACGTTGCGGCTCCCGGGGGTCGTGCTGAACGACTGCCATGCCGCCGGCGTCGCCGAGGCCCGGGTCGGAGCGGCCCGCGACGCGCGCCTGGCGCTGGTCGTCGCCGTCGGGACGGGCATCGGCGGCGCGGTCTGCGTGGACGGCCGGGTGCAGGCCGGCGTCACGGGGACCGCGGGGAGCATCGGCCATCTGCCTGCTCCGGCGAACACGGGGGCGCGCTGCTCCTGCGGTGCGCTCGACCACATCGAGGCGCACGCCGCCGGACCCGCGATCGAGCGCGCCCACCTGCGGGCGACCGGGCAGGCGCTGCCGCTGGCCGAGATCGGCCGGCTCGGTTCGCCCGTGATCGCCGAGGCGGCGGCGCTCCTGGGCCGGGTGCTCGCCGGCGCCGCCAACCTGATCGACCCCGACGCCATCGTCATCGCCGGCGGGGTCTCGATGCTCGGATCGGTGCTGCTGGGTCCCCTGGAGGCGGCCTATCGCGCCGAGACCCTGCCGGGCCCGTCCGCCGCCCCCCTTCTTCCGGCCGCGCTCGGCGAGGACGCCGGACTGGTCGGCGCGGGCCTGGAAGCCCTGTCCCATCTCGAGAACGGATCGTCATGCGCCGCGTCTTAGCCGTCCTGTCCCTCGTGTTCTCTCTCGTGTTCTCTCTCGTGGCCGGTCTGCCGGCCGCCGCCGCACCCGCCGGTGCGGCCGCGTGCACCACCGCGCCGCGGTTCGCCGGATCGTTCCTGCAGCCCGCCCTCGGTGACACCTGGACCGCCGCCACCTGGGACCAGGAGCTCGGATACCTCACCCGCGCCTGCATGAGCCAGCTCATCCTGCAGTGGACGGCCGACAGCAAGGCCGGGACGGCCGTCTACCCGTCCGCGCTCTACGGCCAGTCGACGCAGACGGACGTGGTCGCGGCCGCCCTGTCCGCCTCCGACCGCGCCGGCCTGACCACCTACCTGGGCCTGCAGGTCAACGACGACTGGTGGAACACCTACGCCAACGACCCCGTCTGGCTCGACGACGAGGCCGGCGTGGCCAACGACCTCGCCGACGACCTGTGGGCCAAGTACGGGACCCACGCCTCGCTCGGCGGCTGGTACCTGTCGTTCGAGGTGGACAACTGGAACTTCACCACCACCGCCAGCCAGAACGCGATGGCCGCCTTCTACAAGAAGGTCGCCGATCACCTGCACGCGCTCACTCCCGGCAAGCCCGTCGTGATCTCCCCCTTCTTCAACACCGCCGGCGGGCTCACCACCGCGCAGTGGCAGAGCATGTGGACCACGATCCTGGCCACGAGCCCGGTGGACGTGATCGCGCTGCAGGACGGCGTCGGCGCGGGACACGCCACCGTGAGCCAGCTCGCCGCCTGGTTCTCCGCCACCAAGAACGCCATCGCCGCCGCCCGCCCCGCCACGAAGCTCTGGGCCGACACCGAGACCTTCAACCTCGACTTCCAGCCGATGGGGACCAAGGCCATCGTGGACGACATGCTCGCCGTGCAGCCGTACGTGAGCTCGTACTGGAGCTTCTCCTACGACCACTACCAGAGCCCGTTGCAGGTCGCGGCGATCCACGACCAGACCTACCGCGACTACCTGGCCACCGGTTCCGTGGAGTCGGCCGCGCCGACGACGCCCTCCGGCCTGACCGCGACCGCGGCCGGCCCGCTCACCGTCAACCTCTCCTGGAGCGCCGCGACCGACGCCGTGGGCATCGCGGGATACCGGATCACCAGGAACGGCACGCTGGTCAAGACGTTGTACGGCACCGCCACCACGTTCAGCGACACGGGGCTCGACCCGTCCACGGCCTACACCTACTCGGTGCGCGCCTTCGACGCGGCGGGCAACCAGTCGGCCGCCGGCGGCTCCGCCTCGGCCACGACGCCTGCCGCGCCGGGCAATCCGGTCAACCTGGCGGCGGGCCGGCCGTACACGGTGTCGCAGGCCGCCTCCTCGTCCTATCCCGACAGCGGCGGCGAGCTGACCAACGGGGTCTACGGCGCGCCCTCGTACGGCGACGCCGCCTGGCAGGGACGCAACACCGGCTCCGCCTACTCGATCACCGTGGACCTCGGCGCGCAGAAGGTGATCAAAGAGCTGCGGAGCGACTGGCTCCAGACCAAGGGCGTCTACATCTTCCTGCCGAAGAAGGTGACCTACGAGGTGTCGGCCAACGGGACGGCGTACACGGCGGCCGGCTCCGCGGTCGCGCCCGCGGCAGGGGACGCCGACCAGGCCCGCCCCTACCGCGTCCTCGGCCTGAACACCACCGCCCGCTACGTCCGGATCACCGTCGAGCCGGCCAGCAGCGCGTGGTCGTTCATCGACGAGGTGGAAGTGCGTAGCACCTGATTCCGGCGAACGTGAGCCCCCTCGGTCCGGACCGAGGGGGCTCACTTCTCCGCTGTCACGCCGGGTGCATCGACGGGGATGAGTCGTGCTCGCCGGCGTTGTCCGCCCTGGCCGGCAGGAGCAGCGCGGTGATGACCACGGCCACGGACAGCACCGCGCCGATGATGAAGGCCAGGCGCATGCCGTCGAGGTCGGCGAGCACCTTGGTGACTCCCTCGGCCCTCAGGGCCTCGGCTCGCGCGCTCATCACAGTGATCACGAGCGCGGTGCCGAAGGCCGCGGCGACCTGCTGCAGCGTGCTCAGGATCGAGCTGCCATGGGAGTAGAGGTGCGGTGGCACCGCGCCGAGCCCGAGGGTGAAGACGGGGGTGAAGGTCGCGGCCAGGCTGACCATCAGCAGCGCGTGCAGCCCGAGGAGCTGCCAGAACGGCATGGTCATGGTGACCTGCGTGAAGCCGGTCAGCGCGAGCATGATGCCGATCGCGCCGGGGATGACCAGGACCCGGCCGCCGAACTTGTCGAACAGGCGGCCGACGGTCGGACCGAGCAGCCCCATCGCCAGGCCGCCCGGCATCACCAGGAGCCCGGTCTCCAGGGCGCTGAGGTGGCGGACGTTCTGCAGGTAGAGCGGCAGCAGGATCATCGAGCCGAGCATCGCCATGAAGGACACCGACATCAGGATCAGGGCGACCGTGAAGGTGCGGTGGCGCAAGGTGCGCAGGTCCATCAGCGGCACGCGGCGCTTCTGCAGGAACAGCTGGCGGAAGACGAAGACGGCGATGGCGAGCAGGCCGGCCGCCACGATCGCCGCGGCGACGCCGGCGTCACCGCCCTCGAACCGGCTGAGCCCGTAGACCAGGCCGCCGAAACCGGCGGCGGCGGTCACCACGCTCAGCCAGTCGACGGTGCCGAACTCGGGCTCGCCGATGTTCTCCAGCTGCTTCAGGCCGCGCCAGGCGATCAGGCCGGCGATGGGCAGCACCACGGCGAACAGCAGGCGCCAGGACCCGAAGTGCAGGATCACGCCCGAGATCGCCGGGCCCATCGCGGGCGCGACCGAGATGGCCAGGGTGACGTTGCCCATCACCCGGCCCCGGTCGGCCTCGGGCACCACCTGCATCAGCGTGGTCATCAGCAGCGGCATCATCACGGCCGTCCCGGACGCCTGCACGATGCGGGCGCCCAGCAGCACCTCGAACGTCGGCGCGACGGCGGCCAGCGCCGTGCCGAGCAGGAACAAGCTCATCGCGGTGGTGTACGCGCTGCGGGTGGACACCCGCTGCAGGAACCAGCCGGTGATCGGGATGACCGCGGCCATGGTCAGCATGAAGGCGGTCGAGAGCCATTGCGCGGTCTGCTCGGTGATGTGCATGGCGTCCATCAACTTCGGGATCGCATTGATCATGATCGTCTCGTTGAGGATGACCACGAACGTGGCGAGCACCAGCAGCCGGATCACGGGCGGGGTGCGACCTGGGACCGCGGTCGCGGCGTCGGCGGGTGAGTCGAGCTGTGGGCTGGACACGGGACCTCTATCGGAATCGTCGGACAAGACACGGTCATGGCTGGCGTCCCAGCCTGCGGGCGCACGAGAAGTTGTCGTCATGCACAGACTGACCTGCACCACCGACAAAACTCATCGCCCCAGCCCAACATTCCGGCAAGTGACGTGAAATGTCAGCCGGTTTTCTCCGGCGGCGGACGCTGCCGGCCCGCGCCGGGCCGTGGCGAAGGGGCCGGGCGCGGAGATCTCCGGGTCGTTCTACGGAACGCGGCCGACGCCGCCGAGAAGGCCGCCCTTCTCCATCCCCGGGACGATGAAGGGGTCGTCGTTGCGCCAGTTCTGCACCGGCACGAGGCCGGGTTCGAGCAGTTCGAGGCCGTCGAAATAGGTGCGCACCATGTCGGCGTCCCGCAAGTGCAGCACACCGGAGGTCGTGCGACGGTAGATGTCCTCGGTCCCGTCCTTGCGTTCGCGGGTGCTCTGCCCCTTCTCCACGTACGCGTGCGAGATGATCAGGTGGCTCCCCGGAGCCAGCGGCTCGCGCAGCGCCCGGACGATGCCGGCCACCTCGTCGTCGCCGCCGAAGTAGTGGAACAGCGCGACGGCCAGGACCGCCACGGGCTGACTGAAGTCGAGGTGCTGGGCGGCGGCGGCCAGGAGCCCCTTGGGGTCGTGCGCGTCGCCGTCGATGATCACCGTGTCGGAGTTGTCGGCCAGCAGCGCCCTGGCGTGCACCAGCACGATGGGGTCGTTGTCCGAGTAGACGACCTTGGCGTCGGGGACGATCCGGTGCGCGACCTGGTGCACGTTGTCCTGGGTGGGCAGGCCGGTGCCGATGTCGAGGAACTGCCGCACGCCCGCCCTGGCCACCGCCTCCACGGCGCGGACCAGGAAGCTGCGGTTCGCCCTGGCGATCTCCCGTACGTCCGCGCCGCCCTGGGCGCTCATCTCAAGGATCTTCTCGGCCGCCTCGCGGTCAGCGGGGAAGTTGTCCTTGCCGCCCAGGTAATAGTCGTACATTCGGGCAACTGCGGGAACGGTCGGATCGATCTTCCCCGCAGGCCGCTCAGGCTCGGTCACGCTGTACCCTTCCTCACTTATGACCGCATCTTAGGGCGAATTAGCAGCTCTGTGATCAGGATCCGTCAGGTGCCCGCTATTTGGCCGAAACCCATCCCAGCCACTGGACAACCGGATGTCACGGGCCGGCTCGCCGAGGGGGCGGCGGCAGGTCAGTCGCCGGATCCCATGCCGGGCGGGCAGTCGATGGTGTCGAACGAGCCGTCGGGGCGCTGGATCTCGTACCCGCTCTCACTGCCGCCGTCCCAGAAGCCACTGCCGGTGCCCTGGAAGGCGATGAAGAAGGCCACGCCCATCACGACCGCGATGAGCCCGAAGACGATGCCGCCGTAGCTGCCGCCGGCGTTCCCCGCGGGCATGGCCGTGGTCGGGTCCTGCGGGTCGTAGAGCACCTCGGTCTCGTCGCCGGCGCCGAGGCCGGAGGTGACCGCCGCCTCGGTGGTGATCTCCCGTCCCTCCAGGGTCGTGAAGACCAGGACCGGCCACTGGTTCGCCCTCAAGTGCTCGCCGCGTCCCGTGAGCCTGGTCCGGACGTCGCCGACGACGCCGTGGACCCGCTGCGCCCGCCGTACGAACCGCTTGCCGTTGATGATCCCTCTGATCGTGACCTTCCCGCCGCCGGCGTGGCGGTGGACTTCCGTTCGCGAAACCCCCGGCTCAGGGTCCTAGGCCAGGAAGAAGTCGATCAGCGCCGGGGCGATGGCGTCGGGCGCCACGTTGTGGGGCTGACCGGCAAGGGTGTGCCGCCGGGCGTCCGGGAGGGCTCCGGCGACCTGGTCGGCGGAGGCGGTCAGCCAGGGGACGGTGCCGCCGTCGATCACCAGGGCCGGCGCGCCCACGCGGGCCAGACGGGCCGCAGGCAGCGAGAAGTCGCCGGTGAGCTCGGCGTCGTAGACCAGCGTGTGCGCGTTGGCCTCCATGCCCGGCCACATCGGCATGTCCCGCATCGGCGCGACGAACTCCGCCGGCATCCCGACCGCCGCGGTCATGAACAGCTCGATCATGTCGCCCCGGCGGCCGGCGTCGCGCAGGGCCACCAGCTGGTCGCGGTAGTCGCCGGGGACCGGCGGCCGGGTGCCGGGGATGATGAAGGGCGGCTCCCAGACGGCCAGCCGCCGGATCGGCAGGCCGCGGGCCGCGGCCTCCAGCGCGACCATCGCGCCGCCGGAGGTGCCGTAGAGGTGGACCGGCTCGCCCGCGGCCGCGATCACCGCCGCCAGGTCCTCGTAGATCCGGTCGAGGGTGAAAGGCGCGGTGTCACCGCTGTCGTTCTGCCCGCGCCGGTCGTAGTTGAACACCGTGAACTCCTTGGCGAGCAGGCCGGCGAGCTGCTCCTCCTGCTTGCGGCCCAGCAGCCCGGCGCCCACCACGATCAGGGGGCTGCCGCTGCCGAGCCGGTCGAAGGCGATCTCCGTGCCGTCGGCCGAGCGCACTTTCTCCGTCATGTCGATGTCCCTTCGCAGTGTGTGATCACCATCCTCTAACCGACAAACTTAATTGTCAAGACCAATCGAATCGTCGGACTTGCGTGTCCGGATCTGTGGGTTGGTGGTCCTTGCGGACCTCTGGCCGTGGCCGCGAGGCTGGGCGGTGTGAGAGATCTCGTGGTGGCCGTCTATGACGGAGTGGTGCTGCTGGACGTGGCCGGGCCGGTGCAGATCCTGCACGGCTCCCGTGGCTACCGCATCCGGCACGCGTCCGTCGACGGACGGCCGGTGCGCACGGACGTCGGCGTCGCGCTGGGAGTCGATCTGGCGCTGGACGAGATCGAGCGCCCGGTCGGCACGCTGCTGGTGCCGGGGTACGCGCCGCCGGACGGCGACCGTCCCGGTCAGGCGTTCGTGGACCTGCTGCGGGACATCGGCGCCGGCGCGCGCCGGGTGGCGTCGGTGTGCACGGGCGCGCTCCTGCTGGCGGAGGCCGGGCTGCTCGACGGGCGGCGGGCCACCACGCACTGGTCCGCCTGCGCCGATCTGGCCTCCCGCTTCCCGCGGGTCACCGTGGAGCCCGACGCCATCTTCGTCCGTGACGGACCGGTCGTGACCTCGGCCGGGGTCACCGCCGGGATCGATCTGGCGCTGGCCCTGGTCGAGGAGGACCACGGGCAGGACCTCGCGCGCGCGGTGGCCAAGTACATGGTCGTCTTCCTGCAGCGGCCCGGCGGCCAGTCGCAGTTCAGCGTGCGCGGGGCCGTCCCCGCGACGCGCCACCCGGGGCTGCGCCGGCTGCTGGACTCAATCGCGGCCGATCCGGCGGCCGGGCACACCCTGGCCACGATGGCGGCACGGATCACGGTCAGCGAACGCCATCTGACCCGCCTGTTCCGCCGCGAGCTCGGGCTCACCCCCGGCCGGTACGTCGAGCGGATCCGGGTGGAGGCCGCGCAGGCGCTCCTGGAGACCACGGCCGACGGCGTGGCCTCGATCGCCCGCAGGTGCGGTCACGGCTCCGACGAGACGATGCGCCGGACGTTCCTGAAGGTCCTGGGCATCACCCCGACCGACTACCGCCGGCACTTCCGCACCTCCCATGAGCCCGCCTTCAGGAGAGCGGCACCAAACCGGTGATCTCGGCCAGCTCCGCGGCGGCCGGCTCCCAGTCGCCGGCGGCCGCGTTGGCCCGGACCTGCTCGGGGCCGGTCGCGCCGGCGATCACCGAACCGCAGCCGGGCATCGCGGCCAGCGCGCCGACGGCCACGTCCAGGAGTGACCGGTCGTGCTTGTCGGCCCAGGACGCCAGCGCCTCCACCCGGTCCAGCTTGGCCGGGGTGGCGAGCTGGGGGTGCTGCGCCAGCCGGGTCCCGGCCGGCGGCTCCTGTCCGCGCCGCACCTTTCCCGTCAGCAGCCCGTGGGCCAGCGGGAAGTACGGCAGCACGCCGACCCCGTAGTGCGCGGCCGCCGGCACCACCTCGCGCTCGGCGCCGCGCTCCAGCAACGACCAGTGGTTCTGGGCCGACACGAACGACGTGTACCCGCCCGCGCGGGCCACGTGCGCGGCCTCGGCGATCTGCCAGCCGGCGAAGTTGGAGCTGCCGATGTAGCGCACCTTGCCCTCGCGCACCAGCTCGGTCAGAGCCGCCAGCGTCTCCTCGATCGGGGTGACGCCGTCGGGGAAGTGATACTGGTAGAGGTCGATGTAGTCGGTACGCAGGCGGCGCAGCGACCCCTCCACCGCCCGCCGGATGTACGACCGGCCGCCCAGCGTCCCGCGCGCCTCGCCCTGCCCGTAGTCGGGGCGGTTGCCCTGGCTGGCGAACTTGGTGGCCAGCACCACCTGGTCACGACGGCCGGCCAGCGCCTCGCCGAGCAGTTCCTCGGAGGCGCCGGGCGCCGCGCCGTACGACTCGGCGGTGTCGAAGAGCGTCACGCCCTCCTCGATCGCCGCGTCCACCACCGCCCTGGTACGTGCCGCGTCGAGACGCGCGCCCATGCTGTTGCAGCCCAGCCCGACCACCGACACCCGCAGGCCGGAGTCCCCCAAGGTCCTGTACCGCATGATCCGCAACTACCCTTCGCTCGGACGGTCCGCCGGAGCAGCGCCCCAGGCGACCGGCAGCCGGTCCACTCCGTACACCGCCATGCGGTCACGGGTCGGCACCTCGGCCGCGGGAACGGCCAGGCGCAGGTCGGGGAAGCGCTCGAAGAGCGCGGTCAGCGCGATGCGGAGCTCGGCCCGTGCGAGATGCTGCCCGAGACACTGGTGGATGCCGTGCCCGAACGCCAGGTGCCCGGCCGCGGAGCGGTTCACGTCCAGGGTGTCCGGATCGGGGAAGCGTTCCGGATCCCGGTTGGCGACCGGCAGCGCCAGCACGACGGTCTCGCCGGCCGCGATGAGCTGGCCGCCGATCTCGACGTCGGCCAGCGCGGTGCGCCGCACGTCGAACTGGAGTATCGACAGGTACCGCAGCAGCTCCTCGATCGCCGCCTCCGTGAGCTCCGGGTCCGCGGCCAGGCGGGCGCGCTGGGCCGGGTCGGTGAGCAGCACGAACGTCCCGAGCGCGAGCATGCTCGACGTGGGCAGATGGCCGGTGGCCAGGAGCACCATCCCGAGGTTGGTGAGCTCCTCGTCGCTCAGGTCGCCGGTCGCCACGGCGTGGGCCAGCAGCCCGTCGTCCGCGATGCCGCCGGCGCGCAGGCGCGTGAGGAGGCCGCGTACCGTCTCCGTGATCGACAGCACCGCGACGGCGGTCTGCTCCGGTGTGGAGTCCAGGTCGTTCATCACCGCGGTCGCCGCCTGGATCACGTGCCGGTCCTGGGCCGGGATGCCGAGCAGCTCGCAGATGACCAGCGCCGGGATCGGCATGGCGAACGACGCGACGAGGTCGGCGGACGGCCCTGCGCCGGCCATGGCGTCGAGCGTCTCCGTGGTGTGCCGCCGGATCGCCGGCATCAGCGCGGCGACGCGCCCGGCCCCGAAGTGGCGGCTCAGCAGGCGGCGGTAGCGGGTGTGTTCCGGTGGGTCCAGGTGCGGGAAGATGCCCGGCTCCGCGGGCGTCGGCCGCTCGTGCGCGCGCTCGCGGCCGACCGGCTGGTGCAGCAGCTCGCGCCGGGTGCTGAAGCGTGGATCCGCCAGGATGGCGCGGGTGACGGAGTAGCCGGTGGCCACCCAGCCGATGTGCCCGTCGGGGTAGGCGAGGCGGCTGAGCGGAGCCCGCTTGCGCAGCGCGAGGGGCGGGTCGAAGGGGGTGGGCCGGTCGGTCTCCAGCGGCTGAGCCCTCCGACGGTCGCGCATCCGGCACCCTCCCGCCTGGGCGCCGGGCAGCCGCCGCGGCACGCCGTTGATCTTCAACTCTGAAGATTATGCATGGCGGGTCCGAGAAATGACACCACTAGTCATTTATGGATCACGCCGGTTAGCATCGGCGCTGACCGAACCGACACATCTGTCAACACTCAGGGTGCGAGACCGCTGTAAGCATCGCGGTCTGTGATGGGCAACCCGACGGCTTCCTTCACAACAGCTCGTTCTTTCCCCGGCAGGGGCTTTCCCCAGCAGAGGTGTCAATGGCGTATCAGGACGCACAGGTCGTGGTGGTCGGTGGCGGACCCGTAGGGCTCATCCTCGCGTGCGAGGTGGCCCTGCACGGCGTTCCGGTGGTGGTGCTCGAACGACTCCCCGCGATCGAATGGCGCCCGAAGGCGGAGGGCATCACGGGACGGGCCATCGACATCATGGACCGTCGCGGTCTCATGATCGGGGTCACCGAGACTCCCGGGGCGCCGCTGACGGCCGCCGAGCTGGCACGCATCGCCGAAGGTGAGCGGCAGCCGGAAAGCCTGCTCCCCAAGGCGTTCCCCGGCGCCCGGCATTTCGCCACCATGTTCCTGCTCCGCCCGGAGTCCCCTGACCTGCTGGTGCCCCAGCAACTGCTGGAGGAGGACCTGGGGCGGCGCGCGGCGGAGCTCGGCGTCGAGGTACGGCGCGGCCACACGCTCACCGGTCTCACCCAGGACGACGACGGGGTGCGTCTCGACGTCGAGGGCCCGGAGGGGCCGTACCGGATGCGGACGGACTGGCTCGCCGGCTGCGACGGCGGCCGGAGCGTGGTGCGCAAGCTGGCCGGCATCGCCTTCCCGGGAACGGACGGGGTCACGACCGGATACCGCGCCTTCGCCGAGATCGACGACCCCGAGTTCCACCTTCCCGGCTGGTTCCGCAAGGACGGCGGGCTCCTCGTCTATGAGGAGGGGCCGCCCCGGTTCATCACGCTGGAGTTCGACGGCCCGCCCGCGCATCGGGACGCGCCCATCACGCTGGAGGAGTTCCAGGAGACGCTGCGGCGGCTCAGCGGCACCAAGGTGACGGTGACCGAGGTCAAGAAGATCACCCGGTTCACCGACAACGCGCGGCAGGCGGAGACGTACCGCAGCGGGCGGGTGCTGCTCGCCGGCGACGCGGCGCACGTCCACTCGCATTGGAGCGGCCCCGGGCTGCGGCTCGGGATGGGCGACGCCCTCAACGCCGGCTGGAAGCTCGCCGCGGTCGTGCGCGGCTGGTGCCACGAGGACCTGCTCGACACCTACACCTCCGAGCGGCATCCGATCGGTGCGCAGACGCTGGAGGTTCAGCGGGCCTCGATCGCGTTGATGCGGCCCGGCCCGCACGTCGACGCGTTGCGCCGGCTGCTCACGGAGCTGCTGCTCCGCGACGAGGCGAACCGGCAGCTCACCTCCCTGATCGACGACCTGCACATCAGCTACGACATGGGCGACGCGTCGCTGACCGGTCCGCTGGTCGGGCGCTACAGCCCCGACCTGCGGCTGCAGGTCGGCGGCGGCGGCGCCGTCCGGGTGGCTGAGCTGCAACGCACCGGGCGGCCGCTGCTGCTCGACCTCGGCGCCGGCCCTGACCTGCGTGCGGTCGCCGAGCCCTGGGCCGACCGCGTCGACGTGGTCACCGCCGGATGCGCGGACGCCCCGGCGGACGCCCTGCTGATCCGGCCGGACGGCTTCGTCGCCTGGAGCACGCCCGCCACACCGGCGTCGCTGCGGGACGCCCTCACCCGATGGTTCGGCCCGCCCGGGCGGCCTGGCACTTCCGGAGACACAGCATGAGTGATCCCCAGCTGACCACGCTGCCCGGGTCGGCCCCGGTCGACGAGGCGATCGAGGTGGCCGAACGCGACGGAGCAGTGATCATCGAGGACTTCGTCGACGCCGGCACGCTCCGTGGTCTGTGGGACGACGTGGGCCCGGACCTGGAGCGCCAGGCGGACGGCGACGGGCGGCTGGTCGGCGAGAAGACCCGGATCCTGCCGGGGCTGGTCCGCAGGAGCGAGCACTCGATCACGATCATGCGGCAGCCGCACTTCCTCGGCTGCGCACGGCACTTCCTGCAGCGCCCGGTGCGCGCCTGGCTCGGCGAGCAGCGCGTGGAGCTGGTCCCGACGATCCAGCTCGGCATCTCGCGGGCGATCCAGATCCGGCCGGGGGTCCCGATCCAGGGGCTGCACCGGGACGACACGGCCCACCTCCGCCCGCACCCCGGCCCGGAGAGCCGGGTGCAGGTCATGGTCGCCGCGAGCGAGTTCACCGCGCGCAACGGCGCGACCCGCCTGATCCCGGGCAGCCACCGGTGGGACGACGAGCGGGCGCCCCGCGACGACGAGGCGGTGCCCGCCGTGATGCGGGCCGGCTCGGCGTTGCTGTGGCTCGGCAGCACGTACCACGGCGCCGGCGTCAACGCCTCCGACGCGCCGCGCACCGGCCTGTCGTACGCCTACGACCTGGGCAACCTCCGCCAGGAGGAGAACCATTACCTGTCCCTGCCGCTGGACACGGTCCGCGGCTACCCCGAGGACATCCAGCGGCTGCTCGGCTACGAGGCCTGCCCTCCCATGTGCGGCCTGTACGAGCTGAGCGACCCCATGCTGCTGCTCCGCGACGGGCCGGAGACCCCTGCCGCACGGTAAGACCCGGCGGTTTCCGGCGGGCTGAAGGAGGACAGATGCGCACACCCGACCTGTACCTGCGCAGTATCGGCGTCCATCTGCCACCGGTGGTCAGCATCGACACGGCCGTCGCCGAGGGCCGCTATTCCGCCGCCGACCAGGAGTACTTCCGCCTGGGCGGCGCGGCGGTGGCCGGCGACGTACCGGCTCCGGAGCTGGCGCTGCGCGCGGCCCGGCAGGCGTTCGAGCGCTCCGGCGGCCTGTCACCGCGTGACCTGGACCTCATGCTGTACGCCGACGTCTGGCACCAGGGCCCGGAGGGCTGGCAGCCGCAGTACTACCTGCAGCAGCACCTGATCGGCGGCCACGTCCTGTCCGTCGAGGTGCGGAGCGGCTGCTGCGGGATGTTCAGCGCGCTGCAGCTCGCCGCCGGATATCTGCGGCCGGGCGGCACCGCGCTGCTGGTCGGCGCCGACAACCACGGCACCCCGCTGGTCGACCGGTGGCGGATGATCGAGGGCAACGTGATGGGCGACGCCGGGTGCGCGCTGCTCCTCACCACCGACACCGGCTTCGCGCAGCTCCGGTCGGTCAACGTGACCGTGCTGCCCGAGGCCGAGGCGGTCAACGACGGCGGCGTGCCGATGTTCCCGCCGGACGCGACCGTGGGCCGGCCCCTGGACTTCGCCGCCCGCAACCGCGAGTTCCGCAAACGACTGCTGGACCGCGACGGCGCGAGCATCATGCTGGCCATCCAGACCACGCTGATGGAGCTGGTCGAGCGCACCCTCAAGGAGGCGGGGATCACGCTCGGCGAGGTGGCGCGGGTGGCCTTCCAGCACGGACGCTGGGACGACCTGGAGCACCGGGGCGTGAACTGGTTCGGGCTCACCCTGGCCGACACCACCTGGGACTACGGCGCCGCGATCGGTCACCTCGGGGTCAGCGACCAGTTCGTCGCCCTCGACCACCTGCTGGCCGGTGGAGCGCTGGCGCCCGGCGACAACGTGCTGCTCGTCGGGGTGGGCGCCGGCACCACCATGGCCTGCGCCGTCGTGCGCATCCTCGACCTGCCCGGCGAGTACGCCCCCGGCTGAGCACGGCGTACGCATCGACGATCCGGTTGGACCAGCCCAGGAGGCGGCATGGAGACGGCGGACATGTACATCAGCGGGGTCGGGTCGTACCTGCCCGCCACGGTGGACGTGGGCCACGCCGTGGCGGCGGGCTGGTACCCGGCCGAGGAGGTCGAGCTGCACCGGCTCGCCGCGGTCGCGGTGGCCGGTGACGTCCCGCCGCCGGAGATGGCGTTACGCGCGGCGCGGAGCGCGGTGGCCCGCAGCGGCCGCTCCCCCACCGACCTGGACCTGCTGCTGTACGTCTCGACCTGGCATCAGGGCCCGGAGGGCTGGCCGCCGCAGGCGTACGTGCAACGCCACCTGGTCGGCGACGGCGTCCTGTCCACCCAGCTCAAGCAGGGCTGCAACGGCATGTTCGCCGCCCTGGAGCTGGCCGCGAGCTACCTGCGCGCGGCGCCGGGACGCGAGGCGGCGCTGCTGGTCGCCGCCGACAACTACGGCACCCCGCTCGTCGACCGGTGGCGGATGCTGCCCGGGGCCGTGGCCGGTGACGCGGGCAGCGCCCTCGTGCTCGACACCGAGCCGGGGTTCGCCCGTCTGGCGTCGGTGTGCACGATGTCGGTGTCGCAGGCCGAGGAGATGCACCGCTGCGCCGAGCCGTTGTTCCCGCCCGGCATCACCGAGGGCCGGACGGTGGACTTCGCGGCGCACAACGACGTGTTCCGGCGGCGCGCGGTGGTCGAGGGCGACGGGACCGGGGTGCTGGTGACGCTGGACGAGCGGATGGTCGAGGTGATCGACCGAGCCCTGTCGGAGGCCGGGATCAAGCCCCATGACGTGACCAGGGTGGCGTGCATGAACACCTCCCAGGAGATCGCCGACCAGATCTGCGAGCACCGGCTGGGCATCCCGGCGTCCCGGTCGGCCTGGGAGTTCGGCCGGACGATCGGCCACTGCGGGGCCAGCGACCAGATCCTCGCGCTGGAACACCTGGTCCGCGGCGGCGCCCTGGGACCCGGTGACCACCTGCTGATGTTCGGCTTCGGGCCGGGCGTGACCATCTCGGGAGCCGTCGTGGAAGTGCTCGAATCGCCCGTGTGGGCGCGGATACGGGAAGGCGATGTGTGATGGATCGACCGGCCGAGGTCATCGCGCTGATCGGGATCGGCTGCCGCCTGCCAGGCGGCGTCGGCTCGGCGGAGGAGTTCTGGAGCCTGCTGTGCGAGGGGCGGGACGCCAGCGGACCGGCGCCCGCCGACCGCTGGCGGGACTACGCCGACCGCGGCCCCTCGTACGCGGCGGCGGTCCGCCGCACCGTGCCGCACGGCAGCTTCCTGGAGGGGGCGGCCGACTTCGACGCGGAGTTCTTCGGGCTCTCGCCGCGTGAGGCCGAGCTGATGGACCCGCAGCAGCGCCTGGTGATGGAGACCGCGTGGGAGGCGCTGGAGCATGCCGGGGTGTCACCGGACGCGCTGGCCGGCACGGACGCGGGCGTGTACGTGGGCGTCTGCACCGGCGACTACGGGCATCGGCTGCTGGAGGACCTGCCCGACATCGAGGCGTGGACCGGGATCGGCGCCGCCACCTGCGCCGTGGCCAACCGGGTGTCGTACGCGCTCGACCTGCGCGGCCCCAGCCTGGCGGTGGACACGGCGTGCTCGGCGTCGCTGGTCGCCGTCCACCTGGCCGTGCAGGCCCTGCGCGCGGGCGAGACCGACGTGGCGCTGGCCGGCGGGGTCAACCTCATCCTGTCGCCCGGCGAGACGCTGACCCTGGACGCGGCGGGGACGCTGGCGCCGGACGGGCGGAGCAAGTCGTTCGACGCCACCGCCGACGGGTACGGGCGGGGCGAGGGCGCGGCGGTCGTGGTGCTCAAGCGGCTCTCCGACGCGGTGCGCGACGGGGACCGGGTCCTGGCGACCATCCGCGGCAGCGCCGTCAACCAGGACGGCCGCACCGCGGGCATCATGGCGCCGTGCGGCCAGGCGCAGGAGCACGTCATGCGCCGCGCGCTGCGCCAGGCGGGCGTCGAACCGGCCACGGTCGGCTACGTCGAGGCGCACGGCACCGGCACCGCGGTCGGCGACCCGCTCGAAGCCGGCGCGCTGGCCGCCGTCTACGGGGCGGGCCGGCCGGTGGACGAGCCGTGCCTGATCGGCTCGGCCAAGTCCAACATCGGGCACCTGGAGGGCGCCGCCGGCATCGCCGGCCTGGTCAAGGCCGTTCTGGCGCTCGAACGAGGCGAGCTGCCGCCGAGCCGGCTCGACACGCCCACGCCGGCCGTCGACTGGGCGGGCGCCGGGCTGCGGGTGGTCGGCACGCCGACGCCATGGCCCGGCTCCGCGCACCCGCGCAGGGCCGCGGTCTCCGCCTTCGGCTACGGCGGCACCGTCGCCCACGTCGTCCTCGAACAGGCGCCGCCGACCCGGCCGGCCGCCGAAGGGACCGTCGGAGGGACCGCCGAGAGCGCCGCCGGGGGCACCGCCGGGCGGACCGCCGAGGGGACCGCCGGGCAGATCGCCGGGCAGATCGCCGGGCAGATCGCTGGGCGGACCGCCGACGGGACCGCCGGGCGGTTGTATCCGGTGTCCGCGGCGTCGCGGGCGGCGTTGCGGCAGGCCGCGGGGAACCTCGCCGGCGTCGTCGCCGAGCTGCCCGCGGCCGGCGTGGGGCACACGCTCGCGCTGCGCCGGGCCCACCTGCCGCACCGGGCGGTGGTGGCGGCCGCGGACCCGGCCACGCTGGCCGAGCGGCTGCGCACCCTGTCGGCCGGCACCCCGCACGACGCGGTGACCACCGGGCGGGTGCTCACCGATCGCGGCCCCGGCCCGGTGTTCGTGTTCTCCGGGCACGGCTCGCAGTGGGCCGGCATGGGCCGCGAACTGCTGGACACCGAGCCGGCGTTCGCCGCGGTGATCGACGAGCTGGAGCCGGTGTTCGCCGCCGAGATCGGCTTCTCGCCGCGAGAGGTGCTCAGCGGCGGCGAGCTGACCGAGGTGGACCGGATCCAGACCATGATCTTCGCGATGCAGCTCGGCCTGGTCGAGCTGTGGCGGGCCCACGGTGTCCGGCCGCACGCGGTCATCGGCCATTCCGTCGGCGAGATCGCGGCCGCCGTGACGGCCGGGGCGCTGACCCGCCTGGACGGCGCCCGGTTGATCTGCCGGCGGTCCCTGCTGCTGCGGCAGGTGGCCGGGCGCGGTGCGATGGCCATGGTGCAGCTGCCGTTCGACGAGGCGGCGCGGCTGCTGGAGGGCCGTACCGACGTGGTCGCCGCGATCGCGGCCTCGCCCGGCTCGACGGTCGTCTCCGGCGATCCGGGCGCCGTGGCCGGAGTGCTGACCGGCTGGATCGAGGAGGGCATCCCGGCCCGCCGGGTCGCCTCCGACGTGGCGTTCCACGGGCCGCAGATGGATCCGCTGCTGGCCGGTCTGAGCGCCGCCGCGGCCGATCTGAAGGCCGGCGTCCCCGGCATCCGCGTCTACTCGACGGCGCTGGACGATCCGCGGGAGAGCCCCGGCTTCGACGGCGCGTACTGGGCGGCCAACCTGCGCCACCCGGTGCGGCTGGCCGGCGCGGTCACGGCGGCCGCGGCCGACGGGTACCGCGCATTCATCGAGGTCTCGGCGCACCCGGTGGTCACCCACTCGCTGCTGGAGACGCTGAGCGCGGCCGGGCACGACGAGGTCTTCGTCGGCACGTCGTTGCGCCGCAACCGTCCCGCTCGGGCCACCCTTCTAGCCGGTGTGGCCGCGGCCCACTGCGCGGGTCTCGACGTGGACTGGTCCGGACTGCAGCCGGCCGGCGGGCCGGTCGTGCTCCCCTCCTACCCGTGGCAGCATCGCCGGCACTGGCGTACGCCGTCGGCCCCGGACACCGCCGGCCGCGGCCACGACCCGGACACGCACACGCTGCTCGGCGACGGCATCGACCTCGCGGGCACCGACGTACGGCTCTGGCGGACCAGCCTGGACGACCAGACCCGGCCGTATCCCGGCAGCCACGCGATCGAGGGCGTGGAGATCGTGCCGGCCGCGGTGCTGGCGGCCACGTTCTTCGCCGCCGCCGGAGGCCAGGTGCTCGGCGAGGTGACGATGTCGGCGCCGCTGCTGACCGCCGACCGCCGCGAGGTCCAGGTCGTCCGGCAGGGGGCCGCGCTGCGGCTGGCCGCCCGTGCCGCGGGCGATCCGGACGCCGCCTGGCAGATGATCGCCACCGCCGCGGTGCCCGCCGCGCCGGGAGCGGCGCCGGCTCCCCCGGGGCAGCCGCTCACGCCCGTGGACCCGGGCCTGGTCGCGCAGCGGCTCGCCGCCGTCGGCGTGCCCGGCACCGGGTTCGGCTGGACGATCGAGGAGCTGGTGCGCGGGCACGGCGCGCTGCGGGCCCGGGTACGGTGCGGGCCGGCCGCCACGTGGGCGCCCGTGCTGGACGCGGCGATGTCGGTGGCGCCGAGCGCGTTCCCCGGTGACCCGCTGCTCCGCATGGTGACGCACGTCGATCGGCTGGTCACGGTCGGCGAGCCGCCGGGCACGGTGGACATCGAGGTGTGGCTCGACCCCGATCGCGCCGACACCGTGCAGGTACGCGTGACCGACGAGGCCGGCGCCGTCGTCGGCTGGCTGTCGGGGCTGCGGTACCCGGTGATCGACGCGCCGGCCTCCGGTGAGAACGGCGCGGAAGGCGTACGGCCCGCCGACTCGATCGCCGGCCTGGGCCCGGCGGAGCTGCGCGCTTTCCTGCTGGAGGAGGTCGGCGCGCAGATCGCCAAGGAGATGCGGCTGGCCCCTGCCGACCTGTCGCCGCACCGGCCGCTGGTCGAGCAGGGGCTGGACTCGGTGCTGACGGTGGTCGTCCGGCGGCGGCTGGAGCAGCGGTTCAGGTGCTCGCTGCCGACGACCCTGCTGTGGCGGCAACCGACCGTCGCCGCGGTCTCCGACTTCATCGCCGGGCTGGTGTCCCCCGCGAACGGCAACGGCAACGCGGGGTGACGGCACGCCCGCCGTCACCCCGCGTCGCCGTCAGACGTCGAACTCGACGCCCTGGGCCAGCGGGAGCCGTCCCGAGTAGTTGATCGTGTTGGTCGCCCGGCGCATGTAGCCGCGCCAGGCGTCCGACCCGGACTCGCGGCCCCCGCCGGTCTCCTTCTCGCCGCCGAAGGCGCCGCCGATCTCGGCGCCCGAGGTGCCGATGTTGACGTTGACGATCCCGCAGTCCGAGCCCTCCGCCGAGACGAACACCTCGGCCTCGGCCTGGTCGCGGGTGAAGATGCTGGACGACAGGCCCTGGGGCACCGCGTTGTTGAGCGCGATGGCCTCCGTCAGGCTCTGGTACGGCAGCACGTACAGGATCGGGGCGAACGTCTCCTCGCGCACGACCTCGCTCTGCTCCCGCATGCGCAGCAGCGCCGGCTCGGTGTAGAAGGCGTCCGGCGCCTGGTCCTCGAAGCGGCGCCCGCCGCCGGCCACCAGCGAGCCGCCCTGCCGGACGGCCGCGTCGAGCGCGTCGCGCATGGCGGCGTGGGCGCGGCCGTTGATCAGCGGCCCGACCAGGGTGCCGGCTGCCGTGGGGTCGCCGACGGGCAGCCGGGAGTAGGCGCCGGCCAGGCGTTCGACCAGCGCGTCCACGACGTCCACGTGGGCGATGACGCGACGCATCGTGGTGCAGCGCTGCCCCGCCGTCCCCGCCGCGGAGAACACGATGCCGCGGGTGGCCAGGTCCAGGTCGGCGGACGGGCACACCACGGCCGCGTTGTTCCCGCCGAGCTCCAGCAGCGAGCGCCCGAACCTGGCCGCGACCCGCGGCCCGACCGCGCGGCCCATGCGGGTGGAGCCGGTCGCGCTCACCAGCGCGACGCCCGGATGGTCCACGAGCGCCTCGCCGACCTCGGGGCCGCCGATGAGGACCTGGCTCAGGTACGCGGGCGCGTCCTGCTCGGCGGCGGCCCGGTCCAGCAGGGCCGCGCAGGCCAGCGCCGTCAGCGGGGCCAGCTCGGACGGCTTCCACACGACGGGGTCGCCGCAGACCAGGGCGATGGCGGTGTTCCAGGACCACACGGCGGCGGGGAAGTTGAACGCGCTGATCACGCCGACGACGCCCAGCGGGTGCCAGGTCTCCATGAGGCGGTGGCCGGGCCGTTCGGAGCTGATCGTGCGCCCGTAGAGCTGACGGGACAGGCCCACCGCGAAGTCGCAGACGTCGATCATCTCCTGGACCTCGCCGAGCGCCTCGGAGGTGATCTTTCCGACCTCCAGGCTGATCAGGGTGGCCAGCTCCCGCTTGTGCTCGGTGAGCAGCTCGCCGAGCCGCTTCACGAGCGCGCCCCGGACCGGCGCGGGCACGGTCCGCCAGGCCAGGAAGGCCTGCCTGGCCCGGGTCACGGCGTCGTCCACGGCGCCCGCGTCCACCCAGTCCACGGCGGCCAGGCGCCCGCCGTTGATCGGCGAGGTGGTCGTCCTGCCGTCGCCGAGCGCGTCCACGTTCACGCCGCAGCGCTTCGCGGTCTCCCGCGCCTTCCCGGCCAGCTCGTCGGCGCTGGGCAGCGTGGTCTCCATCAGGCTTTCCTCCACGATAGTGATCAGACGATGTTGATCTCGGGCCGCGCCCCGCTCAGGGCGAAGCGGCCCGTGTCGAAGCCGGTGACGTCCACGAACGGCGGCCGTTCCAGATAGAGGTCCCGGACCACCTCCCCGACGGCCGGGCTCATCAGGAACCCGTGGCCGGAGAAGCCGGTCGCGTAGATGAACCGGTCGATGCCCCGCGCGGTGCCGATGAGCGCGTTGTGGTCGGGCGTCACCTCGTACAGGCCGGCCCAGCCGGTGGCGATGCCGGTCTCCATCAGGGCCGGGGCGCGGCGGGCCATGACGTCGCCGAGCCGCGGCAGCCAGGCGTCCGACCGGTCGAGCTTGAACCCGGGGGTCTCCTCCGGATCGGACATGCCCAGCAGCAGCCCCGGCCCTTCCCGGTGGAAGTAGAACGTGCTGCCGAAGTCGATGGTGAACGTCGTCGGCGGCAGGTCCGGCATCGGCTCGGTGAGCAGGATCTGCCGGCGCAGCGGCTCGACCGGCAGGTCCACGCCTGCCCACGCGCCGACCGCCTTCGACCAGGCGCCCGCCGCGCAGATGACGGTGCCGGTCTCGATCCTGCCGCCCTCGGTCAGCACGGCGGTGATGCGCCCGTCCCGCGTCTCGATGCCGGTCGCCGCGCAGTTCGGCAGTAACCGGGCGCCGAGCCGCCGGGCCGCGCCGGCGTACCCGAGCACCACCGACTCCGGGGTGCAGTGGCCGTCGGAGGGCGAGTAGGCGGCGGCCAGCAGCCCGTCGGTGTCGATCAGCGGCGACAGCTCCCTGGCCTCCGCCGTCGAGATCATCCGGCTCGGCACGCCGAGGTCGTTCTGGATCGCCACGTTCTTCTCGAACTCGGCCACGGACTCGGGCGAGTCGAGCAGGAACAGGTAGCCCACCTTGTGCAGGTCGATCTCCTGCCCGAAGCGCTCGGTGAAGGTCTCGAAGGTCTCCAGGCTGCGTACGGCGAGCTCGATGTTCACCCGGTCGGAGAACTGGGCGCGCACTCCCCCTGCGGCCTTCGACGTCGAGCCGGAGCCCAGCGGCCCCTTGTCGATCAATACCACGTCGCGCACCCCGGCCGCGGCCAGCGCGTACGCCGAGCTGACGCCCATGGCGCCGCCCCCGATGATGACCACCGACGCGCTCGCGGGCAGCCGGCGTGCGGTTTCGTTCATTCACCCGTTCCTTTCGAAGTCATCCACGGGGCGCCCGGGCGTCATTACCCAGGCAGCCGCCCCGCCAAAAGCCCGGCCAGAAGCTCGGCCAGGTGCGTGCCCCGCCGCGCGGACAGGTCGGCGATCTGCGTGCGGCAGGAGAATCCGTCGGCCAGGACGGCGGCCTCCGGGCCGGCGTCGCGGAGCGCGGGCAGCAACTGGTGCCCGGCGACCGCCGCGGACACCTCGTAGTGGCCCTCCTCCATGCCGAAGTTGCCGGCCAGCCCGCAGCAGCCGCCGAGCCGACGGACCTCGGCCCCCGCCTCGCGCAGCAGCCGGGCGTCCTGCTCCCAGCCCATGACGGCATGGTGGTGGCAGTGCGGCTGGGCCACCACGGACCTCCCGTCGAGCCGGGGCGGCCGCCAGCCGGGTGTCTCGGACAGCAGCTCGGCCAGCGTGCGGGTGGCTCGCGCGACCGGCGCGGCGACGGCCTCGTCCAGCAGCTCCAGCGCGTCCGATCGCAGGACGGCGGTGCAGGAGGGCTCCATGCCCACGATCGGCATGTCCGCGCCGGCCAGGTCCGCGACCGTGCGGCCCAGGATGGTCTTCGCCTTGTCGAGCTGGCCGGTGGAGATGTAGGTGAGCGCGCAGCACCGGCCGGACGCGGTGATCCGGGGCGCGTAGCCCGCGGCCTCCAGCACGGCCACGGTGGCCCGGCCGACCTCCGGCGCGAAGTGGTCGGTGAAGGTGTCGACGAACAGCATGACCGGCCTGCCTTCGACGGGCCGGTGCTCCCGTTCGAACCAGGACCGGAACGTCCGGGGCGCGAACGCGGGCAGCGTGCGCCGCCGGTCCACCCCGGCCAGGGCCAGCGCCGGCCGCCGCAGCGCGGGGACGCGCAGGACGGCGTTGACGGCTCGCGGCATCCTGGCGGCCAGCCGCGCCCAGAACGGCAGCCGTCCCAGCGAGTAGTGCGCGGCCGGGCGGAGCCGTCCGCGATAGCTCTGGTACAGCATTTCCGACTTGTACGCGGCCATGTCGATCCCCGTCGGGCAGTCCGACGCGCAGCCCTTGCACGACAGGCACAGGTCGAGAGCCTCGTGGACCTCGGGCGAGCGCCACCCTCCGGCGACGGCGGAGCCGTTCACCATCTCCTGCAGCACCCGGGCGCGCCCGCGGGTGGAGTCCTTCTCCTCCCGCGTGGCCAGGTAGGAGGGGCACATGACGCCGCCGGTCGCGGTGTTGTCGGCGCGGCACTTGCCCACGCCGGTGCAGCGGTGCACGGCCTGGCCGAAGTCGCCGCCGTCGTGGCGGTAGGCCAGGGCGAGGCCCTCGCGTACCGGCCCGGCCGCCGGGACGCGCAGGTCTGCGTCCAGGGGGCGCGGGCGGACGAGCACGCCGGGGTTGAGCACGTCGCCGGGGTCGAAGACGGCCTTGACGCGGGCGAACAGGTCGATCGCGGGGGCGGAGTACATCAGCGGGAGCAGCTCGCTCCTGGCCCGGCCGTCGCCGTGCTCGCCGGACAGCGACCCGCCGTAGCCGGCGACCAGCCCGGCGGCGGCGGTCAGGAACGCGCGGAACGAGGCGGGTCCGTCCGGGCGGTCGAGCGGCACGTCGAGCCGGATGTGCAGGCAGCCGTCCCCGAAGTGCCCGTACGGCAGGCCGGTCAGCCCGAAGTCCTTCATCAGGGCCTCGAAGTCGCGCAGGTAGCGGCCCAGCATCGCGGGCGGCACCGCGGTGTCCTCCCAGCCCGCGTACGCGGGCAGCCCGGCGGGGCTCCGTCCGGACAGCCCCGCCCCGTCCTCCCGGATGCGCCACAGCGCCGCCGCCCGCGCCTGGTCGGTGACGACGAGGGCGTCGCCCCCTCCCCCGGCCACGCGCCGGGCCCGCTCGCGCACCTCGGCCTCGTCGTCGCCCGCGACCTCGACGAACAGCCAGGCCGCCCCGGCCGGCAGCGGCGGCACCGCCTGCTCGCCCCGCCTGCGCCGGACCACGTCGACGATGCGCGCGTCGATGCCTTCGCACGCGGTGGGCCGGTGCTCCAGCAGGCCCGGCGCGGCGTCGCCCGCCGCGGCGATGTCGGGATAGCCGAGCACCACCAGCACGCGGTGCGCGGGATCGGTCACCAGGCTCAGCGTCGCCTCGGTCACCACCGCGAGGGTGCCCTCGCTCCCGGCCAGGAACCGGGCCACGTCGAACCGCCGCTCCGGCAGCAGGTGCTCCATCGCGTAGCCGGACACCTGCCGCCCGAAGCGGCCGAACTCGGTCCTGATCAGCGCCAGGCTGCCGGCGGTGAGGTCGTGCAGCGCGGCCAGCTCGGCGGTGTCCCGGCCGGTCCCGCCCGGCGGCAGGTCCAGCGCGGCGCCGGTGCCGGCGACGGCCTTGAGCCCGGCGATGTTGTCGCTGGTACGGCCGTAGCCGAGGGTCCTGGACCCGCACGCGTTGTTCCCGATCATCCCGCCGATGGTGCAGCGCGTGTGGGTGGACGGGTCGGGCCCGAACCTCAGCCCGTACGGGGCCGCCGCCCGCTGCAGATCGGCCTGGATGACGCCCGGCTGCACCACGGCGGTCCGCGTACCGGGATCGACGCTCAGCACGCGGTCCAGATGGCGGCTGAAGTCCAGGACGAGGCCGGGGCCCACCGCGTTGCCCGCCACCGAGGTGCCGCCGCCGCGTGGCGTCAACGGCACCTCGTGGCGGGCGCAGAGCTCGATCACCGTGGCCACGTCCTCGGCCGAGCGGGGCCGGGCGACCAGCAGCGGCGGCACCCGGTAGAGGGAGGCGTCGGAGGAGTGGGCCGACCGGGAGGTGCGGTCGGTCAGCAGGTCGGTGACCCCGCGCCGGCGCAGGTCGGTCGCGAGTGCGGCTGCCCGGTCCATAAGTAGCATGTTACATGCTAGATCCGTGCGCACTCAAGGGCCTCTCCGGCGCCACTGGCCTCGCATGTAACATGCTACCCAGATTCCGGCGAAGGAAAGGAACGGGAGATGGTCGGCTCCACCGCACTCCGGGCGGCTTTCGCGCGGCGGCTGTCCGCGATGTACGGCACCGAGGTCCCGGCGTACAACACGCTGGTCGACGTCGCGCACGACGTGAACCGCGAGGTGCTGGAGCGAACGGGCGCCGACGCCGAGCGGCTGGGCTCCATCGAGCGGGTCACGGCCGAGCGGCACGGCGCCATCCGCGTGGGCACCCCGGCCGAGATGGCGCAGGTCGCCCGGATCTTCGGCGCGATGGGCATGCGTCCCGTCGGCTTCTACGACCTGCGCGAGGCGGCCAGCAGCTCGGTGCCCGTGGTCTCGACGGCCTTCCGCCCGATCGACGAGGCCGAGCTGGCCGCCAACCCGTTCCGCGTGTTCACCTCGATGCTGGTGACGGGCGACCGGCGCTTCTTCAGCGCGGACCTGGAGCGCAGGCTCGGCGCGTTCCTGGGGGCGCGCCGGCTGTTCCCGCCGCGGCTGCTGGAGCTGGCCGACCGTGCCGAGGCCGGCGGCGGGCTGGACGAGCCCGCGGCCGAGGAGTTCCTCACGCTGGCCACGAGGGCGTTCGAGCTGTCCGCGGAGCCTGTCTCGCGGAGCTGGTACGCCGAGCTCGAACACGTCTCCGCGGTCGCCGCCGACATCGGCGGGGTGCCGAGCACGCACGTCAACCACCTGACGCCGCGCGTGCTCGACATCGACGCCCTCTACGCGCGGATGAGCGAGCGCGGCATCACCATGATCGACGCGATCCAGGGGCCGCCCCGCTGGAGCGGCCCGGACCTCCTGCTGCGCCAGACGTCCTTCCGCGCGCTGGCCGAGCCGCGGCTGTTCAGGGAGGACGACGGCCGCGTGGTCCGCGACGACCTGCGGGTGCGCTTCGGGGAGGTGGAGGCGCGGGGGATCGCGGTGACGCCCGCGGGCCGGGCGCTCTACGACGAGCTCGCCGACGCTCTGGCCACCGAACTGGGTGGCGGGCTGAACGGGGAGCGGGTGACCGCGGCGGAGCGCAACGCCGTCGCGGCGAAGCTGTGGGAGGCCCGCGTGCCGCGCACCGAGTCCGAGCTGGCCGCCGCCGGCCTGGCCTACTTCACCTTCCACGCCACCGGCGCGCGCCCGGGCCCCACCCCGCCGGCCGGGCTGGCGGCCCTGCTGGCGCAGGGCTGGATCACCGCGCGCCCCATCGTGTACGAGGACTTCCTGCCCCGGTCGGCCGCCGGGATCTTCCAGTCGAACCTGACCTCCGACGGGTCCAAGGACGCGACCAGGGCCGGTGTGGAGTTCGGCGCCGAGGCGCTGGCCGGCGTGCTCGGGCGGCCGCTGCATGACCCGTACGAGCTGTATGCGGCGATCCGCGACCGGTCGCTCACGCGGGTTCGCGACGAGCTGGGCCTCACCACGGAGATCACCCTCCCCGCCTGATCCCGGCGTGCCCGCCCGTTCCCAGCCGGCCGGCCTATGCCCGGCTGGGCCCGGCGTTCCTGGTCAGGGCTCGTCGACGATCGACGCCCACAGGGCGTCCACCTCGACCGGCTCGCCCTGGGCCCTGGCCGCCTGCCGGGCCAGGATGAGGCCGGTGCTGGTCAGATGGGCCCGCATCGCCCGCACGGCGGCCCCGGCGTCGGCCGCCACGACGGCCGCCACGATCGGCTCGTGCTCCTCGTGCACCTGCCGCAGCGTGCGGGACCGGTCGTCGGTCGAGGAGCCCAGGATGCGCATGGTGTCACGCAGGCCGCCGACGATCGCGCGGGCCCTGCTGTTGCCCGCCGCGACCAGGATGTGGTCGTGCAGCGTCTGGTCGAGATGGAAGAACAGCTCCTCGTCGCCCGCACCCACCGCGGCCGCCATCTCGTCCATGGTCGCGCGCAGCGAGCCGGCCAGCTCCGCCTGGCCGCGCGCGGCGACCCGCCGGACGGCGGGGAGCTCCAGGGCCAGCCGCACCCCGAAGATCTCCACGATCTCCCTCGGGTGGGGCAGCACGACGCGGAACCCCCGGTTGCGCTCGACCTGCACCAGCCCCGCGTCCGCGAGCCGCAGCAGCGCCTCGCGCACCGGGCTCCTGGACACGTTGAGCTGCTCGGCCACCTGATAGACCGAGTAGAGGCGGCCCGGGAGCATGGCGCCCGTGTGCACCGCCCTGCGCACCTCGGAGATCACCTGCTCGGCCAGCGACCGCCCCGCGTGCGGCAACGGCTGGAGCTTCAGCTCGGCGGACTCCCGGGTCGGTGGCATGGTGGCATGGTACCGGCAGGGGTCCCTACAGCGATCACAGCAGCGATCACAGCGGCGATCACCTGCCGCGCACCGGCTCGGCCACCAGCCCCACGCTCTCCCGTTCGAGGAAGCGCGTCGGGATCACCGTGCGCTGGCCGCGTACGGAGGCGCTTCCCGCCCCGCTCTCCGGGGCTGCGATCTTGGCGAAGAGCTGGGCGGCGGCCGCTCGCCCCATGTCGTACGCCGACTGCACGACGACCGAGATCCGGGGCCGTACCAGAGTGGTCCACTCCAGATCGTCGAACCCCAGCAGCGACATCTCACCCGGGATCGCGATCCCTCGCTCGGAGAGCAGCGTGAACGCGCTCTTCGTCATGTAGCTGTCGGCCGTGAACAGCGCGCTCGGCGGATCACCGAGGGCGAGCATCGCCGCCACGGCGTCCGTACGGCGTCCCGGCTCGTCGTGCGGGACGAGGGCGATGAGCTCACGCTCGACCGGCAGCCCCGCCGCGGACAGCGCCCGCAGGTATCCGCGTACCCGGTCCAGTGAGGGCCGGGAGGGCCCCGCGACGCTCGCCCGGCTTTTGCCGATGCGCAGCGCGGGCGGCTCCTCCGGTTGCACGGACCCCAGATAGGCGATCCGGTGGTGCCCCCTGCCGATGAGGTGGTGGATGGCGTTGGCGGTGCCGGCCTCGTTGTCGGCGACGACGCTGTCGATCCCGGCGTCGCTGAGCTGCCGGTCGAGCGAGACGACCGGGACGCCGGCTCCGGTGACGGCGTCGATGTGGGCGTGCTCGCGTACCGAGACCGGCGTGATGATGAGGCCGTCGACCTCGTGCGACAGCAGCACCCTTGCCGCGTCCTGCTCCTGGCTGAGCTGGTCGTCGGTGTTCATGACGATGACCTTCGAGCCTTCGTCGAGCGCCACGTCGCAGATGCCGCGCATGGCGCTGGAGAAGAAGGCGTCGGAGATGTCCGCGCAGACGAAGCCGATGATGTCGGACTTGCCGCTGCGCATCGTGCGGGCCACCCGGTTCGGCTCGTACCCGAGCTCCCTGGCCGCCTCGGTCACCCGTTCCATGACCTCCTGGCTGGAGTAGCCGTAGCCGCCGAGGGCGCGTGCGGCGGTGGCCCTGGAGACGCCCGCGCGGGCCGCCACGTCCTTGACGTTGGGCCGCGACCGCTTGGCGGGCTCTCGCCGTCCAGGTTCAGTGGGCACGATCAGATCCTTCTCCGGAGGGTGGTTGGTGCACTATAGGGCGACGAGCACGCCGGTCCCGCTCGCGCGGGCGCGGGTGCAGGCGCGCCAGGCCAGCACGGCGTCCTGGATGCCGAGGCCGTTGCTGTGGAACACCACGATGTCCTGCTCCGCGGCGCGTCCGGGGTGCTCGCCGCGCAGCACGCGGGAGATCGGCAGCACCGCGTCCGCATCGATCACCTCCGCCTCGACCGCCTCCAGCACCGGGCCGTTCGAGCGCAGCGCCTGCCCGGGCAGGTCGGCGACGACCAGGGCGGCCCGCCGCGTGCAGCCGAGATCGAGCTCGCGCCGGTCCGGAGCATAGGATCCCATGGTCAACACGGTGGTGCCGCCGCCCAGCCAGGCTCCTTCGACGACCGGCACCCGGCTGAGCGTGCAGGTGGCGATGGTGCGGCTGCGTTCGCACAGGTCACGCGGCGACGCGGCGATCTCGACCGGCAGGCCCGCCAGGCGCTCGTCGAGCCGTTCCCGCCCGCGCGCCTGGAGCCCCGGGCTCCACATGAGGAATCGCTCGACCGGCATCACGTCGCTGAGCAGGCACACGAACTCGGTGGCCTGCGCCCCCGCGCCCAGCACGCCGACGGTGTGCGGCCGGGCGGGAGACAGGGCGCGCGCCGCGGCGGCCAGACCGCCCGCGGTGCGCAGCGTGGTGATCGTCGTACCGTTCAGCACGGCGGTGGTGCGGCCGGAGTCCGGGTCGTGCACGGTGACCGTCGCGTGCACGGCCGGCAGGCCCCGCGCGCCGTTGCGGGGATGCTGGGTGCCCGACTTGAAGACGACGCCGGTCTCGCCGTCCGCGACGGCGCTGTGCACGAACGCGATGGCGTCCGGCGCGAAGGTGTCGTAGTGCGTGTGGGCCGAGCGCACCAGGCCGTCCGCGGTGGCCAGGAGGAAGGCGTGCTCCTGGGAGTCCACCACGTCGGCGGCGCTGAGCACGGCCCGGATGTGCGCGTCCGACAGCACGAGCACGTCTGCGTCTCCCATGTCAGAGCACCCTGGCCAGGAAGGAGCGGGTGCGTTCGTGCTCGGGCGCGCCGAAGATCCGCTCCGGCGTGCCGGCCTCCACCAGGCAGCCGCCGTCCATGAAGACGACGTGGTCGGCGACGTCGCGGGCGAAGCCCATCTCGTGGGTGACCACGACCATGGTCATGCCCTCCTCCGCCAAGTCCCGCATGACGTCCAGGACGTCCCCGACCAGCTCGGGGTCCAGCGCGGAGGTCGGCTCGTCGAAGAGCATGAGCTTGGGCCGCATGGCGAGCGAGCGGGCGATGGCGACGCGCTGCTGCTGGCCGCCGGAGAGCGACTCCGGGAACGCCTCGGCCTTCTCGGCCAGGCCCACCTTGGACAGCAGCTCCATGGCCTGCTCGCGGGCGGTGCCGCGGTCCAGGCCGTTGACCACGATGGGACCCTCGGTGACGTTCTCGATGACGCGCCGGTGGGGGAAGAGGTGGAAGCCTTGGAAGACCATGCCCATCTGGCGGCGCTGTGCCGCGAGCTGGGCGGAGGTCATCTCGTACAGGCTGTCGCCCTTCCAGCGGTGGCCCATCGGCTCGCCGTCGAGGTAGACGTGTCCGCTGTCGGGGACCTCCAGCAGGTTGACGCAGCGCAGCAGGGTGCTCTTGCCGGAGCCGGACGGCCCGATGATGCACTGCACCTGGCCGGGATGCACGTCGAGGGACACGTCGCGCAGCACGTGGTTGGCACCGAAGGCCTTGTTGACCTTCTCGATCCGCAGGAGGGGGACTCCTGCGGCGCTTGTCGCGGCCATGTCCGGCTCACGCCTTTCCGAAAGAGGGGAGGAACCGCAGCCGCCTGACGTCGCCGGCGCGGGTCACAGTGAGCCGTTGTTCCAGGTGTTGCTGGGCCACGGTCAGCAGCGTGCACAGGACCAGGTACCAGATGGTGGCCACGAGCAGCAGCGGGATCGTCTTGTAGTTGCGGGAGTAGATCATCTGGGCGCTGTACAGCAGGTCCGGCGTGGCCAGCACGCTGACCAGCGAGGTGAACTTCAGCATCGAGATGAGGTCGTTGCCGATCGGCGGGATGACGATCCGCAGCGCCTGGGGCAGCACGATCCGGCGCATCACCTGGTACCGGGACATCCCGATCGACAGCGCGGCTTCCGTCTGTCCCTTGGAGACGGCCTGGATCCCGGCGCGGATCATCTCGGCGGCGTACGCGCTCTCGGTCAGGGCGAGACCGAGGATCGCCGCCGAGAACGACGAGATGACGGTGTTGGTGTCCCACTCCTTCAGCACGGGGCCGAAGGGGATCCCGAGCTTGAGCGTGGGGATCAGCGTGGCCAGGTTGAACCAGAAGACCATCTGCACCAGGGGTGGCACGCCGCGGAAGAACCACAGCCACAACCAGCTCACGGACCTGAACAGCGGATTGGCCGACAGCCGCATCACCGCGAGCACGATGCCGACGGCCAGGCCGATCACCATGGCGAGCACGGTCAGCTCCAGGGTGGTGAGCAGGCCCCGGAGGATCTCGGCGTCGAAGAGATAGGTGAAGACCACCGACCAGCGCATGTTCTCGTTCGTGACCAGCAGGTGCGCGAACATCGCGATGGCCAGGAGGAGGACGGCCCCTCCTGCCCACCACCAAGGATGCCGGAGCGGGACTTTCCGCGCCCCTTCCGCGCTGCGGAAGGTGCCGGGGTGCGCACCGCTTCGCGTGGTCTGCTCTGCCGGACTGCCTGCCCGCGTCATCGTCGGCTCCTTCATTGCGGTGGATCAGGGGGTGTGCGCGGGCTCAGCCTTCGGGGTCGGCCTGGGTGATGAGGACGGCGGACTTGAGGTTGCCCTGGCTGGTCACACCCCACTGGGAGCGGATCTTGTCGTACGTGCCGTCGTCGATGACCGCTTGGAGCGCCGCCTTGAGCGCCGGCCCCAGCGGGCTGTCCTTCTTGACGCCCAGGCCGTTGTAGACGGCGTTGACCAGGAGGTCGGAGACGTCCATCTGGCCGCTCTGCTTCGCGCTGTACTTGAGCTTGCCCGACCCCGCGGCGACGAGCTGGACGCGGCCGGAGGTGACCGCCAGCTCCGCCGAGGGCTGGTCCTTGAACTGCTCGATCTTCATGGGGTTCGAGCCGCAGGTCTTGGCGTTGTTCTCGGTGAGGTACTTGTACTCCCACGCGCCGGTGAGCACGGCGACGGACTTGCCGCAGGTGTCCCCGATCTTCTGGATGTTCAGGGCGGCGCCCTTCTTCCACCCGAAGGCGGTCCCCTCCTTCTGGAGGGGGACGAAGTCGAGGCTCTCCAGCCGGTCGGGGGTCACACCGAGCGAGGCCACGGCCAGGTCGTAGCGGCCGTTGTCCAGCCCAGGGATGATCATGTCGAAGCCGGTCGCGGTGTAGGTGAAGGCGACGCCCATCTTGGCCGCCATCGCCTTCGCCAGATCGACGCTCCACCCCTTGATCTCGCCATTCTCGACGTACTCCTCGGGCGCCCAGTCGCCGAAGACGGCGACCTTGGCGTTCGCGAGGCTCTGGGGGACGAGCTTGGCCACCGCCGGGTCGGCGGCCACCGCCGGCTTCGGCGCGGCGCTCTCGGCTCCCCCGGCGTCCTGTGTCTCCGTGCCGCACGCCGAGAGGACGAGCGCGGCGCACACCGACAGCGTGGCGAAAGCCCCGCCGCGGCCAACCCTGATACCGGTCATGTCGATTCCTTTGCTGGTGCGGAGGAGAGGTGGCGCGAAAGAACGGTCAGCTCCGGGGTGAGGGGCATGGGGTGCCCGAAGGCGCCCATGGCCGCGCAGACCTCCGCGGCGTGCGCGGACGCGCGCCGCAGCGTCTCCCGCCCGCCGAGGCCCGCGGTCAGGCCCGCCAGGGCGTGGGCGATGAAGGTGTCTCCGGCCCCCAGCGTGTCGACCACGTCCACCTCCACCGCCGGCTGGGCGAGCAGCTCGCGTCCGTCGAAGAGCGACGAGCCCGCCGCGCCCCGCGTCGCCAGGGCCACCCGTGCGCCCTTGTCGCAGGCCCAGCGGAGCAGGTCGGCGGTCTCGGCCGCGCTCAGATGCGAGGCCGAGAAGAAGGCGTAGGTGACGTGCGGGATCACCTCGGCCGCATAGTCGTCGCCGGTGTGGGAGTCGAAGTCGAACGACAGGGGCACGCGCTCGGCGATGGCCGCGAGCTGCTCCCCCAGGTGCGCCGAGTAGGTGGAGTGCGCCAGCTCGTGAGCCGCGACGAAGTCCAGGTCCGCCTCATTCATCCGGAACCTGGCCACCCCCCGGTCGAACGGGCCGAACGTGCGCTCGCCGCCGACGTTGACGACGGTGGCGTAGCCGGTCGGCCCGGTCAGCCGGCGCAGGCGTGAGACGTCGACCCCTTCGGCCCGCAGAGCGGCGGCGAGCTGGTCTCCGCGCTCATCGCGCCCGGCGGCTCCGACGTAGGAGGCGCGGGCGCCGGCGCGGGCGGCGTGGACGGCCACGTTGACGCAGTTGCCGCCCGGGTACATGCGCCCGGCCTCGAGATAGCAGTCGGTGATGTTGTCACCGACGGCGGCGAGCCGCATCAGTACTCGACTCGCCACATGTAGCGGCGCTCGCTCAGCGGGCGGCCGGAGAACGCCTCGAAGTGCTGGGCCAGCCGGGCGGTCACCGCGCTCGCCATGATGAATGAGCCGATCGTGGCGCGCTGGGCGGTCGGGACGCCGGGCAGCGAGAGGGTGGCGCCGTCGATGACGTGGTTCTTGTCGTTGTGGCGATCGAGGAAGCGGATGGCCCGCTCCCCCATGGGACGCGTGGCGTCCTCGCCGAGCAGCACGATCACCGGCAGGTCGCCGTCGACGACCTCGAACGCGCCATGCAGGAACTCGCCGGAGCCGGTGGCCACCGCGTGCTTGGTCTGCATCTCCTGCAGGTAGCAGGCGGCGAACGTCTGGGCCGCGCCCTCCAGCGGGCCTGAGCCGAGCACGTACACGCACGGCTCGTCGGTGCACGCCGCGGCGATGCCGCGCAGGTGGTCGTCCAGCTCGTGCACCGCGGTCTCGAACGCCTGCGAGCAGCCGCGGAACGCGGCCACCGCCTCGTCGTAGTCGTCGGCCACGCCCTGCGCCCTGAGCAGCGCGTACGCGATGAGCCCCTGCAGCACCTGCTTGGCCTCGACGCTGCGGTGGAGCACGATGTCGGCCGCCTCCCCGGCCACCACGCTCCCTGGATCCTTGGTCACGAGCAGCACGGGCGCCCCGGCCTCGCGGGCGAACCGCACGGCCCGCGCCGTCTCGGCGGTGCCGCCATTCGTGCTGCTGGCGATCACGATCGAGTCGGGCCCCAGCGCGGCCGGGCGGCGCAGCATGAACTCGTCCGCGTTGAGCGCCACGGCCGGGATGGGGGAACGTTCCAGCAGGAAGCGCATGGCGCCGAACATGAACAACGAGCCGCCACAGCCCACCAGGTAGATGGCGCGGGTCGTCGGCTTGAGCGCCTTCTCCACGAACTCGGTCACCTGGGCCTCGATCTGGGGTGTCACCGCCTGGTCGAGGTCGGCGCGGAAGGTCTCGGGAATCAGCCCCAGGGGACGGACGGGCTGGCGTTCCTGGCTCACTCGGACTCCAATGTGAGATCGATCTCAGATTGGGAAGATGATGCCCCTCCGGAAACTCCCTCGTCAAGGGGGTGATGCCAGTTGGGGCCTCAGGCCGTTTTCGTGAGGCGCGTCAACTCATGGGCCGCGCCGGCGAACCGTCCGCCGGTCGCGTACGTCATGGGGGCATGACGCTCCGGTCTCTTGCCCTCTTCCCGATGGCCGTCCTCCTGCTCGCCGCCGCCATGCTCGTGGGGGTCGCTCCTGCGGCCCATGCCTGCTCGTGCGCCGATATGAGGCCGGCGAAGGCTGTCGATCATGCGGACGCGGTGTTCACCGGAACGGTCGTGGACGTGCGCAAGGACGTCGGCGACCCGTTCGGGGCCCGGCCGCCGGCCGTCTACCGCTTCCGTGCGGACAACGTCTACAAGGGCGCGCCCGCCGCCGAGTTCACGCTCGCGTCCGATGTCGACGGCGCCTCGTGCGGGTACACGTTCGAATCGGGTACGCGCTACCTGGTGTTCGCGACGTCGGGCACCTCGGGGCTGGACGTGAAGGTGCCGGGGGTCAGCATGTCGTCGACCTTGTGCTCGGGGAACATACCGGTCAAAGCGGGCAAAGGGCTCCTGCGGCCGGGTGACGAGCGCAGGGCCTCCCACGAGAGCTGGGCGGGGCCGGTCGATGACGAGCTGATCGCCGCCTTGGGCACGCCCGCGAAGGCGACCTCGGCCGCACCGGGCAGCCCCCGGGCCGAGCCGCCGGCCCAGGGGAAGCCGGTCGCGGAGCACGGGCCTTTGGGCGCGGGGCCGGGGTGGGCTGTCACGGGGATCGTGGTGGCCATCGCCCTTCTCGCCGCCGGCCTCCTGCTGTCCCTGCTGCTCACCCGCCGACGCCGTCCCGGGCGAGAGGGCTGAGCCGACCTCCTCCTGCCCATCCCAGGTGTGCAGGCTGAGATAGGCTCCGGCTCGGGTTCGCCTGAGGAGACATTACGAGCACAGGTCTGGTCACGGCCCTGGTACGGATCCGGTCACGGGCCTCGTCACGGGATCAGGGCGGTGACGGCGGTGGCGAGGTAGAGGCCGCCGCCGATGGCCACGGCGACGCCTGCCAGCGCGGGCGTCCAGGCCGCCGTCGCGCGCAGCAGCCGCATGCTCGGCAGCCGGCCGGTCAGGAGCGTGGCCCCGCGCACGGTCACGACCCCTACGGCGGTCAAGGTGACGGCCATCCCCACCCCGAACGCCAGCACCAGCACGACGGCGTCCAGGGCCCGGCCCGTGAGCAGGCCGCTGACCAGCACGATGAACGCCGAGGGCGAGGGCACCAGGCCGCCGGAGAGCGCAAGCGCGATGAGCCCGCGCCGAGACCACGGATCCGCCAGCCCTCCATCCTCACCGCCATGCCCATGCCCGTGGCCGTGCCCGTGGCCGTGCCCGTGGCCGTGCCCGTGGCCGTGCTCGTCGGCTGCGGACTCGTGGCTGTGGCTGTGGCTGTGCTGGCGGGTCTTCCGGTGGCGGAGATGGCGGTATGTCAGGTGCGCGCCGACGCCGATCACGACCGCGCCCGCGACCACCTGCAGCCAGGCGGTGACGGCCTGGGTGCCGACTGCGGCGCTGGACAGGCCCACCCAGGCCAGTGCGAGCGCGAGCACCGACACGGTATGCATCAGCGCCACGACCACCCCGAGGCGCAGCGCGTCGCGGTAGCGGCCGTGCGTGCCGATCAAGTACGCCGCGGTCACGCTCTTGCCGTGGCCGGGAGCGACCGCGTGCAGCGCACCCACACCCAGGGCAACGGCCAGCACCAGCCAGAACGCGCCCGCGCCATCGAACAGCGCGATCAGGTAGTTCTCCTGATCGGTGGTGCCGGTCATCCGCCCGCGCCCGTGCGCTGGTGCTGACCAGACCCAGCCCGCCGATCCCGACGTATCGCTGAGGCGTCCCCACCTCCCAGGACGTCGCCATTGCGCGAAACGTCCCCACCATGGGGGATGTCCTCACTTCGGGGGACATCTAGGGGGACATCCTCACCCCAAGAGGCGCCCTCATCCCGGGAGGCGGCCTCACCTCGGAAGGCGTTCTCATCCTGGCGAAGGCGGGCTGGGGACGTGGTGTGCCGGCGGCGGCGGAGCAGGAGCGTGCCGAGCGCGGCGAGGGAGAGCAGCAGCGCGGCCACGGGCACCGCGAGCGACACCCCGCCCGTGGCGGACGGGTCGAAGCGAAGACGCTGGGTGCCGTTCGCCGCCGTGAGCACCGCCTGGGCCGGCGTCGCGGGCGTGTCGGCGGTGAGCACGGTCCGGTACGCCTCGTGCAGGTCGGCCAGCGCGGCGATCCGTACGTCGACCTCGACGACCGGAGCCGCGCACTCGAAGCTGAACCTGGCGCCCTGGGCCAGCAGCTGCTCCAGCGGGGCCAGCTCCGCCGCGCAGGGTCGTCCCGCCTGGGTCACCCCGATGCGGGCCAGCAGGTAGTCGCGTACCGCTGTGGAGCGGGCGAGCTTCTGCTCCCCGGTCAGAGCGGTCGCCGCGCCCGCGGCGGGCTCCTCGAACGCGCCGACCGAGCGGCCGAGCGCCACCCAGTCGTCTTCGGCGGGCAGCCAGGCGAGGCTCACCCGCGAGCCGTCGGCACCGATCCGCGCCGTTGACGGTGCCCCGAACGGATGAGCCGCCGCCGCAGCCGGTACCGGCACGGCGGCGACCAGTCCGGCGACGACGACCAAACCGGCCACGACACACGCCGCCGCGTTCAGGGCACGCGCGACAACCCGGCGCGGGCCGCCCGGAGCCCGGCTGGCGACGTCCACAGCCTGCGCGCCGCCGGCCCAAGCCCGGCCGACACCCCGGGCGCGGATGGTCAGGGTGGCGGCGGGGGCCGGGGCGGTTCGGGGTGGGGT
>NZ_BAABDQ010000061.1:0-59318 GCF_039539705.1 Nonomuraea rosea | reverse complement strand
AGCTCGAACGGCACGAGCGCGGTCAGCTCACCCAAATGTCCGGGCGCGAACAATCTCTCGGCCGCCCAGCGGGGAGAAGAGTCCGCGCCGGTGGCGCGGGAAACAGCAGAGCTGGCATGCTTGACGGCCAACGGAGATCCAGTTCTTCGACGGCTGGTTGTGGAAGATCACCGTTCTACTGGATCTCCGTTCCCACGTCCTGAGAACTGGCGCGCTTGACGGCGCTACAGAAACCTTAACTACCTGGCCTTGGGTCAACTCCAGTTGTTCTTATCGGGGTGAACGGGACCAGCATCTGGCGCCTGGCGTCGACATGGGGGCAGCCTGTAGCAGCAGGACGTGATGCGCGTCGGCTTGTGTGAACGCCAGCGCGGCGCTAAGAATCAGCGATGGGTTATATAAGCGAAAGCCGGTATAGTCGCTGTCGTGCACGCCTTCGACATACTCGGTGACCCCGTGCGCCGACGCATTCTGGCGCTGCTCGCCGACGGTGAGCAGACCTCCGGGGCAATCACGGAGATCATCCGGGCGGAGTTCGCCATCTCCCAGCCGGCCGTCTCCCAGCATCTGCGCGTGCTGCGTGACAGCGGGTTCGCGTCGGTGCGGGCTGAGGGCACGCGCCGGTTCTACGCCGTCGAGCCCGAGCCGCTGAGCGAGGTCGACGCGTGGCTGGACCAGGCGTGCACGCCACCTGGCCGGTGGGAACCCCTCCGAGTTGCGGGGTCCGGCGCCGACGGGCAAGACCGATGCACCACCGAAGGAGACATGACATGAAAGATGTTCTCGACGAGCTGGCTGCCGTGCGCCGGGCGATGGGCACGGGCAGCGTGCCGGCCGGCGAGGCGTACACCATCGAGCTGCGGCGTCGATACGACGCGGAGATCGATGACGTCTGGGACGCCATCACCAACCCCGAGCGGCTGCAGCGCTGGTTCAAGCCGGTCACCGGGGACCTTCGGCTTGGCGGACAGTTCGCTTTGGACGGTGGAGAGCACGGCGAGATCCTCCGGTGCGAGCCGCCGCGTCTGCTGAAGGTGTCTTGGCTCTACGGGCCGGACGCCGATGCTTGGCCCGGCACCAGCGAGGTGGAAGTGCGTCTGGCCACGGGCCCGGCCGGCGACACCGAGTTCGAGCTGATCCACGCAGCGGTCGTCGGGGAGCCCTTGTTCCCGACCTACGGCCCCGGCGCCGGAGGCGTCGGCTGGGACCTGGCTCTCCTCGCCCTGGGACGGCTCCTGGCCGGCGGCGAGATCACCGGTCACGAGGAGTTCGAGAAGTCGCCCGAAGGGCGCGAGTTCGGCCGCCGTAGCGCCGCAGCCTGGGGTCAGGCTCACCTGGCCGCCGGTGGCGAACCGGAGCACGTCGCGGCCGCAGTCGAGGCCACCACCAAGTTCTACGTACTCGACCCCACCTGACACTCCTGCTGCGGTGGACTGACCGGCTTCCTCGGCGCCCACGACAAGCAGGACTGCAGCAAGTTGTCCCACACCACAAGGAAAGAGCGATACCCCATGAAGTACACCGTCTCGACCGAGATCGCCCTGCCGCGGGAGACAGTGGTCCAGCTCCTCGCCGACCCGGCACCCCTGCCGAAGTGGCTGCGGGGCCTGGTGCTGCACGAGCCGCTGAACGGGAAGCACGGGCAGCTCGGCACCAGGTCGCGCGTCGTGATGCAGATGGGGAAGCAGAAGATCGAGTGCATCGAGACCATCACCCGCCGGGAACCGGCAGACCTGCACGAGATCCCGAAAGGCAGCGTCGTCCACTTCGACCGCGAGATCGTCAGCAAGGGCACGTGGAGCGCCGTGCGCGAGCGGCTGACCGAAGCCGGTCCGGAGACGACACTCTGGGAAAGCGAGAGCGAATACCGGTTCAGCAGCGTGATGATGCGGCTGGTGGGACTTCTGATGCCCGGCGCCTTCCGCAAGCAGTCGGAACAGCACATGCAGGACTTCAAGCGTTTCGCCGAGCAAGGCAAGGACGTCCGAGAAGAGACGGACTGATCTGCCGTCACGCTCGGCGATGGCCATGTAGGCGGGTTCTGTGCGGTGGCGGCCCTTGACCGTCTTCTTGTCGAGCCGCCGGCCACCCCGCTGCTGCTTAGCGAACCCGCTGAGCATCGCCTCGAAGACCGCGTCCTCGGGATGCAGCAGGGCAACCCCGTCCACCAGCTCGGACCGCACCCGCTATGGGCGGTCTTGCACCGTTCGACACCCCACACGTCCTTCCCGCTGAGTGCATAGCCTTGCATCAGACGGGAAGTTCCTAGCAAAATTGCAGGTCACGGGCTTGGTGTACGGTGACGAGCAGGCGGGGCATTGTCCGAGATCGGCGGCTTGCGGCCCTTCGGATCGTGCACAGATGCGATACCGCGCAGTCCTGGACCACCTGGTGATCGGCCGGGGCGGCGTGGTCGTGGTCGACTCCAAGCAGTGGCACCGCAACACCCGCATCTCCGGCCGCCAGGGCCGGTTGTGGATCGGCCGACGCCCGGCCGACACGCTGGTGAAGGCGGCGGCGTTCGAAGCGCGCCGGGTCGCCGAGCTGCTGCGCGGGGCGGGCTGGGCGGTGCCGGTGACGGCGGTGGTCGCGGTGCACGGCGCGCGCCTGCCCCGGTGGGGAGCGTTGACGGTGTCCGGCGTGACGCTGCTGCGGGCCGGCCGGGTATGCGGCTGGATCCGGCGCCGTCCGGCTCGGCTGGACGCCGGCCAGGTGGCCTCGATCGGCGCGGTCGCCGAGCGGCTCTTCCCGCCGTACCTGCCCTGATTTCATGGACCCGTTCAAGACCTTGGATTGTTCGGCGCCGCTGCGGGCCTGGTCGAATTCCGGGGTCCGAGGACCGGCGGGACAGCCCTTGGCAGTTGGGGATCCCCTGCCCTGTCGAACCCCGAACGCCCCCTCAACGGCGCCGATCAGCCGTAGTTCTGGACCCACACCCTGACCGTGTGGGACTTGGGGCTGAGAGTGACGGTGGCCCTCCACCTCTCGCCGGCCCTCGCCTTGTGGATACGGGTGTACATCTTCCCGCCCAGGCAGTAACCGCGGTCGCGCTTCATTTTCATCCACCCACCACCTGTGCCGATAGTACTGGGCCCCCACTTCCACAGGGTGGCCGTGGCCGCGGTGCCGTCCCCGCCGTTCCAGCACTGGGTGACGATCTGCAGGACCTTGGCCTGGCTCTTGATCCTCCCGGTATCGATGCCCCTGGTGTTCCCGCCGCCGTCCCAGATGGTGAACCAGCGGGCCTGGCTCGCCTGCTGGACGGAGACGGGGGCCTTCGCCGGAGTCGCCGCCTGGGCGGCGGGAGCGAGGAGCGTGCCGGCCGCGAGGGCGCCTGCGGTCAGGGCCAGTGGTAGACGTCTCATCGTGCTTCCTTTCGCTGGTCGTCGTGGACATGGGAAAGGTAGGCCGGCGCGCGTTGAGCTCTTGTTGAGTACGGGTTGAGTCGCCCGGCACGGCACTCGTACGGCTGAGTCGCTCAGTCCCGACATACCGGCGCCATACCCCAGCTTCCTAGGGTTCTTTCAGCATGGAATTAGCCCTATTGCACGGATTTGCCGCCTCGGAATGACGAGTTCGTGAAAGGAACCGAGTGTTCAGACCCCTCTTGTCTCGCGCTGCCGCCTCGATCGCAGCCGTGATCATCGCGATCGGCCTGTCCGCCGGCACGTATCCCGCGACGGCCGCCGCCTACGCGACGGCCGCCTGTGACCCCGCCGGTCAGACCGAGGCCGACGCCGCCGTGGCCACGCAGCTCAACGCCACGCTCGGCGGCACGCTGCGCGGCGCCATGGACGCCCATCGCGTCTCCTGCGCCCGCATGGTGATCAAGGCGGTGGCGCAGCGCGCGCAGCCGGAGCGGGCCGCCGTGATCGCGCTCGCCGCGGCCATGGTGGAGAGCGGGATCCAGAACGTCAGCGAAGAACGCGACGATGGCAGCCTGGGGCTGTTCCGGATGAGGGCCGCGTGGGGGAGCAGCGCGCAGCGCCTCGACGCTACGTGGGCGGCCAACGCGTTCCTCGACAAGATGATCAGGCTCTATCCCGACCGTGCCTGGGTCACCGCGCCGATCGGCGAGGTCTGCCAGGCCGTCCAGGTCGCGGCTCACCCCGTCCGCTACCAGGCACAGGCCGCCGACGCACAGATCATCGTCAACACCGTCTGGCCGTACGTCAGCGGGCCGAAGGGGGTGGCCTCGGTGTACGGGGTGCTGCCGGACGGGCGGCTGACGTACACGGCGATCGACGCGGCGTCCGGGAAGCGGACGTCGGGTCCGATCCTCTCGGCCCAGAAGCTGGGGTTCACGCCGAAGGCGATGGCGACGCTGAACGCCGACACGCTGCTGGTGACCGAGAGCGGCACTGCGGGCAAGCTCTACCGGGTCGACGTGCAGAACGTGACGGGCACCGTCGAGTTCGCCACACCGGTGTATCTCGGCGGCGGCTACACCCACGATCTGCTGGCCTACGACGGCAGGTTCCTGTTCGGGATCGCCGGCGGCGCCCTGCGCCGATACATCATCACGGTGGCGAAGCCGGCCCTGGCCGACATCACCGGCAACACGCTCATCGGGACCGGCTTCACCCTGAAGACGCTCACCACGACCGGGCAGGGGTGGATCCTGGGGACGACCGCCGCCGGCGCGCTGATCTCCTACAAGATCATGGGGGCGGACCTCTGGCGGCGTTACCAGCTGCGCGACACCACCTGGCAGGTGTTCGACCACCTGCTGTCGCCGGGTGCGGGCCTGTACTACGGCCGCAGAGCCGACGGGTCGCTGTACCGCTACTTCGACATCAACCCCTTCGACGGCCAGGGCGCGGACGTGTCCGGGCAGGGCACGGTCGACACCTCCGGCTGGACCCAGACCCTGCTGTCCGCCCAGCCTGGCACCGTCACCCGGTAACCCGAAGGAGGAATCATCCGGTCGGCGCCACGCTCAGGCTCTGGGATGACGGTGGCGCCCTCAATCCCAACGACTTCACCACGATCTTGAGTGAGCCGGTGGGTCGCCTGGACGACAAGGTCATCGACGCCTGGACCCTGCTTCGATGGCAACGTTCACCCTTGCGCGTGCCTGGCCATGGGGTGGATCGTCGAGAGGTGGACACCGCTGTCGCCATCGGGGGCCTGGCCGTCACGCTCCTCATCGGGCTTCCCCAGCTCTACCTTCAGTTTCGGCAGCTGCGGCTCGCCGAACGACAACACCGCGCCGGGCCCGCCGGTGATCACCCCACCACGCTGAACTCGCCCGCGGCAGGCCCGTACGGCACCGGCGCCGCACCCACTTGGACCGAGTCGTACCCGACACCGTCGACCGCCTGGAGCCCTCCGGCGGCCCAGCCGAGCAGAGGGTCGGGTTGGTTGCCGGCGTTCGGATCCGCGTGGCAGGCGTTCTGCGTGGCGATCGTCGTCACCTGGAGTCTCAACCCGGCCGAACAACTGGCCGCGTCGCGGATGCCGGACCGGAGTGACCTCGTCGGGGGCATCTGGACCGGACTGGTCATCCTCGTGGTGAACAGCATCGTGCTCGGCGCGGCGGCCTACAACACGCACCAGCGGAGTCCCGGGGGTTCGCGGGCCCACGTCATCTACGCGGTCCTGGCGGCCGCGGGGCCGCTGGCCGCCGCCTTCATGCTCATCGCGTTCCGTGAGCAGGTGTTCTAGGAAGCGACTCCGGCCCTCGCCGGGTGGTTCTCAGGGGAGCGGCCAGGTGCGCAGGGCGGCGTCGGCCATCCCCTGGAGTTCGTCGTGGCCGATGCCACTCGCGGCTTGCACGGCGATGCCGAATGCCAAGGTGGTGACATAGCGGGCCAGGAGCCCCGGATCGGTCTCCGGAGGCAGTTCGCCGTCGTCGACGGCTCGCTGGAACCGCTCTCGGATGCGGGAGCAGCCGTCTTTGCGCCAGGCGATGAGAAGGTCACGGACGCCACGCCCGGAGTCGCTGGCGGCCAGGGCGCCCTGGACGCCCATGCACCCGTGGGGATGGGCCGGGCGGGTGGTGGTGCGGACGGTGCCGGTCAGGATCGCGGTGGCGACGCCGAGTGCGGTCGGCTCCTCCATGGCCCGGGTCAGGTAGGCGCTCGGGCCTTCGGTGTAGCGCTCCAGGGCCTGGCGGAACAGCTCTTCCTTGTTGCCGAAGGCCGCGTACATGCTTTTGGCGGAGATGCCCATCGCCTCGGTCAGGTTGGCCAGGCTGGCCCCCTCGTAGCCATGCTCCCAGAAGACCAGCATGGCGCGCTCGAGAGCTTCGTCAGCGTCGAATCCTCGCGGTCGGCCGAGGGGGCCGCTCTGTTTGATCGCCACCCCTGCAGCCTACCTCTTCTGCATCGATCGCTGCAGAAGTGCTACCGTTCAACTTCAGCAGCGATCGCTGCAGAAGTCGAAAGAGGTTATTCACATGGGACTCCTTGAGGGTAAGACCGCTCTCGTCACCGGCGGCAGCACCGGAATCGGCCTGGCCAGTGCCGTACGGCTGGCGGCCGAGGGCGCACACGTGTTCATCACCGGCCGGCGCAAGACCGAACTCGACGCGGCCGTCGAAGAGATCGGTTCAGCGGCTACCGCGGTGATCGGCGACATCTCGAACCTGACCGACCTGGACCGGCTCTACGAGACGATCCGCAGCAGGGGACAGGGCCTGGACGTACTCTTCGCGAATGCCTCCATCGCCGCGTTCGTGCCGCTTGAGCAGATCACCGAGGAGCACTTCGACACCCTCTTCGGCATCAACGTCCGGGGCACGCTGTTCACCGTTCAGAAGGCGCTGCCCCTGCTCAACGACGGCGCCTCGGTCATCTTGAACGGCTCCACCAACGTGGACGCCGGTGCGGAGGCGTTCGGCGTGTACGCGGCGACCAAGGCCGCCACCCGATCGTTCGCCCGGACCTGGGCCAACGAACTCAAAGGACGCGGCATCCGGGTCAACGCCATCACGCCCGGCCCGACCGACACCCCTGGATTGTCGGGGCTCGCGCCCGACTCGGAACAGGCCGCCGGCCTCAGGCAGCACCTGGCCACGCAGGTGCCGCTGGGCCGGCTCGGGCGCCCGGAGGAGATCGCCGCCGCCGTGGCCTTCCTCGCCTCCGAGCAGAGCAGCTTCATCACCGGTTCGAGCCTGTACGTCGACGGCGGCCTGAACCAGATCTGAGTTTCCCTATCAGTCCCGTCAGGAGGTCTTCTGCAGTGCCTTGAAGCTTTCCAGCCAGAAGCCCTGCCCCGACAGCCCGGACGAGGCACGCGGCTTGACCGTGTACGGCGCGAACACGCTGTTGAGCAGCCACGGGTCCTTGTCCGGGCCGAAATTCGTGACCATCGCATCGTCCTGCTTGAACCCGTACGTGGCCACCGCCAGCCGCCCGGTGCCCCGGTACAGCTTCATCTGGTCGCTCAGGAAGCCGGACTGGCTCTTGAACCAGGGGCTGGAGGTGAGGAAGGCGTCCCACTTCTTCTCGGTGAACGGCTTGTCGATGGCGGCCTTGATGACCTGCCAGACCTGAGTGCCGGGGGCGAAGCCGTACTGACTGGCGAAGCCGGCCGGGACCTTGTCCCGCAGATGCTCCTTCCAGTACCGGACGAGGGAGAACTCGGTCACCAGGAACGTCTGCTCGGGACGCATCTTCGGCAGGATGAAGTCCAGGAACGGCTGGGCGCTCTTGGGCCCGGGGAGGTGCGGGTGGATGTCCACGCCCTCGATGTCCGCCGTCTTGCGTACGAAGGTCATCCAGCGTACGGCGGCCGGTGAGCGCCAGCCGGCCTGGTCGAGCCGGTTGAGCGCACCCATGTAGAGCGCGGTGCCGCAGCCGGTACCGCACTGCTTGCGCCGGTAGTCGACGACATGCCGGGCGACGGCCTCGTAGAAGGCGTTGAGGCGCTGGTCGCGTTCGGCGGGCAGGCTTTCGATGAAGGGCTCGTTGCCGATCGTGAGAATGTCCACCTTCCCCATCGCCGTGGGCAGGACCTTGTCCAGCCGGGCCAGCTCCGCGGCCAGCTTCGCGCTGCCGGGCGCGGGGAAGGAGGTGTTGTTGTAGGGGAACTTCAGGCTGAGGATGGTCTGGTAGCCGCGCCCGGACGCCTCTTTGAGGGTGCGGATGGCGATGTGCCGGCCGGGGTCGCCCTGGTCGGTGGCGGGCATCGGGAAGAAGCCGCGTATCCACTTGGCTCCGGCCTTGCGCAGTTCGGCGTAGTCCAGGGCGTCGATGTTCTGGTTGAAGTTGGCGCCCAGGGCGCCGTACGCGCGGGCGAGCTTACGGTCGGTCACGGGCCCCGCCTGGGCGGACACGGAGGCCGACGTCGCCGTCGAGACGGCGATCACCGCGGTCAAGGAGATGATCGACAGTCGGCGTAGCATGAACCCCTGCTCTCTGCGTGAAGGTCGGATGCTGTCAGAGCGTTTCTTGATCGGGCGCCCATGTTTGCGCTAACCTGACGACGCTGTCAACGTCCTTCTACAGCGCGGATGAAGTCCCAAGCCGCTCGTTCGGCGAGGGGGACGCCAAGGGGTGACCTGCTGACCGTCCACGAGGCCGACCGGCTCGGCCGCAAGGGCTGATCGTCCTCAACGACCCGTTCCAGCAAGGCAGCGCGGCCGGTGAGCACACCGAACGGTCCCTGATCCTCGACCTCGCGCTCGCCCTGGCCGAGGACCGGCGCCGCGACAGCATTCGCGATCGCTAGCCGGGCGTCCCGTCGCGCTCGCTTCTTCGGGCGAGGCGCTGGGCTTGCCCGTTGTGCACATCGCTCACCCATTCCCAGCCGGGCTTGGCCGATGGGCCGATCCGCGGGTCACTGACCACCTGATTGTCACGCAGGGCCTGCACGTACGCCCGATCCTGGTCGATCTGTGCGCGCAGCTGGTCAGCTCCGCCGACGGACCCGTGACCCGGGATGAAGACATCGACGTCGCCTTCTACGCCTTCGAACAGTCGCAGCGTGGCGAGGTAGTCCTCGATCGGGTCGGCGGCGCTCACATCGAGCATCGGAATCAAGACATCAGACAGCATGTCGCCGGCGACGAGAACCCTGTGTTCCTCGATCAGCAGCGCCGCGTGGCCCGGCGCATGTGCCTGATGCTCGATGACCCGGACTTCAGGGCCATCCCACGGAATCCGCGTGGTTTCGGCAGGCAGACCGGTAATGAGGCCGAACAGGTCCAGCGGTGTCTCCTCGGCGATCTCCGGCGGCAACCCCTCGGCGACGAGGGCCTTCCAGTCCGCGTTCGACCGCAGATCTCGCAGGTAAGCCGCGCAGCGGGCGGTACCGTAACGGGGCGCTTCGCCGAGCTCGGCGTGCCAGAGCGCGTGATCCCAGTGGGGATGCGTCGCGAAGCCTGCAACAACAGGCTGGCCCAACTTGAGAAGGTCGTCCGCGATGGTGACCATCTCGTCGCCCGTCAGCCCGGGGTCAATGAGCAACACGCCGGCCCGGCCTTGCACGACAACGGTGTTGCTCTGAAGCAACTCGCTCTCGTGGACCAGCACACCCTCCGCGATCTGCCTCAGCACGAGCTCGCCTCCTTTGCATCCCTGACTGTGTAACGATGCATCGTGACTCCCTGCTCGAACGATCGCTGCTCAAGCAGGTCGAGCTCGATCGGCACGTCGTAGTCGTCGAACAGCGGCCTGCCGAAGCCGAGGATTGACGGGTGGGTGCAGAGCAGCAGCTCGTCGAGAAGCCCCGCACGGAGCAGCTGCGTCGCGAGCGCCGCGCCGCCCACTGATGTTGCCGTCGGTCCCGGCCCGCAGGGCGGCGAGCTGCTCGATCGCGTCGTCTCCGCCGATGATCCTCGTGTTGTGATCGGCGCTGAGGCGCGTACGGGAGACAAGCACCTTGGGGTTGGCTGTCCAGATCTCACCGTATTCACGCAGGAAGTCCGGCAGCGACGCGTCCTCGCGCGCCAGCGGCATGAACTCCTCCATGGCCTCGTAGTAGACCCGGCCCTGGACCATGAGCGCGAGCGCCTGGGTCTGCGCGTTGGCCCAGCGGTGCAGCTCCTCGTGGACACGCAGCCACTCGCCGGCGCCGTTGTCCCCGGGAACTTGCTCGATTCGCAGGTCGAGGGACACCTGCATCGAGTAGACGAAGCGGCCCATCGTCGCCTCTTCCAAAGAGTGATTGTATTCTGCAACTACTATAGGTAGGGCGAAATGCCTGTCAAGGAGGAATCGTGGAGCCACGGTCCGGGTGTCCGATCAACGCCGCCGTCGAGGTGCTCGGAGACCGCTGGTCGTTGCTCGTGCTTCGCGACGTCATCTTCGGCGACCGCCGCTACTTTCGGGTACTGCTCACCGGGTCGATCGAGGGCATCGCTTCGAACATCCTCGCCGACCGCCTCGTGCGACTCGTCGACGCGGGGATTCTCACCCGCGGCGCCGCCGCGCGGGGGCAGCGCGCTCGCTACAGCCTCACTGAAACCGGTATCCAGACTCTTCCGATCATCTACGCCCTCGGCAACTGGGGCCTCGACTGGCGCCCGGGCAGCGACGAGCTCCGGAGCCGGCAGCAGCTCATGCGCGATGAGGGTCCGGCGTTCATCGAGGAGCTCATGGACGAGCTTCGCGTCCGCCACCTCGACGCCCCGCCGAAGCCGCACGACGGTCCAGGCCCGTTCGAGCGCCTCGACGCCGCCTACGCCGCAGTCGCCGAGCAAGAGCACGTCGATTAACGACGACGGAACGCCCCCGCCCCCACCTTCGTGGGCTTGCCGCACAAGACTGGCCAGCTCATGCAGGCGTTGTCTCGGTGCGCTTCGGCAGGCGCGATACTGCACCGGCTCTTCGGCGAGCCGCTCACCATCGAGCCGACGAGCACAGCCGCCTTCAGCGGCGGAACCGCCGCCCACGTCTTCGCGGCACACTTGTGATCGAACCGACCGGCCACCGGGGAGCGGACGCCCTCCCCGGTGGCCCGGCGCACGGGTTCATGTCACGGGCCGCCAGGTAGAGCGTTGGCGCAGGTACCCGAGCGCCGGGCCAACGCCGCATCAGCTCTGTCACAGCGCGCCGCGGCATCTCGCCGAAGCGGACCGCACCGCGCCCGACCCCCAGGCCAAGCCCCGCACCAGCACCTGACCAGCCTCGGGCCGCTATATCCGCCTCGGCGAGGAGACCTCCGCCCGCATCACCGCCGGGCACGATCCCGCCAGCCGTCGCCGCTGAGCTTCCCGGGACTCGCGTAATCGCAGGTCAGAGATAGGTTTGTTGCCAGTTGCGACCTTCGGAGACGCCCGGTTCAGCGTTGTTGTCGTGCCACAGGGCGTCCGAACGCCCGGACCGATACCTGCCCTCCGCAGGGGGCCTGTGACCTGTGGTGACGCCGCTCGATCAGGGCCGTACGGCGCGATTCTTACCGGCGGGCCTGTCACCGAGTCCGACGTGTTCAGCCCGCGGGGTGAAAGGGAAGTCCGATATTCTCCCCCTGCATCAGCCTGTCGATGGACTCCTGCATCACCTTACTGTCGTTCAGGTGCGGGAACGGCTCTCCGGCAGGGACGTCCACGCCCAGGAAACGGCAGAGCGGCTCCCATCCTTCCCGCACGTCGAACACCAGCAGCCGCTCAGGCGGCAGGCTCTCCTTCACCGTGGCCGTGTGCTGCTCGAACGCCAGGATGCTGTCCTTCTCGTCGGGGACCACGCCGAAGGGACTGTCACTGCCTAACATCTCTCGTATCATGCGTTCGAGCAGCGGGCGGGTGGTCTCCATGTTCGCCGCCAGACCGGCCATCTCCGGTGCCAGGTTCTCGGCCTGTAACCGTGTCGGGCCGTTGGAGATGAGCGACCGCATGCTCGCAAACCAGGAGTATGGGTCGCGTACCGTGAGGACCACCTTGGCCTCCGGGTACGCGGCCGCCAGCTCGCGCCAGAAGAACGAGGCCGGCCAGTCCACAGAGGAACGGAACCCCTCGAGCACGTGATCCCACTCCGGCACCGTGTCATGGTTGGCCAGGGGCGCCCACCGCCGGGCGCGGTCGGGGTCGGACCCGACGTCGAACATATGGTGGCAAGGCCCGAACCCCAGCCGCTCCAGTGCCGCCTTCATCGAACTCGTACCGGTGCGCGGGAACCCCGCGCCGATCACGGTAAGCATGTTGCTCCTCCATGGGGTGTCGGCTTGCGCCGATCATGGTGGTGCGATCATGGACCTGGCAATCCCTTCCATGCCGTCAGCCCCGAAATGTGACAACACTTGAGGCGCCGAAGGGGATGGCGCCGACGCGGGTCTCCAGCCGGTGCCGCGGCGATCATCGCGCGGCGGCCGGCGGTTCGATGGGGTGATGAGCGTTGGGAGGCGTGCCGGAACGTCCGGTCCGGCCCGTTCGTCGTCATTGCGTGACCTTCTCCCTGGAGATTGACGAACGGCTGCGCGAGGCGGCAGCCAGAATGCACCGCGCCGAGCGCGTCCGGCACTTGCGCAAGACCACCGCGCAACAGATCGAGGACGTCCGCGGCACCCTGGAGAACCTGGAGTTCGAGCTGGTCGAGGAGGAGCGTGACGTCGCTCGGCTGGAAGGCGGGCTGTCCGCCGTCCTGGCCCGCATGCTGGGCAACCGCGAGGAGCGGCTGGAGCGCGAGCGCGCCGAGGCGGTGGTGGCCAGGGAACGTGTAGTGGGTCACCGGGCCCGGCTCGCGCAGCTCGAAGCGGACGCGGCGGCGGCCGCGGCCGAGCTGGCCGTGCTCGACCCCGCGTCCCGGGAGTACGCCCGGTTGCTGGTCGAGAAGGAGCAGCAGCTCATCCGGAGCGGCGATCCGCGCGCGCGTGAGCTGGCCGACCTCGGCGCCGCGCTCGACCGGTTGAGCGCCGATGTACGCGAATGCGAGGAGGCCCACCAGGCGGGGCAGGGCGCGAACGAGGCGCTCGGCGTCGTGCTGCGCTTCCTCAACTCCGCCAGGAACGCCTCCACCTTCGACATGTTCGGCGGCGGGCTGCTCGTCGACGCCTACGAGCACGACAAGCTGACCAGCGCCGACAAGGCCGCCTGGCATGCCCAGCGGGCTCTGGACGTCTTCGCCCGCGAGCTGGCCGACACCGGGATCGCGGCCCGGCCGGTGATGCCCAAGGTGGACACGCGGTGGTTTGTGGACGCCTTCTTCGACAACATCATCAGCGATGTGCTCAAGCATCAGCGCATCGAGAAGGCCCGGACCGAGGTGAAGAAGCTGGCCCAGTGGGTGCACGACACCGGGGCGTACCTGAAGACGCGTCACGCCCAGTTGCTGACCGAGCGCACCCAACTGCTGACCAGGCGCGAGGAGCTCCTGCGCCCCGCATAGCCACTCTTCGGGGGGAATGTCCTCGGGCCGCCAACGAGCCCATCACGAGGATCACCGAGGAGGGCGGTGATCGCTCGATGTGAAGTTCCGCGACGACGCCGTCAACGGACGTCGTTTGCCCTGCGCAGGATCCGCGGGGTTGACCACATGGGGTGTTCACGAATAGGGCTGGTCTGGGGTGCAAGAGGGGTTGAGATGATCGCTTCCCGCGTACGCAGCTCGGGCGCTGACCGTTCAGGGGTCAGTGAGTTGCGTCAGGCATGCGGACCGTCACGTAGGGATGCGGCTGCTCCAGCCACCCGCCGGTCAGCCGCGCCCCGGTGGTGCGGTCGATGACTGCCAGGCAGGCGGACCTCCAGTCGTAGCCGGTGCGGTCATCGAGGTCGTCCTCGTCCTCTTCCTCGTCGGGGTCTTCGGACGCGGGCGCGGCGAAGAAGTCCATCATCGCCTGCAGCTCGGGCCATCGAGCCAGGCCGGCATGGTGTTCCTGCCGCCCGGGGAAGAGCGCGTCGATTGCCAGGACGTGCTCGCCTCCGGCCGCGAAGCTCAGCAGATTGTTGGCGTTGACGTTCCACCAGGCGCTGTAGACGCGCGCTCCCTCACTGAGCCGCCGGAGCACGGCGGGGTTTGCCCCGAGGTAGTCCCACTCGAAGAGAACGGTGGTCGAGTCGCACTGGTCGATCAGGACGGGGTAGGCATCGCGTTCGGGTGGCCCGATGGCGTCGAGGGGCGCCGGCTCGTGCAGCTGGTAGGGCGTGTTCCCGGCGAGCCGGGCGGCGATTTGGTCCAAAGTGAACACTCGCCCGTCGTCGGGGACCACCGCCGTCCAGCACATGCCCGCGCTGAGCCACTGCTTGCTGCTTCTCAGTCGCCGATAATGCTCGTGCAGGTCGGCGGTCGGCGGCTGTCCGGTGTTCAAGCAGGGCCCCTTTGCTCGGCGGGAACGAATCGTCGAGATCATCCCAGAGGCGCGACGGAACAGGCCAGACGATCTGCGCCCAGAGCTTTCCGCTGACTCTGCGGGTTCGCAAGGGGGCGATGGCGCCGCCGTCTCGGTGGCCGCCGAGCAACGGGTCACCTACGCCGAAATCGGCGGAGGTGACATTTCGCCGCGAGAGCCAGGCTCCGCGTCTTCGGATTCGAGAAGTCCGACCCTGACGCGAGAGCGACGTTCGCCGGGGACAGCTGCCCTGAGCGGGTCGAAACTGCATCACGGCCTTCCGTGTCACCGCAAACATCAAGGGGCCCGCGGAGGTCAGACTGGGCCGCCCGGCGAAGCCTGGCGAGAAGTACGCCCATCCCGCCGACGCCGGCTGGCCGGGCTGGCCCGGCCGCGACCCCGCCGCCCGGATTCTGAGAAGGTGTCTTCGAATCCCTCAGCGCACCTCTGCGATCTTGGGTGACAGGGGGTCACGCCTGGGATCTCGGCAGTGGGAGCGGATGCGGGTGTCGAGCGGGGAACATCTTCGGGCACTCTGCGCCCGTCCGGCTGAGTACGGATACTCATGTGCCGTTCTGGCAGCCTTCATACGCTATGGATCATGCCTCTGAATCTGGTTTCCACCGGCCTGCGGCTTTGGTGGATGGCCGGCGCAGTCGTGACCGTCGCCGGCTTGTGGCTGTGGTGGGCTGCTCCTTGGGCAGACGGAAACGACCGCTGGAAACTGGTGGCCGGCCAGTCGTCGGTCACGTATGGACGGGTCATCGCCACCGGTGAGCGTGACGCCTGGGCCTTCGGCTGGGACATCCTCGGCATCGCCGCCTGGGTGCCGGTGGCCGACGGCCCGCACCGTCCCACGGCGTTCCACTGGGACGGCGATCGTTGGACGAAAAGCGACTTCCCCGTCGAGCGCGGCGATGTCGGTCCGGTCGCCGCGTCCGGTCCGTCCAATGTGTGGGCCCTGGCCGGTGGTTCCGTTCTGCGTTGGGACGGGCGTGCCTGGACGATCGTTCGGGAGGCGCTCGATACGGCCTGGACCCTCGCCGTCATCGGTGAGGACGTGTGGATCTTCGGTGACCACGAGGCGTGGCACTACGACGGCTCAACCTGGTCGGAGTCGGGTGTTTCCTTTCGCACCCTCCGGGTCAGCGCCCGCTCGGCCTCCGACATCTGGGCCGTTGACGTCGATGGCCCCTTTGTGCATCACTTCGACGGCAGGGCCTGGACCCGAGTCGACCTGAGCGCGCACTTGCCGAAGGCGCCGCCCCCGGCCGACGATGTCCCGCCCGGCCCGCTCAGCCCTCGGCTGAGCGCCATCACCGCCGATCCGTCCGGCATCTGGATCACTGGGGAGATCGGGATGTCGTCGTTCCTGCTCTCCCAGACCGGTTCCGGCTGGCATAGCGAGGACACCTCCGCGAAGGCCGGGCGCATGGGCCGTGATCTCCCGCCCGTGCCCGACAGCCGGGGCGGACACTGGTTTCTCGGCTCCACCGACGTCAACGGGTCTGACTCGGCCCTGGCCCACCGCGATCCCTCCGGCCGCTGGACGAGGGTTCCGGCCGGTGGCGAGCTCACGTCGCTGTCCGCCGTCTCCGGCGGTCCGCTCCTGGCCACCGGGGTGATCGGCAAAGCTTCAGGGGTCTTCCGCAACCTTCCTTGAGAAGGATGCTTGCCCAGCCCCCGCCGGGCAAAGGGACGTGATCTGTCACCGGCCTCAGGCGGCGCGTGGCGCAGATACCGGCCTGCGGGTCCGGGCTTGAGCCTTCTTCCTGGTCAGCTGCGCGTCATGAGCGTGATCGCCGCCACGGTCAAATGCGCTTCCCTGTGCGAGGGCTTGCGTTCATAGTCGATCGCATTGCGACGTGCTCACGGGCGGGGCATCATCCCGGCGAAGAGCGCGTCGAGGACGCGGTCGACGTACTCGTGGGTCAGCGGCTCCTGGGTGATCAGGAGCCGGAAGTACAGCGGGCCGGACAGGATCGCCATCGCCAGATCGAGGTCGAAGCCGGGCGACAGCTGGCCCTGGTCGCGGGCCGCCCGCAGCCGGGCGACGGTTTTGTCCCGCTGCGGGGTGATGAAACGCTCGTTGAGCGACGCGGCGACCCGGGGATCGTGCTGCGCCTCGCCGACCAAGGCGTAGAACAGGGGACCGTAGGGGTGGCCGCCCAGCAGGTCCACGGCCGCGTAGATCTGTGCGCGCAGGTCGGCGGCGAGGTCGCCGGTGTCGGGATAGTCCAGGTCGGGCTCGTTCAGCGACAGCAGGGAGTCGAGCAGCAGGGCTCCCTTGGAGGGCCATCGGCGGTAGAGGGTCTGCTTGCTGGCGCCGGCGCGGGCCGCGACCGCCTCCATGCTGAGGTTCGCGTAGCCGATCTCCTGGCCGAGCTCCAGCGTGGTCCGCATGATGGCCTCGGTCCGGTCGGCGCCGCGGCGGTGGGGTGTGCGGGTCATGCGGCCACCTTATCGGTACGGCACGTTCCGTACTTGACATCGGCGGCCGTACGGCGACATCATTTATCGGTACGGTACGTTCCGTACTGATAAGCCTCTCTTGGAAAGAGCCGATTTGTGATACCCGTTTCCGCCGACCCGACCGTGGTGCACCCGATGCCCGACCAGCCGCGGGTGGTGCTGCTGAAACCGCTGGTCACCTCGCCGCTGATCGAGGTTGGCGAGTTCTCCTACTACGACGACCCCGACGATCCGACCGCCTTCGAGACCCGCAACGTGCTCTATCACTACGGGCCGGAGAAGCTGGTCATCGGCAAGTTCTGCGCGCTCGGCGAGGGGGTGCGGTTCATCATGAACGGCGCCAACCACCGCATGGACGGCCCCTCGACGTTCCCCTTCCCGATCATGGGCGGTTCCTGGGCCGAGCACTTCGACCTCATCACCGGCCTGCCAGGACGGGGTGACACGGTGGTGGGCCACGACGTCTGGCTCGGCTACCGGGCGATGGTGATGCCCGGCGTCCGCATCGGCCACGGAGCGATCATCGCCTCCGGCTCCGTCGTCGTGGACGACGTGCCCGACTACGGCATCGCCGGCGGCAACCCGGCCAGGCTCATCCGCCACCGCTACAGCGAGGCCGACGTCGACCGCCTGCTGGCCGTGGCCTGGTGGGACTGGCCGCTCCAGCTCATCACCGAACACGTTCGCACGATCATGTCGGGCAGCGTCGGCGACCTGGAGAAGGTGGCGGCCGCGCAGGCGTGAGACCCGTCCGTTGACCTTCCAGCACCAGAATCGAGTCATCAGCATGCCTGCTTCGTCCCACCCCGGCCAGTTCGCCGGCTGGCTGGGCGGCCACGCCGCCCCGCTCACCCACCTCGATCCCGAGGCGCCGCTCGACGACCTGGAGCCGCTGCGCGACCTCATCGGTGACGCGCGCGTCGTCGCGATCGGCGAGCACTCCCACTTCATCGATGAGTTCATCCGCCTGCGCCGGCGCCTCCTGCGGTTCCTGGTCGAACGCTGCGGCTTCACCGTCCTGGCCTTCGAGTACGGCTTCAGCGAAGGCTTCCCCCTCGACACCTGGGCCCAGGGCGAGGGCAGGGACGACGACCTGACGGGCTACCTCGCCGAGGCGATCCCCGTGGGCGTCGACGACCCGCTGCGCTGGATCCGCCGGCACAACGCCACAGCCGCACAACGGGTGCGTTTCGCCGGCATCGACATCCCGGCAGCCGGCGGGTCCTTGCTCCCCGCCCTGGCCCCGGTCGCCGGCTACCTGCGCCGGATCGACCCCGAAGCCCTGTCCTCCATCGAGACGGCGACGCGGATCGCCGGATCGTTCGCCGGAACCTCCGCGGCCGCGGCCGCGCCCGCGTGGGCCCGCCTGCCCGCCGCCGACCAGGACGCCCTCACGGCCGCCCTGACGCGCCTGCTCATCCGGTTCCGCGCCGTCGAGCCGCTGTACGTCTCCCGCGGCGACCGGCTCAGCTACGACATCGCCCTGCGCCGCCTCGAAGGCGCCTGCCAGGCCGACTACGGCTTCCGTGCCATGACCGGCCTGTTCGCCGGGACCGGGCTGACCGCCGACACCTCGGCCCGCGACGTCTACATGGCCGGATCGGTCCTGTGGCACCTGGAGCGCTCCGAGCCCGGAGCCCGCATCGTGCTGGCCGCCCACAACGCCCACATCCAGAAAGCACCCATCTCCTTCAACGGGCAGCTCACCGGCTTCCCCATGGGGCAACACCTGCACGACGCGCTCGGCGACGCGTACTTCGCCCTCGGCCTGACCAGCACCGGCGGCCACACCGGCGAAATGATCCGCGACGAGGAGGCGCGCTTCGGCTTCCGCATCGAGGACACCGCGCTGCAGCCGCCCGAGCCGGGCAGCGTCGAAGCCGCCTTCGCCGGCGCCGGCCTCGGGCTCAGCATCGCCGGCCTCCGCCCGGCGCGCACCCAGGCCGACCCTGGCCCCGACCGTATCCGGCTGCAGAGCACCTTCCTGCACACCCCCGTCCTGGACGCCTTCGACGGCATCCTGCACACCCCGGCCTCCACCGTGGCCCGCGACCTCGAAGAAGGAAAAACCCCGTGACCCGAACCGACGTGATCATCGTAGGGGCCGGCCCCGCCGGCCTCATGCTGGCCGCCGAGCTGCGGCTGGCCGGCGTACGGCCACTGGTGCTGGAGCGCAAGCCGCAGCGCCGCGACATCCCCAAGGCCGGCGGCCTCGGCGGGCAGATCCTGGAGCTGCTGCGCTACCGGGGCCTGCTGGAACGCTTCGAGGCGGCCTGCACCGGCCCCGTCCCGCCACCCCGGTTCCCGTTCGGCGGCGTGCATCTGGACTTCACCCAGCTGGCCGACCCCCCGCTGCACGCCCTGCCGCTCCCGCAACAGCAACTGGAGCAGCTGCTCGACGACCGCGCCGGCGAGCTCGCCGCCGAGATCCGCCGCGGGCACGAGGTGACCGGGATCAGCCAGGACGACACGGCGGTGACCGTGGACGTGCTGGGCCCGGACGGCCCGTACCAGGTAGTCGCCCGCTACGTCGTAGGCTGCGACGGCGCGCGCAGCCGCGTCCGCGACTGGGCCGCCATTCCCTTCCCCGGCATCACCTATCCGGAGGTCAACCGGCTGGCCCAGGTCACGCTGCCCGACGAGGTGACCGTCGACGGCAACGGCGACCTCGACGTCCCCGGCTTCGGCACGATCAGCGCGGGCTTCACCCGCACGGACCACGGCCTGTTCGGCATCGGATCCTCGCCCGGCTCCAGGGCCGTCTCCCTCTACACGATCGAGGACGAGAGCACCGAGTACGACGACGATGTCCCCATGACCATGCCGGAGCTCCAGGACAGCATCCACCGCGTGCTCGGCGCGTGGCTGCCCGTGGCGGAGGCGACCCGGCTGTCGCGGTTCACCTTCAAGGCCTGCCAGGCCGAGCGCTACCGCGACGGCCGGATCCTGCTGGCCGGCGACGCGGCGCACCTGTTCCCCGCCACCGGAGTGGCGCTCAACGCCGGCCTCCTCGACGCGGTCAACCTGGCCTGGAAGCTGGCCGCCGACCTGCACGGCCGCGCACCGGCCGGCCTGCTGGACACCTACCACGGCGAACGCCACCTCGCCGGCGCCCGCACCATGTTGCACACCCGGGCCCAGGTGGCACTGCGGCGCGGGCACGACCCGGCCGCCGAGGCGTTGCGTGCGGTCTTCACCGAGTTGCTCACCGACGAGCAGCCGCTGCGCCGCATGGGAGCGCTCGTCGCCGGCACCGACCTGCGCTACCCCATGCCCGGCACCGAGCCCCACCCGCTGGCCGGCACCTTCGCCCCCGACCTCACCCTGCACACCGACCAGGGCGTCACCAGCGTCGCGGAGCTCTCGCACGCCGCCCGGCCCGTCCTGCTCGACCTCGCCGGCCGCCCGGAGCTTCGCGAGCTCGCCCGGGAGTGGCACGATCGCGTGGACGTGCGCACCGCCAAGACCGATGAGCGTCCGGCCGATGTCCTGCTGATCCGCCCGGACGCCCACATCGCCTGGGCCGCGGCGGTCGGCGAGTAGCCGCCGGTTGCCGTGGGCCATGTGCGGCAGCGTCTCGCGCGGCCTTCGCGCCCTGGTCATGTCGGGCAACTTCGCGGCCAACCCCGTTTCCTCGCCGCCGATTACACCGACCATCTCGGCAAGGTACGCGTGCCCACCCTGATCATCACCCCGTCCCATGACAAACTGATCGGTGAGCAGGCCGCGGAGACCATGCGTACCGGAATCCCCGACTCCCGCGAGATCCGGCTGGACCGGACCGGGCACATGTTCCGCTTCCCCCACCCCGAAACCTACGCCCGCGCGGTCGAGACGTTCCTCGCCGAAACGGGCGGCGACCTATGACCGCCGACACATCGACCTGTCGCTCACCGAGGAAGGGACCGATCTGGGACGGCACATCACCGAGACCGAGGAACGGCTCTACCAGTCGATCGACGCCGCAGCCGAGGGCCGCGACCTTGAGCAACTCTTCGGTTTCCTGCGGGCCTTCGTCGCCGACCTGCCCGCCGGCCAGGCTCTGGCCCGCCGCGCCCACCACCAGGCAGGTTCCCGTGATCATGTGATCGGACGGCAGCGCCGGTCGGCGACCAGGCGGATCTTGGTGGACAGCGGACCAGCGCCCCCCGGCCCGACGTCGCCCGGTCATGATCTCTAGGAGCATGTCGCGCGCTGGTATTCAAGGTGGCGCGAATGGTTCAGCGGCCGTAGTTGAGGAACAGCGTGCCGTTCTTGCCGCGTTCGAGGTCGAGCAGCTTCCACGACTGGACGTCATCGCCCTCGAAAACCCGCCTGCCGTGCCCGACGACCGCCGGTGCGACGACCAGCCGCAGCTCGTCGACGAGCCCGGCCTGCAGCAGGGAACGCGCCAGTGTGATGCTGCCGTGGATACCGATGTCACCGCCGGAGCTCTGCTTCAGTGCGGTCACGTAGTCGCGCACCGGGGTGGTGACCGGGGTGGAGTTCGCCCATTCCTGGGTGGGCGCGCTGGAGGTGACGATGTGCTTGCGGGTGCCGTTGATGAAGTCGGCGAAGGGCTGGAAGTCCGACGTGGGCCAGTGGCCGGCCCAGTAGTCGTAGGTCCCGTGTCCCAGGAGGACGTCGTCCTGGGTGGCGATGACCTGGCCGAGGTAGGCGATGAGCTGGGGGCCGTCGTCGGCCAGCCAGTCGCCGTCCTCGTAGGCGATTCCGTCCAGCGACATCAGATGGTAGAGCACGACCTTGCGCATGTGGTTCTCCTAGTGGTTGATCGCGTAGGTGGCGGAGAAGGTACCGCTGGTGTAGGTGCGTGAGCCGGCGAGCGCGCAGGACAGCCGCTCGCCCTCGAACAGTCTCCTGCCGTCGCCGACGACGACCGGGTCGATGAGCAGCCGCAGCTCATCCAGCAGGCCGGCCCGCAGCAGGCTCTGGACCAGCGTGACGCTTCCGGTGACCAGGATGTCCTTGCCGGGCTGCCGCTTGAGCCGCGTGACCTCCTCGGTGAGGTCGCCGGTGGCCGGCGTGGAGTTGCGCCAGCCGGTCTCGGTCAGCGTGGCGGAGAAGACGATCTTGTCGATGTCGTTCATCAGGTCCGCCAGGCCACCGCTCTCTCCTGGCCAGAAGCCCGCGTGTTCCTGGTAGGTGCGGCGGCCGAGCAGCATGGTGCCCGCGGCGGCCAGGCCCGCCTGGATGTCGTGTTCCATCTCCTCGCTGTGATAGGGGCCGTGCCACTGGTCCGGCGAGCCGACGACGCCGTCCAGCGACATGAACAACTCCGCGACGATCTTCCTCATCGAGAACTCCTGCGGTAGGGGCGAGCCGTTGTGGGACCCATGGTGTGGCCTGGTTACCGACCCGTGCGATACATTCGGCCGCAGCCGAATCCAAGGGGGCCCTGGGCATGCTCACGCTGGCGTTCTCGGCCTACGACCTGTCCTTCCTCAGGTTCGCCTTCTCCCCGCTGCGGGAGGTCGCCGCCAGCGTCCACGCGCTGCGCACACCCGCCAGGCGCGCCCTGCACCTGCCCTGGTTCAAGCAGGTACGCCCGCAGCTCGGCAGCGAGCTCACGCCGCTGCTCGACCTCATCACCGGCGGCGGCTACATCCCCGACTTCCTCTGCCCCGTCCCCACCAGCCCGACCCCGGACCTGGCAGGCGAGCTGGCGGTGCTGCGCGCCACCCCCCACGAAGTCATCCGCGGCGACCTCGACCGCATGGCGAGCGAGCTCGGCCCGCTGACCGGCTGCGCCGCGCAGCTGCACCAGGATCCGGCCGCGGGCCTCGAACGACTGGCGCACGCCATCGAAACCTACTGGCAGCTCGCCATCGCCCCGCACTGGCCGCGCATGCGCAACCTCCTCGAAGGCGACCTGCTCTATCGCACCAGGCAGTACGCCGAACACGGCCCCGCCGGGGTCTTCACGGACATGCACCCGACCGTCCGCTGGGAAGGCCGCAACCTGCACCTGGAACAGCGCCCAGAGGAGATGTCCCGGCTGCTGGCCGGCGAGGGGCTGCTGCTGGCCGCATCCGTGTTCGTCTGGCCGGGCATCTTCTACCGCACCGACTCACCCGGGCAGCCGATCATCACCTATCCGGTGCGCGCCATCGCCACCCTGTGGGAGCGCGGCACCGCGCCCGCCCCCGACGCGCTGGCCGCCGTCATCGGCCGCTCCCGTGCCCTGCTGCTGGCCGAGCTGGACACGCCGGCCTCCACCACGGATCTGTCCCGCCGTACCGGACTGTCGGCCGCCAGCGTCTCCGAACAGCTGACCCTGCTGCTGTCGGCCGGCCTGGTCACCAAGCACCGCGTCGGCCGGGTCATGCTCTACGTACGCACCCCCCGCGCCCAGACGCTGCTCGACGTCTGATTCGGCGCACGCCGCGCCACGTGCGAAGCACCATGTGTTCTACGTGACCGGCTGCAGGCTGTCTTCCACGCCCCATCAAGGCTGGTATCCGATGTGGTGCAACAGAATCCGCAGCCGGCCCTCGATCTGTGCCGCGGTCACGTCTTCCGCATGCTGGAGCAGGACGGATCCGATCGAGCTGGCCAGGATGTCCTGGATGACGCTCGGGTCGGTGTCCGGTGGGAGGTGACCGGTGTCGATGGCCTGCTGCGCGATCTGCGCCAGGGCACTCAGCCGGGGCTGCAGGTAGCGCTCGGTGTAGGCGGTCACCAGTTTCGGGTAGTCGACCGAGGCGCCGATGACGCGGGCCATCAGCGTGCGGAAGCGGGGGCGGCTGAGGAGCTCGGCTATGGAGGAGACGAGCTCGTCGATCGACTGCCCGGCCGGGGCGGCGTCCATGTCGGGGGCGCGGGCGTGCTCCAGCGCGGCCATCAGGAGGTCGTCCTTGGCTCGCCAGCGCCGGTAGACCGTCAGTTTCGCCACGCCGGCGCGTTGGGCGACCGCTTCGATGCTGGTGCCCGCCGCGCCGCGTTCGATCAGCAGGTCCAACGCCGCGTCCAGGATGGCGGCGTCGTTTCCTGGGTCGCGTGGGCGGCCGTGGCGTTCTACGCCGGCCACAGCACCTGGTTCAGCCATGCCGTCAGTTTGTCGGGTGCGGGATGGTCACGCCAACCGATGTGCCCGTCGGGGCGGATCAGCACCACATCGTGCGAGTACGGCTCTATCGGTGTGAGTGCGACGACCAGGTCGGCGCCCAGTTGTGCGCCGGCGGCCTCGGCGTGGCGGGCGGCGTCGTGCTGATCGCCGGCGAGCACCACCCAGCGTCCGGAGATCGCGGCGTGCAGCGTGGTCCGACCGCCGTCGAGCCGCCGGCAGGCGAGGTCGGGCATCCGGTCGCCGGGACGCGGGCCGCGCATCCATCGATGCGCGGCCGGGGCCAGTGGTCCGCCCCGGTAGCTGATGCCGAGCTGGGAGGCGGCCAGCCACAATCGGCGCTGCACCGCGGGCAGGCGGACGACCGGCAGGACGACCTTGTCGCGCAACAGGCGTTTCCACGGGTCGTGCGGCAGCATGATGTCCACGGCGGTGCTGGTGGCGCGCAGGACCTTGCGGGCCAGCGGCCGTCGCTCGCCCTCGTAGGTGTCGAGCAGTCGCTGCTCGGCGCGGCCGCGGGCGACCAGCACCAGTTTCCAGGCCAGGTTTTCCGCGTCGCCCAGCCCGGTGTTCTGCCCCTGTCCGCCGGTGGGACTCTGGATGTGTGCCGCATCGCCGGCCAGCAGGATCCTGCCGCGCCGGTAGGCGTCGGCGAGCCGGCGGTGGATGCGGAACTCCGAGGCCCAGCGGATGTCCGTGACCGTGTCGAGGCTGACGCCGCTGCGGCGGGAGAACTCGCTCAGCACCCGGTCGCTGATCTCGTTCTCGGACAGCTGGTCCGGCAGGTCTGGCGGTGGTTCGGTGAACACCCGCCACGTGTCGTCGGGCAGCGCGGTGACCGACAGCATGTGACCGGCGTCCATCCAGGTCGTGCTGCCGTTCTTGTCCAGCGGCCACTGGGCCCGCACGTCGACCATCAGCAGGCGTTCGAGGAGTTTGCGGCCGGGAAAGCCGATTGCGGCGAGTTTGCGTACGGTGCTGTGTGCGCCGTCGCAGCCGACCAGCCAGTGGGCCTCGATGTGGAGCTCGGTGCCGTCGGCCGTCTGGACGGTGGCGATGACGCTCATGTCGTCCTGCCTGGCCGCGACCAGCCGGGTGTCCCATTCGACGTGGCCGCCGAGCTCGGCCAGGCGTTGCCGCATGGTGCCCTCGACGTCGGCCTGTGAGATCAGCAGTGCCTGTTTCGGCTGGTCGGCGACGGCCTGGCCGACGTGGAGGCGTAGCACGGTGCGCGAGCCCTCGTTGTAGGACATGTTGAGCGAGGACTGGGAGCGTTGTGGCAGGTCGCCGAGCGCGCCGATGCGTTCCAGGACCTCGACGCCGCGTGGTTGCAGGCCAAGGGCGCGGGAGGTGGTGGCGGGGCCGGGAGCGGCGTCGATGACGCGTACGGGGATGTCGTGTAATGCCAGGTGGATGGCCAGGGCCAGCCCGGTGGGGCCGGCGCCCGCGATGAGTACGGTGTCAGTCACTTAGTAAACGATACGGTACCGATTACTAAGTGAGGGATAGAGACGCATGTGATCACGGTCACCGTCCAGCGCTTCCTCTCCTCCCCATTACCTATTCAAGCGGTAGGTTATATGTGCCCTGCTCGGCCTGGCCGCACGGACCCCGGCTCTGCGCACCGGGTGAGCAGTCACCGAGCGAGACCCGGCTCCGCTGGGAGCTGTCACAGCCGGCGACCTGACCGAGGCCGGGGGGCCTTCTCGGATCGTCACTCCCACAAGGGGAGGGCGCGGCCGGCGCCGCGCTTCGTCGCGGCGGCATGGAGTGCCCGGGCGGCGGCCACGTCCTGGACCGCGGTGCCGGTGGAGTCGAAGACCACGATCTCGTCCGCCCGCTCGCGGCCCGCCTGCACGCCCAGCACGACCTCGCCCAGCTCGGCCCGTACCGGTGTCTCTGGGCGGTGGTGCAACTCCCCGACCTCGGCGCACTGGTGGGTGACGTCGGTGATCAGCGTGGCTGCGGCGAGCAGGTCGTCGTGGAGCTCGCGCTTGTCCGGCGCGTCCGAGCCGACGGCCGCCACCAGCGTGCCCGGCCGCACGTCGGACAGGCCCAGGAAGGGGCTGGTGGACGGGGTCAGGGTGACGACGACGTCGGCGGGCAGGCTCGCGTCGGACGGCGTGCGGGCGGCCTCGGCCCCGTGCTCCCCGGCGAAGCGCGCGGTCTTCACCGGGTCGCGCCCCCACACGAGGATCCGCCCGATCGGCCGGATCGCGCGGATCGCGGCGATGTGGGCCGAGGCCTGGGCGCCGGTGCCGAGGACGGCCAGCGTGGCGGCGTCCGGCCGCGCCAGGTGGCGCACGGCCACCGCGGTCGCCGCCGCCGTGCGCAGCCGGGTGACCGTGGCCGACTCCAGGAACAGCAGCGGCTGGCCGTTCGCCGCGTCGAACAGCGCGATGACGCCGACGATGCTCGGCAGGCCCAGCGTGGCGGGCCGGTCGTAGAAGCAGGCGCCGATCTTGACCGCGACGACCCCGCCGAGCCCGGCGGCCTTGATGTGGAACTCGCCGGGCGGGCTGTCGAGGTGGGACAGGCGGCTCGGCGAGGTCTCGCCGCGGGCGTAGGCCGCGAACGCGTCCTCGATCAGGTCGATGTAGTCGGCGGGCGAGAGCAGCCGCTCGATCTCGGACTGTGTGAGCAGGAGCACGGCGGCGGCGCTCAGTTCGTCCCGGCCGCGATGGCCTCGGTCTCCAGCAGGGTCCCGGGCTGTTCGCTGTACACGGTCATGTACGTCATGACCAGCAATCCTACAATGCATGTATGAATTGTTGGATATATCGCATCCCTCCCCGATCTCCGCTCCGGCCGTGACGCCCAGGCCGAGATAGCGTGCCGCCGGCTCGGCCGCGGGACGGAACCGCTGATCGGGAGCGAGGTTCTCGCCGTTCCCCCTGGCGCGATCATCAGCAGGCGCTCTGGGTGAAGATGTAGGTGCCGTCGCCGCCGACCGGCCGCAGCAGCGAGAAGGTGAGCCCGTCGACGGTGACCGGGGCGAACTCCCGGACCGCGCGACACTGCCACCAGTGCGCCACGTCAGGCCGTTCCTCCTGCAGCAGGCCGACGACGGCGGCGGCGCGCGGGTCGTCCGGGGCGTGGCCGGTGTTGGCGCGGAACTGCTCGTACAGTCCCCGCAGCACAGGCTCCACCTCCACCGGGCCCCCGTAAGAGGCGAACATGATCAGGAGATTGCGCCGCTCGGCCGGAACGCCTGCCGGGTCGCCCCAGAAGCCGCGATAGGCGTCGTTGCAGCCGAGGACGTCGAAACGCTCGTCCACGACGGCGGCCGGCGTCTCGGTCCAGCTCTTCAGGAGTGCCCACGTCGGCTCGCCGACCACGGCGTCGCCCTTCAGCGGCGCGGACGGCAGGAATCCGGCCAGCGCCAGGGTGTGGTGGTGCGCCGCCGCGTCCATCCCGAGCACCCGGCAGAGCGCGTCGAGCACCTGCCGGGTGGTGCTCACCCGGCCCTGCTCCAGCCAGGTGTACCAGGCCACGCTCACCCCGGCCAGGACCGCGACCTCCTCGCGGCGCAGCCCCGGCGTGCGTCGTTTCCCGCCGCCGCCGAGGCCCACGTCCGCCGGGCGGACCTGCTCGCGGGCCGCTCGCAGATGCGCTCCGAGCTCGCGGCGCAGCGCGTCGTCCATGGTCACGATCCTATGAGTTCCGCTCACCCCATGAACCGTCCCCTGCCTGTACGAGCAGGTCCGCGGCAGGGTGGACGGCATGAGCGAGCAAATGTGGCGCAAGCGCAACGACTCCTCCGGCCTGGCCGAGCCCCGCGTGTTGATCCGGGTGTTCGTGGAGCCGGGGGAGATGGGCAAGAGCATCGATTTCTACGAACGGTTGCAGCAGGTGGAGGTCGACGCCCGGTTCGCCTTCCCGGCGGCCCGGCTGGAGCTGGCGACGGTGGGGGCGTTCCTGATCATCGAAGGCGACGTGGACGCCCTGGCTCCTTTCCGCGACACGGTGGGCACCTTGCTCGTGGACGACGTACGGCCGTACCACGACCGCCTGGTCGCCGAAGGCGCGGAGATCGTCTTCGCGTTGCAGGAGGTGCCGACCGGCGCCGGATTCAACGCCCGCCACCCCGACGGGACGGTGGTGGAGTACGTCCATCACCGTCCCACCCCCGACGGCCGCTGAGTGGCTGGTGGCGCGGGCGATCCGCAGCTCACCAGGCACGCGCTCGACGCCGTCAGCGCAAGGCGTGGGGTTCAGCCGAGGAATCCCGCGCCACGGACTCGCGGTTGCGGACGGGCATCGGGACCCGGTGCACCTGCCCCGCCTGCTCAGTGTCCGCACTGTCACGCTCGATCTCGGTGAACAGCACGTCCACGGCCTTGCGGCCCAGTTCGTAGTGGGGCAGTGCCACGGTGGTCAGCTGGGGCCGCATCCACGAAGCGATGGGGTGGTCGTCGAAGGAGACGACGGAGACGTCCGCCGGCACCTTGAGCCCGAAATCGTCGAGCGCCTGGTACGCGCCCAAGGCGATCCGGTCGTTGAAACAGATCAGCGCGCGCGGGCGCTCGGTCTCCAGGAGATCCCGCGTGGCGGCGAGCCCGTATTCCGGCTGCCAATCGGGGCAGGTGCGGGCACCCGCCACTGTAACCCCTGCCTCGCCGAGCGCCTCGCGGATGCCGACGAGCCGTTCCACCGCCGCGAGGCTCTCCGCGGGTACGTTGCGCAGGCCAGGACCGGCGCCGATCAGATAGATGCCGTCGCGATGGCCGGCCTCCAGCAGGACCCGGGCGGCGCGGCGGCCGGCCTCGACCTCGTCGGGCAGGACGGCGGGCAGGGGAGTGGGCTGCTTGGGCAGCGCGTTGAGCAGCACGGCGGGCGCGGTCGTGATGGCCTTGGGCACCTTGATGGTCCGGGTGAACATCGAGGCCAGGATGAGCCCGTCGACCTGACGGTCGTGCATCGCCTGGAGCAGGAGACGTTCGAGCTCGGCGTCGCCTTCTGTCTCGCCGATGAACAGCATGAAACCGCGCTCACGGGCGGCTTCGAGCGCGCCCTTGATCATGTCACCGGCCAGCCGTGAGGTGGCGACGGTGTCGGAGACGAAGCCGATCGTCCGGGAGGTGCCCGTGCGCAGCCCCACGGAGACGATGTTGGGCCGGTACTGCAACTCGTCGGCGGCCCGCAGGACACGCTCCTCGACGTCCTGAGAGATGCGCAGCTCGCGGCCGCGGCCTGACAACACGAGCGAGGCGGTCGGACGCGAGACACCGGCGGCCTTGGCCACATCGGCCAGCGTGACCCGTCGTGGGCTCACCCAGAATCTCCGATCGTCAAGAGTGCGTTACGGGGGGTTGACATCATACGGCGCGCGTGGTGAGACTATCGGGCGCTAACCCGATTTAGCAACGGAGTCGGGACATCAGCCCGGTGCCGATGGTCCCCCAGCAGCAGAGGAGATGCACATGGCTGGTCGAGTCCGCCCCGGCAGGGCCGGGGCCGCGCTGGTGATCGCCATGGGGACGCTGGCCACCGCCTGCTCGGCTCCCGGCAGCAACAGCCCGCAGCCTCAGGCCACCAGCGCATCCTCGGCGTCCGCGGCACCGGCCTGCGGCTCGGCGCCGATCAAGCTCAACGGCTACTTCGAGACCGGCTTCCCGCTGCCCAAAGCGCTGACCACCGAGTTCACCACGCAGCACCCGAACGTCACCTGGGACATCCGCGAGGACCAGTTCGCGGTCATCACGCAGAACGCTCCGCGGGTGCTGGCCGACAACCCGCCCGACCTGATGCGCCTGCCCCAGGTGTCCGAGCTGGTCAAGGACAACCTGCTGAAGAACCTCGACGGGTACGCGACGGCGTTCGGCTGGGACAAGTGGCCGGCCTCGCAGCTCGAACAGCTGCGCCTGGGGCCGGGCGGGCGGCCGCGCGGCCAGGGATCCCTGTACGCCCTGGGGCTCAACTTCAGCATGACCGGCGTCTTCTACAACAAGAAGCTCGCCGCCCGGATCGGCATGTCCGCACCGCCCGCCACACTGGCGGAGCTCGACCAGGCGCTGGGCAAGGCCAAGAGCGCGGGCATCACGCCCATCCTGCAGTTCAACGGCGGCGCCACCGGCGGCCTGGCCTTCCCGCTGCAGAACCTCATGGCCTCCTACGGCCCTGCCGCCCCCATCAACGACTGGATCTTCCAGAAGCCCGGCGCCACCATCGACACCCCGTCGAACCTGCAGGCCGCCCAGCACCTGGAGAAATGGATCAAAGCGGGATACTTCCCGAAGGACGTCAACGCGCTCGACTACGCGACCATGATGAGCCGCTTCATCGACGGCCAGGGCCTGTTCATGTTCAACGGCGACTGGGAGTCGGGCAACCTCGACAAGCAGATGCCGGGCAACGTCGGCTTCGCCCTGATGCCACCGGCGCAGCAGGGCGGCAAGCTCGCCGCCATGTCGGCCCCCCTCACCTTCGGCATCGCCGCGAACGCCAAGAACGCCGACTGCGCCGCCTTCTTCCTCAACTGGGTGGCCACCGACAAACGGGCCCGCGACATCGGCGTCGAGGTCGGCGGATCGCGACCGATGGGACCTGCCGACGCGTACATGCCGGCCGTGGCCTCCGACAAGGTCACCGCGAGCACCCTGGCGGCCGGGGCGGACATCGCCGAGGACAACGGCGCGATGGACTTCATCGCCAACGCCACCGGCGCCATCTACGCCAAGAGCTGGACGCCGCACCTGCAGAAGCTGGCGGCCGGGCAGCAGAGCCCGCAGGAGCTGCTGAAGGCGGTCCAGGCCGACTACGCCGGCCAGCTCGAAGGGAACTGAGCCAGGTGATGACCCGCCCCGCCGGCGCCCGATCCGCGCACCGGCGGCCGGCCGCGACCAAGCTGCGCGACGCGCGCGGCTTGGCCGGCTGGCTGTTCGTCGCCCCGGCCCTCGTCTTCTACGCGGTGTTCGTCCTGCGCCCGATCACCCTGACGTTTCAGTACTCGCTGTACGAGTGGAACGGCATCGGCGCCTCCACCTGGGTCGGGCTGGCCAACTACGGCAGGGTCTTCACCGACCCGGACCTGTCCGACTCGCTGGTCAACGCGTTCCAGCTGATCGTGTTCTTCAGCGCGATCCCGGTGGTGCTGGGTCTGGCGATCGCCGCGACGATCCGGCGCATCGCCGCCAGCAGGCTCGCGCTCGTGGCGCGTACCGTGCTCTTCCTGCCGCAGGTCATCCCTCTGGTCGCGGCCGGCATCGCGTGGAGCTGGCTGCTGGCCTCCACCGGAGTGATCAACCAGCTGCTCTCGCTCGTCGGCCTCGGCGGGGTGACCCGGGCCTGGCTGGGCGACTTCAGCACCGCCCTGCCGGCGGTCGGCATGATCGGCGCCTGGGTGCTGCTCGGCCTGTGCACGCTCCTGCTGCTGGCCGGCATGAGCAAGATCGACCCGGCGCTGTACGAGGCCGCCCGGCTGGACGGCGCCGGAGCGTGGCGGGAGTTCGTCTCCATCACGGTGCCCAGCCTGCGCCAGGAGATCGCGGTCTGCGTCACCGTGACCGTGATCGCCGCCCTGGCCAGCTTCGACATCATCTACATCGCCACCCAGGGCGGCCCCGGCAACACGACCATGGTGCCCGGCCTGCAGATCTTCTACCTGGCCTTCTCCGAACGCGAGGTGGGCATGGCCTCGGCCCTGGCCGTGGTGCTCATGGTCCTCGTGATCGCCTGCGCCCTTCCCATCCAGTGGTTCGCAAAGGACGGCAACCGATGATCACCGCGGGCCGGGAGGCCTGGACCGGCCGGCTGCTGCTCATCCTCATGATGGCGGTCACGCTCCTGCCGTTCCTCAGCCTGTTCGTCACCGCCCTGCACCGCTCGGGCAGCTATCCGGCCGGACTGGCCTGGCCCGAGGACCCGCAGTGGGGCAACTTCCCGCGCGCCTTCGAGGCCGCGAACATGGGGGAGCTGCTGAAGTCGAGCGTCCTCATCGTGCTGGGCGTGGTGCCGATCTCGATCTTGCTGGGCACCATGGCCGGCTTCGCCATCGGTCATTTGCGGGTGTTCGGCGGCCGCGTCATCTTCCTGCTGTTCGTGCTCGGCCTGACCCTTCCCATCGAGGGCATCATCACGCCGCTGTACTACCAGATCCGCGACATGGGGCTGCTGAACACGCGCTGGGCCATCATCCTGCCGCTCATCGGCCTGTTCATGCCGTTCAGCGTCTTCTGGATGCGCGCTCACTTCGTCAACATGCCCGGCGAGCTGTCGGAAAGCGCACGGATGGACGGCGCGAACGTGTGGCAGCTGTTCCGGCGCATCCACGTCCCGCTGGCCATGCCGGCGATCTCGTCCCTGGGCATCCTGCTGTTCCTGTGGACGTGGAACCAGTTCCTGCTGGCCATCGTCCTGGTGGACGACCCGACGAAGCGCACGATGTCCGGCGCGCTGGGCGCCTTCCAGGGTCAGTGGGGCACCGACATCCCGCTGCTGTGCGCCGGATCGCTGCTGATCCTGACGCCCACGCTCGTGATCTTCCTCATCTTCCAGCGTCATTTCGTCAAGGCCCTGCTGCAGGGCTCCCTGAAGGGCTGACGGCGATGAGCTGCCCTGCATCCGGGCTCCACTGAGTGAAAGGACGAGGTCATCCATGGTCCCACGAGGACGTCCAGGCGCCGCACGGGAAGCGGCGAGTCGATCCGGCATGCTTCCGCGACGGGCCGGTGGCCACCGCCGCCGGCAGCGTGCCGCGTGAGCGGTGGCCGACCGGCGCGCTGGACCCGCCGGCACCTCGATCTGCTCGCCGAGACCGGCGTGACCACCGCGCCCGTCATCGACCCCGCGGCCGTACCGCGTGTCCTGCCTGACCACGACCTCTGGGACCTGTGGCCGATCCAGGAGGAGGACGGCTCGACGAGCGTGGCCGGCGGCTACGAGCTGTGGATGGCCCTGTCGGCGCCCGCCCTCGGACACCCCGAACAGCGCCACGATCAGGCCCGCATCCGCCTGCTCGGCAAGAACGGCAAGGAGTGGAAGGACCTGGGCGACGTCTTCGCCGACGGCGCCTCGCCCGGCAGCCGCGAATGGTCAGGATCGGCGCTCCGCCGGCCCGACGGCACCGTGTCGGTGTTCTACACGGCCGCCGGACGGCGCGGCGAAACGCGCCCGACCTACCGGCAGAGCGTCATCGAGACCCGTTCCGCCCTCATCACCGACGGCGGCCGGATCCTGCTGCGTCAAGACGCCGAGCATCGAGAGATCCTGCGCTCCGACGGCCGGCTGTATCTGCCGGCCGACGAAACCGACGGGGCACCCGGCCAGATCCGAGCCTTCCGCGATCCCGGCTGGTTCCGCGACCCGGCCGACGGGCGCGACTATCTGCTCATCGCCGCCTCCACCGCCTGGAACGACGGCTTCACCGGCGCGATCGCCCTTGCCGAGCCCCAGGGCGACGCCTGGTCGCTGCTCCCACCTCTGCTCGTCGCCGACGGCGTCAACCACGAGCTCGAACGACCGCACGTCATCGTTCACGACTCCTGGTACTACCTCTTCTTCTGCACCCAGCGTCACAGCTTCCACCCGGCCGGCCGTGCTCCTACCGGGCTGTACGGCTTCGCCGCGCCCAGCCTGACCGGGCCCTACGAACCGCTCAACGGGTCCGGGCTCGTACTCCAGAACCCCACCTCCGAACCCGACCAGGCCTACGCCTGGCTGGTGCTACCCGACCTCCACGTGGTCAGCTTCGCCAACTACCGCTCCCACCAGGACATCGACCTCCGATACGCCGAAGCCGCGCAGGCACGGGCGGGCTTCGGCGGCACCACCGCTCCAACGCTCAAGCTCACCCTGGACGGCATCACCACCTCTGCCGTCCCGGTCGCAATTGACGAGTGGGCGAGTGCCCACTAATAATGGGCGCGCGGTCACTATAGCGCCGCCATGAGAGGAGAGCGTGTCCATGGAGACTTCAGACATGACGGATGTCGTCATCGTCGGCGCGGGGCCAGTGGGGCTCACATTGGCGTGCGACCTCGCCCGCCGCGACCTCCGCGTGCGGATCATCGATCGTGCCACCGCGTATCCGGTCGGAACGCGGGCTCGCGGCATCCGAGCCCGCACTCAAGAGGTGTTCGAGGACATCGGCGTACTGGGTCGCCTGGCTGAACACGCCGAGCGGCCTCTTCCCACGCGCTTCTACGATGCGCAGGGGCACGTGGTGCGCGAGGCGGTGATGTACGACGCTCCGCCGGTGCCGGGTGCGCCCTATCCGGGCAGCCTCATGGTGGGGCAGCAGTTCACCGAGGCGGCCCTGCGCGAGAAGCTGGCATCGCTCGGCACCCGGGTGGAGCTCGGCGGCGAACTGGTCGAACTCGCACAGGATCGCGACCAGGTCACGGCATCCGTCCGATTCGACGGGCGTCGCCAGGACGTTCGGGCGCGCTACCTGATCGGATGCGACGGCAGTGGCAGCACCGTGCGCAAGCAGGCCGGGATCAGCTTCCTCGGGGAGACGTGGGAGCAGCAGCGGATGCTGTTCGGCAATCTCCGCGTCGACGGGCTGGACGCCTCGGTCGCGCACATGTGGGCCAACGGCCCCGGCGGGATGCTGACCCTGTGCCCGATGCCGAAGAGTGAAACCTGGTTCTTCACCGCGCCGCTGCCGCCGGACGGCGGCCAGGGGCCGTCATCGGTCTCGGTGGAGACCTTTGCCGACATCTTCTCGCAGCGAGTCGGGATGTCCGGGGTGCGGTTCCATGATGCGGTCTACCTTTCGGTGTACCACGTCAACATCCGTATGGTGGACCGGTATCGGGACGGCCGCGTCTTTCTGGCGGGAGACGCCGCCCATGTGCACACCCCTGCCGGCGGCCAGGGCATGAACACGGGCGTTCAGGACGCCTACAATCTCGGCTGGAAGCTCGCGCACGTCTTGCGCGGAGCGCCCGAACCGCTGCTGGACACGTATGAGGAGGAGCGTCTGCCGATCGCCCAGCACGTGCTGGCCTCGACCACCGCTCGGGGCAGGTTCTGGGCCAGTGACGACTCCGCACGGGTGTCGGAGCGCATTGTCGGCGCGTTCGAAGGCCGGGACCCGTTCAGCGACGTCAGCCAGCTGAGCATCACCTACCGGGGCAGCAGTCTGGCCCGCGACTTGGATGAGGCGATCGGCATCCGTGCAGGCGATCGAGCCCCGGACGCCCACTGCATCAAGCACGGCATCAAGCACGGAATCGAGGACTGCATCGAGCCGGCGAGCGACGAGCAGGTGAGGCTGTTCGATTTGTTCCACGGCACGCATTTCACGCTGCTCGTCTTCGGCTCCAGGCCCGCACCCCAGGTGAGCGAGGGCCGACGCGGCGATGTCCACACGCATCGCATTCTCCGCCCGGGGCTCCCACACAGCGAAAGTGCGCTCATCGACTCAGCCGGGGAGGCGCACGATCTCTATGGGGTCGACGGTGACGGGCTCGTGCTGATCCGCCCTGACGGCTACGTCGCCCTCGCGGGAGGCAGCTGGGATGACCGATCCGTGTCCGACTACTTCGAACGTGGGCGGCAGGCTCTGGGGGTTTCGTCCTGACGCGCGGTGTGGCCGCGACCGCGAGCTGACGAGGCCTGAGAGGGGGAACGGGTCTTTCGGTGGCAGGATGAGAGGTGTGACGCACTCGTCCGCCGTACAGAAGGCCCGTCCATGCGCACCGTAATGCCCCCCGGCGGCGGTAGAGTGACCATGCGCCCACACGAAGTAGGCACACGCCCATTCGTCAACTGCTCGCAGGAGGACTCATGCCGACGGGTGTAGCCCTACGCGACGCACGGGCGCAGCTGTTCGCCGCCGCCGAGCGGGTCCTGACGCGCAACGGCGCCGGCGGGCTGACGAGTCGCACCGTGACGGAGGAGGCGGGGGTCGCCAAGGGGGTGCTGCACCGTCACTTCGCGGACTTCGACGACTTCCTGGCGGGGCTCGTCCGCGACCGCATCGCCCGGCTCGAAGCGGAGATCGGCGAGCTGACCGAGGCGGCCGGCTCGGCCACACTGGTCGCCAACCTGGTCGAGGCTCTGACCCGCATCTTCACGCCGGTGAACCTGGGTCTGGTGGGCGTCGTGATCGCCCGTGACGATCTGCGGTCCCGATTGCGCGCGACGACCCCGCGCGGCATCCCGATCCTCACCGAGGCCGGCACCTGTCTCTCGGCCTATCTGGATGCTGAGCGCCGCGTCGGGCGTGTCACGGCGGACGCGGATGCCCGCACGCTTGCCCTGACCCTGATCGGCACCGGTCACCTGCTGTTCGCCGGGGAACTCGGCGCGCTGCCCGACGCCTCGGCCGTCCGGGAGATCGTCGAGGCGATCACCGTCGGTGCAGAGCCAGGAATTCGTCCCTGACGCTGCGCAGACCGCCCCCGTGCGAGCACGGCGGACAGCTCCCACCGTAGTGCCGGAACACGGTGTCGTCTCCGCTCTTGCGGGCCTTGGTCAGATAGCCGGCGCCGGGGCTCGGCGCAAGAGCACGCCGGTGGACCGAAGGTGCTGGAGGTCGCGGCGGTGACCTTCGCCACCCGCCCGGTCGTCGCTCGCGCGCTGAGCCCGTGGGGCCACGTCCTGCTGCCGATCGTGTTGATCGGGCTCGGAGCGCTCATTCTCGTCGAGGGCGTCGCCTTCGGTCTGTAGGAGGGCGTGCGGGCCCGCTCGGGTTGCTGCGATCAGTGGTCGGCGTGTCCGTAGATGAGTACGCATCGGCCGGTACGGCAGTCCCGCAGCCGCCCTGCGGCGGTGCGCCGGGCCTGGGTCAGCTCGGCGATCTTGGCGTCGAGCCGGTCCACCACCGCTTCCAGTCGCCAGCGTTCGCTGTCGCAGGTGGCCCCGCCCCGGTCGTGGGAGGTGAGGGCGTCGACGACCTCGTCCAGAGTGAAGCCGAGCTCCTGCAGGGCCTTGGCCATCCGGATGCGCTCCACCGTCGTGGCGTCGAAGATGCGATACCCCGAGGGCCTGCGCTCGGCGGCGGGCAGGATGCCGCGCCGCTCGTAGAAGCGGACCGTGTCCACGCTGACCCCGGCCTCCTGCGCGACCTGTCCGATTTTCACGGCTTCCACCCCTTGACTCTGGACTCAAGTCCAGACTCTACGGTTGCGGTGAGGGCGTCACAAGAGCGCCGGCAAGCCATCCCGAAGAGGAGCCCACCGTGGACATCCCCGCCGCTTCCACCCCCATCGTCTGCGACATGACCACCGCCCCCGACACCGCCCAGCAGCGCCTGGACGAATACCGGCACCTGTTCGGCCGGCACCTCATCGACCGCGAGAAGACCGGCCAGGGCATCCGCTTCCGGCTGCGCGCCGAGCCCGGCGTGGCGGCGTGGGTGCGGGACCTGGCCGCGCGGGAGAAGGCCTGCTGCGCGTTCTTCGCCTTCGGCATCACCGTCGAGGGCGATCAGGTCATCTGGGACTGCGCGGTCAGCGACGACGACACCGCCCGCGCCATCCTGGAGGAGTACTACCGGCTGCCCGACACCGCCCCGCAAAGCCCCGAGGAGTTGGAGAAGCGCCTGGCGGGCAAGGGCCTGCACTTCATCGCCGACCCGGCCGACCCCCTCCGCTACACGGTCGGCTGACCCCGGCAACGCGGAGTCAGATTCCGGCGACGATCTTCTCCAGCAGGTGGGGCCCGCGTTCGGCGCCCTCGCGATCCCGCCTGGCCACCTCCTCCCGCACGATGGGGATCACGTGCCGGCCGAAGTCGATCGCGTCGCCGACCAGGTCGTACCCCCGGGCGGAGAGGATGTCCAGCCCAGGTCGTAGTAGAGCAGCAGGGCCTTCGCCACCGTCTCCGGGGTGCCGACGAGCGCGTTGGAGTTGCCTTCGCCGCCGGTGGCGGCGGACGTGGGGGTCCACAGGGCCCGGTCGAAGCTCTCGCCCCTGGACGCGATGGCGATCAGCCGCTGCGCGCCCGTGTTCTCCGGGCCTTCCGGTTGGTGGCCGCGCGGCGCCTGCCGGCCCTTCGCCCGCCGTACGCTGATGGCTTCGACCGTACGGTGTGCCTTCTCCCAGGCCAGCTCCTCGGTGGGGGCGATGATCGGGCGGAAGGCCGCCTGGATGCGCGCCCGGCCGCGCGCGCCGCGGCCCAGACCGACTCGATCTGCTGGGCGGTGTCGGCCAGGGATCGCCCCACAGGCAGTAGACGCCGGCCTCGGCGCCTCCGGTGGCGTAGGCGGCGGGGGAGGAGCCGCCGAACGAGATCCCCGGATGCGGCCGCTGCACGGGGAAGACATCGCTGACTTAGAGCGGTGATGGGCCGACCGGTGGCCCTGGTCCATGAGGGCCGCTTCCCGTGGGTTCAGCTCGGCGCACACCACCAGGTTCGGCGCGCCCGTCTTGTCGTCGGTCACGACCACGGCCGCCGCTCGGCGTACCCAGGCGTGCCGCTCGGCGGCCGCGGCCGGCCGGATCCGGCACCGCCCACAGACCGTCCACCAGCAGCACGACCAGGCCGAACTCCGGCACACAGACGAGGACGGGGAAGACGAGCGCCCGGACGGCGGACCTGCGCCAGCCCGGCCAGTGCCCGGTGCCCTCGGAGACGACGCGGATGCGCATGATCTGCTTGCCGAACGTCCGGCCGCTCAGCACGTACAGGAACATGACACCGACGGCGAGCAGCGGCGCCGGCTCGTCGAAGCTCAACCAGTCCAGCAGCCCGACGTCCAGGCGGCTCGGCCTCGGCTCGAAAGCGGCCAGGAAGCTCGCGAAGAGCAGGTAGTCGATCGCGAACGCGGCCGCCCGGCGGACGGCGAATCCGCCCGGCCCGGGATCCCCTGCGGTCCGGGTGGCCAGCAGCACCAGCAGAGCGGAGAGCAGGAGGGCCGACTCATATGGCCCGTAGGAGCTCAGCACGATCGCGAACCAATCGCCGCTGAGGGCGGGGATCATCGAGCAGCCGTCGTCGGAGGTGTATGAGGGACTGAGCGGAGTCGCGACCGCGAGCAGGGTCAGCAGGCCGGCCACGCGGCGGCCGATGACGGCTCCGTTGCCGGTGGTGGCGGCCGACGTGAGCAGGCCCGCGAGGACGAGGATCGCGGGCACGCCCCACTGGACGGCCAGCCCGGCGAGGTCGTAGGCGTCCCCCAGCGGAGGCGAAGCCAGCTCGGTGAGCTCGAAGCCTGGTCCGCCGAGCAACCCCACGCAGCCGTAGACGATGGAGGAGGCTCCGTCTTGGACCTGATGGAGGATACGCGGCGGCGGCCAGGGCGGCCACCCAGACGAGCAGGGCTAATCGCGACACGAATGATCTCCATTTTTCGCGACACCCTAGCCGGTCGGCGCTGAACCCGACGATCATGCCGGGTCGTTTGCGCCTAGAGTGAGGCATGTGTGGTCCGCGCTCATCGTTGTCGCCGTGCTCGTCGTCCTCGCGGCCGTCGTGGCGGTGGTCGCCCGGCGCAGGCTCGTCGTCGTCCAGGTGAGCGGCGTGAGCATGTCGCCGACGTACCGTCCGGGTGACCGGGTGCTGGTCCGCCGGACCGGTTCGGTGCGGCGCGGTCAGGTGGTGGTCTTCGAGTCGACGCGGCCTTCGGGCTGGGGCACGGGCCCGCCGGCGGCTCCCTGGGCGATCAAGCGGGTGACCGCGCTGCCGGGCGACCCCGTCCCGGCCGACGTGGTACGGGCGGTGGCGGCCGAACCTGGCGCGGGGGTGCCCGAGCACGCGCTCGTGGTCGTGGGGGACGGCACGTCGAGCGCCGACTCACGGGTGTGGGGTTACCTGCCGGCCGACCGGGTGCTCGGCGTGGTCGTGCGAAGCCTGTCCTCCAAGCCGTCGTCCCCGGAGCCAGGGCCGTCGTCTCCGGGGCCGTCGGGAGAGCCGCTCTCGTAGCCGCTGGCCTGCAGCGTGAAGAGCCGGGCGTACTCGCCGCCCGCGGCCATGAGCTCGTCGTGCGTGCCGCGTTCGGCGATCCGCCCGTCGCTCAGCACCACGATGAGGTCGGCGTCGCGCACGGTGCCCAGCCGGTGCGAGATGAGCACGCTCGTCCGGTCGCCGCGGTAACTCCGCAGGCTGGTGTGCACCTCGTGCTCCGCCTGGGCGTCGAGCCCCGAGCTGGGCTCGTCCAGGATGAGCAGGTCCTGGCGCTGCCGCATGAACGCGCGGGCCAGCGCCAGCCGCTGCCACTGCCCGCCGGACAGCGCGACCCCGGCTTGCTCGTCACGGTCGCCGAAGATGCGGCTGAGCATGGTGTCGTACCCGCGCGGCAGTGCGGTGAGCGTGTCGTGGACGCCCGCCTGGCGGGCCGAGTCGTAGACGCGCCCCAGGTCGCCGGCCACCGTCAGGTCGCCCAGCATGATGTTCTCGGCGGCGGTGAGGTCATAGTCCATGTAGTCCTGGAACACCGCGCCGATCCGCCCGCGCAGGTCGTCCGGGCTCGCGTCGCGCAGGTCCACACCGTCCCAGGTGATCTGCCCCCGGACCGGGTCGTACATCCGGCACAGCAGTTTGACCAGCGTGCTCTTGCCGGCGCCGTTCATCCCGACGAGGGCCACCGTACGGTCGGACGGGATGAACAGGTCCACCCCACGCAGGATCCAGGGGTGCTCCTCGCTGTAGCGGAACCACACGTCGCGCAGCTCGATCCCGTCGCGCAGCGCGGGCAGGGCGAGAGGCTCGTCCGGGACGGGCAGATCGGGCGCGGCCTCCACCACCGCCGTGTAGTGGCCGAACATCAGCAGCGCGTTGTGCGCGTCAGCCCACTGGCTGACGATCATGGTCAGTGCCGCCTGGACGCCCGCGACGGCCGCGACGAACACCGTCACGTCGCCCACGCTGATGCCTCCCGAGGCGGCGCTGAGGATGGCCCACAGCAGCCCGCCGGCCGCCACGACGCTCCCGAGCAGCGCCATCACGCCCTGGCTGCGCAGGGTCCGGCGGTCGACGTCCCGCTCGGCCTGGTTGATGCCGCGCACCTCGTCGAGCATCCGGGTCCGCAGGTAGTCGCCCAGGCCGAACAGCCGCACCTCCTTGGCCGCCTCCGGCCTGGTGAGCAGATCGCCGAAGAACACCTGCCGCCGCATGGCGGGGGTGATGTCCCACATGACCTCGGCGCGCTTGCGGCTGAGCATGAGCTGGATGCGCAGCGAAGGCAGCGCGGCGACGAGGATGACGGCGACCATGAGCGGGTTGACGGCGAACAGGGTGACGGCGAAGCCCGCGAGGGTGATGAGCGCCTGACCGATCGCCAGCGCACCGATGACCAGGCGGTCCGGCGCGTTGTGGCTCGAGTCGTAGGCCAGGCGGAGCGTGTCGTGGAAGTTCGGGTTCTCGAAACGGCTGAGCCCGGGATGACGGTTGACCGCCCGGAACAGCCGGTCGTAGATGAGCAGGCGCAGCGACCTGCGCAGCTGCGCCTCGACATAGTCCGACACGTGCGGCAGCACGATGACCGCCAGTCCGGCGAGGGCGAGCCCACCGGCCAGGGGCGCCAGGGCGGCGAACCCGGCGCCCTGGACGAGCGCGTCGAGGACCAGCTTCGTCAGCCAGGCGGTCGCGACCGGCGCCACACCGGCGAGGACTCCGAGTACGGCCGCGCCGGCGGCGGCCACCGGATGGGCCGCCCAGGCGAGGGCGACGGCGACCCGGACCCGCCCGAGCGTGGGGTTCGCCATACCGGTCAGACGTTCGCCGGGATCGGGAGCTCGTCCAGGGAGCCCGCCGACGCGGTCACGACGCCCTCGCCGTCCACGAGGTAGAAGCCGGGGAACGGCGGCTGCCGGAAGGCCGCGTACACCTGGCCGTCGCGCTCCTCGGCGACCACGGTCGCGATGGCGGCGAGCGCGGCCGTGAAGGTCTCCCGCTTCGGCCCTCCGCCCACGACCAGCGCCATGACGCGGTCGCGGCCCAGGGTGCGGACCCGCTCGGCGAACTCGGGCAGGTGCTCGTCGCAGGCCGCGCAGTCGGTGGAGAACATGCCGACGACGGTCGTCCCGCCCCCGGCGCCGAACGTGGCGCGGGTGACGGAGGCGCCGGTGCTGTCCGTGGCGGTGAACTCCGGCAGCTTCGTGCCCGGTGCGGTGAAGGGGGGCGGCATGGAGGTGTTCCGCAGGATGTTCGCGTGCTCGCGGAGGCGGCGGATCACGGCCAGCAGCAGGAACAGATTGACGGCGCTCAGCACGCCGACGAAGACGACGGCGGCCACGAGGAAGGACATCGGCGTCCCTTACGGTTCAGCAGGCGGAAAAGGGGATGCCGTACGGCACCGGCCTGGCCGATGCCGTACGCTCCACCGTCGAGGGCGGCCACCGTGGCGGTCAGCGCGACGCACTCCACGCGGCCGATCCGTTCGGCTCAGGCTTAGTGGCTGCAGTACGTCTTGCCGGCGTAGATGCAGCACCTGATGCCGGTCGGCGTCCACCAGCAGGGCTCGGCCTCGGCTGTGGCGGTGGGCAGCAACCTACTGAGAAGCCGGTCGCTCATCTCATTGAGTGCACGGAACACAGGGATCCTCCTCTTGTGCGAACCGGCGGTGGGGGTGCCGGTAAGCCGACATGCGCGATTTGGGTGTTCAACGCCGCCGACAACAGGACAATAGCCACGGATGATCAACTGAAGTAAGCAGTCGGGACTGGCATCAAGCTGCAGGGCCGTGCAACTTGCTGCCACTCGTACACCAGCAGCCGCGCCGGTCCCTTTCGCTACATCGGGAGCCACATGAGTCTCAGCAGTCTCGGACTGACCGCTTTCGACGAGACGGTGTACCGCGACCTCCTGCACGGCTGCCAAGCGGCGGCGGGCGATCCGGACGCGTTGCGAGCGGCGCTGGAGCGGCTCGCGGCACTCGACCTCATCCAATTCGACCCGGCCGGCCGGCCCTCCGCCGTCGAGCCGGAGATCGGGATCAGCCGCCTGATCAGGCGCCGCCTGCTGGAGACGAGCGCGGAGCAGCGCCGCATCTCGGCCGCGTGGGAGGCGCTGCACCTGCTCAGCGCGGAGCGCCGCGGGCCCGACCGCACGGTCACGATCGAGCGGATCGACGGCGCCGACCGGATCAACGGGCGGATCTGGTCCCTGGCGCTCGACGCGCACGAGGTGCTGTCCGTGCAGTCGGAACGGCAGCGCCCGCACCCCGGCAGGCTGCCCGCCTACCTTCAGCGGCTCCAGGAGGGTGTCCGGTGGCGCACCATCGTCGCCAGGAAGGCCCTGATCGACCCGGCGCTGATGGACTACTGCATCACGCTGCACCGCGCCGGTGACCTTCACCGTATCGTCGACGACGCCGGACAGCAGATGGTGATCGTGGACCGTGCGGTGGTCTTCGTCCCCAGCGAGCCGGAAGGCGGTCACCGGAGCGCCCTGATGATCTCGCAGACGGGAGTCGTCGCGACGATGGTGGATCTGTTCGAGCGGGTGTGGGCGCACGCGGTGGATCTCGAACCCCACCCCGAGCCCGGCCTGACCTGCCGGGAGCGGCAGGTGCTGTACCTGCTGGCCAGCACCGACAAGGACGAGGTCGCGGCCAGGGAGATGGGCGTGAGCCTGCGGACCTACCGGCGGCACGTGGCCGAGCTGCTCGACCGGCTCGGCGCCGCGAACCGCTTCCAGGGAGCCCTGCTCGCCAAGCGGCAGGGCTGGATCTGAGGATCTCGTTCGTACGATGGCGTCTTTCGTGCCGCTACAGCAGCACCGGCAGCGCGACCGGCCCCTCGGTGATGATCGACGGAGTGTAGACGATCTCCTCCTCCGGCACGGCCAGGCGCAGCCGGGGGAAGCGCTCGAACAGCGCCGACAGTGCGATGCGCAGCTCCAGCCTGGCCAGGGGCGCGCCGACGCAGAAGTGCGGGCCCCGGCCGAAGGCCAGATGCGTCTCCGGGGCCCGCGCGACGTCGAAGCGCCCGGCGTCCGGGCCGTACCGGGCGGGGTCGGTGCCCGTCCCGCTGAACCCGATGACGATGCCTTCCCCGGCGGGCACCGGCACCCCGGCGATCGTCACGTCTCTCAGCGGGTAGCGCAGGATGGCGCTGTTGACGGGATTGCGGGCGCGCAGCGCCTCCTCCACCACCAGCGACCAGTCGCCGTGCTCCCGTACGAGGGCCAGCTGCCCCGGATCGGTGCACAGCGCGATGACGGTGTTGGCGAGCAGGTGCACGACCGTTTCATGGCCGGCCACGATCACCAGCCACAGGATGCCCACCATCTCGTCGTCGGACAGCCGGTCACCGTCCTCGTCCTGCGCCTGGATCAGGGCGGTGGTCAGGTCGTCGGCGGGGTCGCGGCGGCGGCGCGCGATGTGCCCGGACAGGCACGCCAGCAGGTCCGCCCCCGCCTTGGCGGCCTCCTCCGGGGCGGAGTCGTGCGCCACGATCGTCTGCGTCCACTCGCGGATCAGCCCGCGCTCCTGCGCCTGCACGCCGAACAGCTCGGCGACCACGGTGATCGGCAGCGGCTCGCTGAAGGCGTGGACGAGGTCGGCCCCGTCGCCCTTGGCGGCGAGCCCGTCGAGCAGCTCGTCGGCCAGGGCCTGGATGCGCGGCGCCAGCGCCTCTACGCGGCCCGGCGTGAACGCCCGGTTGACCAGGCTGCGCAGCCTGCGGTGATCGGCGCCGTCCTTGGTGAGCAGGTGGTTGCCCTCCAGGATTTGCCGCAGGGGCCAGTCGGCGGGGATCGTGCCGTCGTGCAGGGCGGTGTAGTTCTTGGCCTGCTTGCTGTAGAGCACGCCGTCGCCCGCGAGGACCTCGTTGACCGCTTCGTAGGACATGACACACCAGACGCGGACGCCACCTGGCAGGATGACGGGCACGACCGGCCCGGCCTCGTCGCGCAGGCGGCGGAGCGTGCGTGAGCATCGTTCGCCGGGGACCGGCAGCTGTGATTCCACGGAGAGTCCTCTGCGCTATCACTGAGTGTACTGAATCTGTCACCGTACGTGATAGCGCATGTCGTCCCCGGCGGCAACCCGGCCCGTAAGGGGCTGAGCTGGTTCGGCAGGCCGGGACGCCGTCCGGTCAGGGCGGCCGCTGGGCGAGCACGTCGCCGATACGCTGCGTCATGGTGCGCATGTCGGCAGCGCCGGAGTGTCGCGGGTGCGGATGCCGGACAGCCAGGCGTGGCCGCCGGGTACGTCGTCGAGGCGGACTCGGTACCAGCGGGTGCCTTTGGTGCCGATTTCATCGAAGACGTCGTCGCCGTCGTGAAGGACGCAGTCGGCGTTCAGTACGTCGTTGTGCCAGACGCGGTGGTTCACCACGTTGCGGGCGTCGTAGTTGAGCCGTGGGTTGATCGCCAGTCCGATGCTGCAGCCCGGGGCTCTGTCACTGCGTTTTCGGCAGCGTTCCTCGATGTTGAAGACCCGCACGGGGGCGGTGGCCCTGGCGTTTGCCGGCGGGTCGCTCCCGGCCTTCGAGCTGTCAGGCCGGTAGGCGTTCAGTACGGCGACCACGCTTGCGGTGATCGTCATCAGACAGACGATCGTCACGATCGTGAGCCTGCGACGGTGCGACCGCCGCGCTGGTTCGGGTGCGCCCCAGGAAGTCGTGGGTGACCTCGTGCTCTGGTCATCGCCGGGAACGGCCGCCGGCAGTTCGCCGGGTGACACTGATGATCGTGTGGCATCGGCGAGCGCCCACTGTCGATGCAGCTCCCGGAGTTCGTCGTTTCTCGCGCCACAGGCCTTGGCGAGTGCGTGAACTACGCCGTAGTCAGCGGGAATCTTGGCTCCGGAGCAGTAGCGGTGAAGGCTTGAACTGCTGATTCCGGTTCGCCTGGCCAGCTCTTCGAAGCTGATCCCGGCGCGATCTTTAAGCGCCCGGATCTGGGCGGCGAACCGGTCAGTTTCCTGCGATTGCACAACGTGACCCCAAACGACTCCACGGCCTGAGCGTCGACCCGTTTCCCAGCATCCCACCCGCGTCCCAGCAGGTCGGCATAACCGCAGGTTACAGCTGGGAACCCATCCCACCATCCCATCTCGCCCCGATTACTTGCAAGGTCTCCTCGCACCTTGCGAACGTTCCTATTGCGGAGGAACGGCGATGATCCGATAAACCGGAAGATCCGTAAACGGAAGCGCGACGGCCGAAACAGATCTTTGCTGCCCGGTTCGGCATTCTGAAACTCCGCAGAAAGCAAACGGCGACATCTTCGGGGAAGGAAAAGAAATGCGACTACTTCACACATTCGCGGGTCTGGCCGCCGCGGCGATCAGCGTCGTGGCGCTCGTGGGCCCGGCGACCGCCCAGGCCGCACCAGGAACCGACAAGGCCGCCGCCAGCCTCTGTGGCAGGGGCGTGTTCCTCGACGGCATCAGGGCCCTCGAGGTCAGCGAAAACGGCCGCGACGAAGTGAAGATCGTGAATGGCAGAGGCAAGAAGATCTGGCCGGTGACCGCGCCCTATGTGTCGATCGCCCGGGACCAGCGGGTCGAGGTGGACAAGTGCGTCAAGGTCGGCAGCCTGCAGAGGCTCATCGAGGTCGATGACCTCGATTCAAACGACAACCTCGGCAGCATCCGCATCCGCGGGCACGTGACCCGCAACTACGAATTCCGCAGCGGCGAGTCCAGGTACCGGATCGGCGTCATCAGCTGAGCCCACCACCTGCACCAGAGCCACGTCTCCGGAGGTCCCCGGCTGGGACCTCCGGAGAGCGGTTCTGCCAAGACCATTGGTTTGGGCCGAGGGCGCCCTGCCGGGATTGCCTTCGGTGGGTTTCTCGGGGTCGACAGCGGTGGGGTCGTCTATTCAACTGTCGCGGGTTGCCGTCCTCATAGGGCCTGGTGATCCGCGCGGCGCGCCTGGCCAAGGTCGGTCGCTCTGTCCAGAATATCGGCGTGGAGCCGCTGAAACGGGAGTCAGGGGGTCACGCTGAGAGGCGTGAGCCAGTGGATCTCCAGGTCTTCTCGTAGGTAGTCCATGCGGTGCTGCTGGAAGTGCGCGAGCTCGGGACGCGCGAGGTGCGCGCGCAGGTCGTCGGCCGACCGCCACAGTTCGTAGAACACGAACGTGCTGGGATCTGCCACGTCGCGGTGGACCTGGTACTGCATCGAGCCAGGCTCGGCTCTGGTCGGCTCCACGAATGACAGCAGCAGCCGTTCCAGCTCATCGGCGCGCTCGGGCTTCGGCCGGGCGAAGCCGTAGATACCGACTGCCCCGTCTCCTTCAGGTACGACAATCTTCATACCTGCCAACGCTAGCCATCGGTCAGGTATGATGCAAATCGTACCTAGGAGTAAGCCATGGATCTGGGCAAGGTGTTCCGCGCGCTGGCCGACGACTCCCGCCGCCGGGTGGTGGCCGAGCTCGCGGCCGACCCCGACGACCAGGAGCGCGCCTGCGGCTCGTTCGACCTGCCGGTGAAGAAGGCCGCGCGCACGCATCACTTCCGGGTGCTGCGTGAGGCGGGGCTGATCACGCAGCGTGACCACGGCAACGGCAGCGCCGTTTCGCTGCCCAGGCAGGACATCGAGCAGCATCTGCCCGGTCTGTTGGAGCTCCTGTCCGAGGAGTTGGGGCCCGGCAGCAGGACGGGCAGAGCCGGGAACACTGCGGCTGATTAGCCCACCAGGACCACCGGCCGTCCTGTTGCTCTCACAGGTCAGGGGCAGGCTGGGCGGCGACGACGTCGAGCTGGTGGCGGGTGTGAACGGACAGGTCAGAGAGCGCTTGAGATGGGCCGGCAGCGTGGCCGTGGGCGCCCTCTGAGGCTAGGCAGATGAAACCCATGATCGAGGGTAGGGGCCGCCGAAAACGAGGAGGGGGAGATGATGGCCCGGTTCGGATATTTCCTGGCGTGTGAGGAGCACGGCCCGGATGAGCTGGTTCGCCAGGCCAAGTTGGCCGAGCAGGCGGGCTTCGAGGGACTGTGGATCTCTGATCACTACCATCCGTGGACGGACGAGCAGGGGCAGAGCGCCTTTGTCTGGACGGTGATCGGAGCGCTGGCGGAGGCGATCAGGCTGCCCATCACCACGGCGGTGACCTGTCCGCTGGTCAGGATCCATCCGGCCATCGTCGCGCAGGCGGCGGCGACCGCGGCCGTTATGTCGCGCGGGGGATTCCGGCTGGGTGTGGGCACGGGAGAGGCGCTGAACGAGCACATCGTCGGGGCGCGCTGGCCGTCGGCCGAACAGCGGCGCGAGATGCTGGAGGAAGCCGTCGGCGTGATGCGCAGGTTGTGGACCGGCGAGCTGGTGACCCACCGGGGCGAGCACTACGAGGTGGACACCGCGCGGCTCTACACGCTGCCTGAGGAGCCGCCACCGATCTACATCTCCGGCTTCGGCGAGAAGGCGGTGGCGCTTGCCGGACAGATCGGTGACGGCTACATCTGTACTGGACCGGCTGCTGACCTGGTGCGCGCGTTTCACGAATCGGGCGGCCAGGGCAAGGTCGTGCAAGGCGGGATCAAGGTGTGTTACGCCTCCGACGAGGCGACCGCCCGCAAAACCGCCCACCGCATCTGGCCCACCGAGGGCATCCAGGGGGAGGCTTCCCAGCTGCTGCCGCTGCCCCGGCACTTCGAGCAGCTCGCCGGGATGGTGAGCGAGGAGGAGGCGACCCGTTCAGTGCCGTGCGGTCCCGATCCGGAGGTACACGCTCGCGCGCTTCGGGAATATGTGGAGGCGGGTTTCGACGAAATCTACGTGTGCCAGATCGGTCCGGAGCAGGACGCGTTCTTCGACTTCTACGCCGAACAGGTCCTTCCCCTCGTTCGTTGACCTGGTTCGCGACCACGGACATTCTGATCTCGAATTCGCTGACGCCATTTGCGGAAGGTAGCCAGATTCGCCGGTGCCTGTGCGGGTAGGCGACGCCCACCCGACAACAGGAGGACTCATGTCTGCTGAAGAGACAGGCCGGGTCACCGGAACCAAAGACAAGGATTACAACATCCTCTGGTTCACCGAAACCTGCTTGAGCAACGTGCTGCGTCTGGAGACTTACGCGCAAGACGCCGAGCGTGAGGGGGACCGGGAGCTCGCGGACTTCTTCCGGCGCGCGCAGGGAGAAAGCCGTAAGGGAGCCGACCAGGCGAAGGAGCTTCTCAAGAAGCGCCTCAGCAGTTGACGCTCGTACGTGGTCCGGTGGGTGCCGTGCGGCATTGCAAAGAAGGCGGCCTGGCAAGCTCTGTCAACGGTTGCTGTGGGCCCAACGGCACTGACCGGGCCAACAGCAAGATCCTGATTCGAGAAGCACCGAATGACCATGTGGTGGGGGAGGGGCTTCCTCGTCCGTCTCACCACCGCGCAGCCTACGCGGGACACGCCGAGCTTCGAGGCCGCGCCATGACGGAACGGCGGTATCCCGCCCACGTCAAGGACGCGATCAGGGGCATCCTTCCATGCCACGCGGCCCCGGCCGGATGAGCTCCGCCTGACCACTTTCTTGCAGGTCGAAAGACTGCCGCCAGGATCTGTGCCGGCCCAGGTACGGTGACGAAAATGCCGTCTGGCTTCGCTGGTCATCGTGACGACGGCACTGCTCCCAGGTGCGGTGGCACGCCCGGTGCAGAACAATCCGGACATGGGCCCAGTCGCCTGCCTCGTGCCGGGATAAACGGGCAGGTCTCTGGAGATGACAGAGGCTATGGCAAGATCCGCGCTGGTCGTCATCGACATGCTCAATCCGTACGACCACCAGGACGCCGAGCAACTCGGCGAGCGGGTGGCAGCGATCACCGAACCGCTGGCGCGACTGGTCGCGCGCGCCCGTGAGCGTGACGATGTCGAGCTGGTGTACGTCAACGACAACTACGGCGACTTCGCCACCGACCGGCACGGGATCGAGGCGCGGGCGCTGAACGGCAGGCGGCCGGATCTGGTCGAGCCGATCCTGCCGCCGCCCGGGTGCGCCTTCCTGCCCAAGGTTCGCCACAGCGCGTTTTTCGGTACCGCCCTGGAATACCTGCTGTCTCGTGCGCAGGTGGAGACGGTCGTGCTGACCGGACAAGTGACAGAGCAGTGCGTGCTGTACAGCGCTTTGGACGCGTACGTGCGGCACTACGCTTTGATCGTGCCACCCGACTGTGTGGCGGCCATCCATGAGGACCTTGGCCAGGCGGCACTGTGCATGATGGAGCGCAACATGTCTGCCCGCCTCACCACGTCAGCCGACTGCTTCGATCGTTGAGCGACGTATGACCCCGGTGCCTCCGCGCCGGCGCGTCTTTCCTGGCTGCTGATGCTCGGTTTTCGGCACTCCGCGTTTCTCCGGCAAGGCGTCCTGGCGGGTCCTGGTACCCGCCGAAGCCGTCGCACACCTGGCCGAGCCGCCCACGGTGCGGATGTGGCTCGGGCCGGGCAAGCATCTGGTCTCCTACCCGGTCTCGGCTGGACGCCTGCTCAGCCTCGCCGCGGCGCTGCCCGCCGACATCGCCGACACCGAATCGTGGACACGCCAGGGCCCGGCCGAGGAGTTCGCCGCCGCGCTGGCCGGCTGGGACCCCGACATCCACACGATCGTCTCGGCCGCGACGACAACGCTGCGCCTGCCCCTGTTCGACCGGCCGCCGCTCAAGGACGCCGGATCGGGACGCGTCACCGTGCTCGGCGACGCCGCGCACCCCATGCTGCCCTTTTTCGCCCAGGGCGCCGCCCAGGCGATCGAGGACGCCTGGGTCCTGGGCCGCAGTCTCGAAGGCGCGACCAGATCGACGGCACCGGACGCGCTCCGCAGCTATGAGAAAGCCCGTCACGCCCGCACCGCCACCGTCCAGCAACGATCCATCCGCAACGGCGATCTCTTCCAGTTGCCGAACGGCTTCAAACAGCGCGCCCGCGACGTGATCCTGCGCCGGTACAGCCTCAGCAAGTTCGACTGGCTCTACGGCTACGACGCCGACCGTGCGCTGGCGGCAGGCGCTTGACGTGAAGCCCGTTTCCATCGCCGCGAGGACGTCATGACACCTCCGCCACCGATCCGCACGTTCCGGCCGGCCAGCGTTCACCGGGCTGGCCCTCGGACCGTTCATGGCACCGCCCGGCAATGACTACCGGGGTTCCCGCCGCCGGTCAGCAGTCGTCTCGGCCAGTACTTCGGAGCGTCGCCGGGAGCGATGCTGCGCCCGAAGCGTTCGGTCACCGTCGCGATCGCCGAGCGCCGCCACGTAGCCGTCGATCTCCCCGGCCAGGTGGGGACACCCGTCGACGGGGTCATCACGTCGGCAATTCAACGCGTGAGACAGGTACGCCTGCGCCGATCGCAGCCGAACCTGCTGCTCCTCGCATGCGGTCAGCCGCGCCTGGACGGCCTGCCGCCACCCACCCGAGTGGCGGCCGCCGCTCAGCACCATCCGGATCTCATCGAGGCTCATCAGAGCCGTCTCCTGCAACAGCTGAATCAGCGCGACCCGCCGGATGTCCGCCGCGTCGTAACGCCGCCGGCCGGACTCCCGGCCGCTGGGCACCAGCAGGCCGCACTTCTCCCACCACCGCAGCGTGGACACCTCCACGCCGAAGCGCTTGGCCACCTCGCCGATCGAGAAGGTCACCGGCTCCGTTCCAGACATGAAGCCGACTTTAGCTAATAGCCGCTGACACCCAGCCAGTGACGACGCATGTGGGAGCTCGCCGGGCAAAAGGGAGGCTGGGCGCGGGTTGACCTGGATCGGTGCCGGTCTGGCCCGGTTCGGGGTCGAGGGCCGCCTATGTCTGCGGCGCTCGCGTCGGGCATTCACTGCCGCTACGGTGTCGCCACCCCCTGGCAGCCTCGGCCGATCCGGCCGGTGAGGAAGTACGACACCAGCTCGGCGGCGCAATCCGGTTCCCGGATGGCGGAGCCGTGCATGTCGTCTTCGACGGTGAACAGGGTTCCGCCGATGGTTCTGCGCATGTCCGTCGTCCATGCGTAGGGGGAGATGGATTCGTGGCGGTGGCCGGACAGCACCAGCGACCCCGCGACCCGGTTCACCTCGATCTTCTGGACGGGGAGCGGCCAGCCGGCGCATCCGGCGGAGAAGCGCTGTGCCCGGCCGGTCACCGGGTTGCGCTCCAAGCGGCGCTGGTAGGCGGTCCAGGCGGCGTCGAAGCCGAGCCGGCTGGCGTCTTCGTCGCAGAAGAACGCCTGGCTCGCGGTCGCGTTCATCTGCTCCGGCGCGCCCGGTGGCATGGCGGGCGGCGGGCCGCCGAGCATCTCCTTGACGGCGGGCGGCACGGTGGTGCCGGTGGCGTCGCGCAGCTCGCTCAGGGCCTTGGCCACCTTGGGCCAGTCGGGCGAGCCGCGTCCGGCCAGCATGGCGACCAGCGCGCCGTCAGCGACGGCGGGCACGTCGGTGTAGCGGCGGGGGCGGTCGTCATAAGCGCGGCCGAGCTTGACCACCGCGGCCGTGACCTGCTTGGCGGTGCCGCCGAAGCCGTAGGTGTCATGGCGGCGGGCGATCCAGGCCGCCAGGCGGGAGAAGCCTCGCTCGGTCGCGTCGGCGCGGCCGTCCTCGAAGTCGTCCAGGCGGAAGCGGGGCAGGGCCACGCTGTCGAGGAACATGCGGTGCACCCGGTTCGGATAGGTGCCGCGGTAGACGGCGCCGAGCCAGGTGCCCCAGGACACGCCGAGGAAGCTCAGCTTGTCCTCGCCCAGTGCCGCGCGGATGCGGTCGAGATCGCGGGCCGCGTTCAGGGTGGTGAGCGTGCCGAGGAAGTCCGGGTCGGAGCGTCCGCAGGCGGCGTTGGCGGCTTTCTCGCTCGCGTAGACGGCCTTGGCCGCCTGCCTGGTGAGCGGGCCCGGTGCGGGCGGTCCGCCGGCGGCGGGTGGGCAGGCGGCCTTGGTGCTGTGGCCGACGCCGCGGGGGTCGAAGCCGATGAGGTCGTAGCGGTCGTTCAACCGGGCGTTCTGCTCGCTCATCATGACGACCTCGACCGGCATCAGATATCCGCTGCCACCCGGCCCTCCGGGATTGAGCGCCAAGCTGCCCAGCCGGTTCGCCGAGCCGGTTGCCTTGAGCCGGGTCAGAGCGATGGTGATCCGCCGGCCGTGTGGAGCACGGTAGTCCAGGGGGACGTTGACCTTTCCGCATTCCATCCGGGCCAGCAGGGTGCGGAGCTGCGGCATCCGATCGGCGACGACCCCGCGAGCCTTGAGCACGTCGTCGGGCAAAGCCGGGCACGCATGCCAGCTGATCTCCGCAGCCGGCGTCCGCGCGACCGCAGAGGCCGGAAGCAGGGCCGCGAGCGCGGTTGACGCGACCACGGTCCTGATGAGAGACATCATTCAACGATCCCTTTCGTGATGTACGGGAGGCGGCGATCAGGTGGTGGCCAGGGCGGCCGTCGGCGGCAGGCGGGCCGCGCGCATGGCGGGGTACAGCCCGGCGATGCTGCCGACGACGAGGGTGGCGCCGATCGCACCGCCGAGCGCCCAGGCCGGGACGACGGGCGGCCAGTCCCTCGTGAGCGCGTAGCCGACGGTGGCCAGGGCTCCGAGGAGCGCGCCGGTGAGCCCGCCGAGCGCGGACAGCAGGAGGGATTCGGTCAGGAACTGGACGCGTACCTGACCCTGGGTGGCGCCGAGCGAGCGGCGCAGCCCGATCTCCTTGCGGCGTTCCAGCACCGAGATCACCATGGTGTTGGCCACGCCGACCCCGCCCACCAGCAGCGCGACCGCGCCGAGCCCGAGCAGCAGGCTGGTGAAGGCGTCGGCGGCCGCCACGCGTGCGGCCAGCGCGTCGGAGGGTCTGCTGACGGCGACCTCCTGCGGGTTCCGCGGGTTGACGGTACGCGGCAGCACCGCCCTGACCGCCTCCACCGCGTCCTCGGCGGAGCGTTCGTAGATGGTCGTGGGGTGGCCGTCGAACCCCAGGTAGGCCTGGGCGGCGGGGAACCCGACGAGCACCGAGCGTTCGATCTCGGAGGCGAGCGCCATCGGCCTGAGGATGCCGACGACGGTGAACCACCGGCTGCCCATCCACACCTGGATCCCGGTCCTGCTCAGGCCGAGCCGTTCGGCCGCCGCCGAGCCGAGCACGACGGCGGGCCTGGCCTCGGTGGCGGCGTTCAGCCAGGTGCCCTTGGCGACGGCGCCTTCCAGCGTGGTGAGCAGGTCGGCGCTGGCCGCCTGGACGGCGATGCCGCCGGTCACCGCCTCGGGCACGTGGTCGGTGCGCCGCACGGTCGCCTCGACGGTGCCGGTGGCGGAGGCTGTACGGACGGGCGCGATGCGCTTGACCATGCCCAGCGCGGTGGCAGGCAGCTTGGCCTGCTCCCCGAACAAGGTGCGGCCGGGCGTGACGGTGAGCAGGTTGGTGCCGAGCCGGTCGAGCCGGCGCAGCAGCTGCGCCTGCGACGACGACGAGATGCCGATCACCGCGACCATGGTCGCGATGCCGATGGCGATGCCGAGCGCCGACAGGACGACCCGCGCGGGACGCGCCCGCATCCCGCTCGCGCCGACGCGCAGCACATCGGCGAGGTGGAGCCGGGCGGGTGACAGTTTCGGGGGCCTCACGCGCCGCTCCCTTGTCTCGACGCGACGGGGCCGCGGCCGTTCGGGGTCTCGGCCCGAGGACGGCGGCCCCGGCCGGGCCCGTCGTCGGCGGTGATCCGCCCGTCGCGTACCCGTACCTGCCGTGGGCACCATGCGGCGATGTCGGCGTCGTGGGTGATGACCGCGATCGTGGTCCCGGCGGCGTGCAGGTCATGCAGGACGCCCAGCACCTCGGCCCCGGCGTGGGAGTCGAGGTTGCCGGTCGGCTCGTCGGCCAGCAGCAGCGGCGGATCGCCCACCACGGCCCTGGCGACCGCGACCCGTTGCTGCTCGCCGCCCGACAGCTGCTGCGGCCGGTGTTCCAGCCGGTGGCCCAGACCGACCCGGTTCAGGGCGGCTTCGGCGCGTTCGCGCCGCTCGCGCCGGGGGACGCCGGTGTAGAGCAGGCCGTCGGCCACGTTGTCCAGCGCGCTCACGCCGGCGGCCAGGCGGAACTGCTGGAAGACGAAGCCCAGATGGCGGGCGCGCAGCGCCGAAAGCTCCCGGTCCGGCAGCGCGGCCACGTCGTATCCGGCGATGCGCACGCTGCCCGACGTCGGCCGGTCGAGGGTGCCGATCAGCTGGAGCATGGTGGACTTGCCGGAGCCGGACGGGCCCACGATGGCCAGCAGCTCGCCCTGCTCGACGGTGAGGTCCACGCCGCCGAGCGCCTCGACCGGCCCGGCGTACACCTTGGAGACGCCGCGCAACTCGACGACGCTCATGGGGCGGGCACTCCCACCTTGACGCCCTCGGCCAGGCCGGTGCCGCTGATCTCCACCTTGCCGCCGCCGAACGCGCCGACCTTCACGGCTACGATCCTGGTGGCGGCGCCTTCGACGACCTCGACGCCGTAGCCGCCCTCGCGCAGCGCCAGCAACGCCTCGACCGGTACGGCCAGCACGTCCTTGCGGCGTTCGCTTTCCAGCTCGACCTCCACGGGGGCCTGGTCGAGTTTCGTCCGGGGCGTCTTGTCCAGGGTGATGTCGACGTCGATCGTGGTCCTGCCGCTGTCCTGTCCCTGCGCCGGCTGCGTCGACCGGGCCACCGTGCCGACCGTGGTGATCTTCCCGGTGATCTGCTCCCCGCCCGGCAGTTTGACGGTGACCTCCGCCTCCTTCTTGGCCAGGGCCTGATCGTCGGTGTCGAGGTCCACGTGCACCAGGCGCCGTACGCCGCTGACCGTGAGCAGGTGCTGTCCCGGCCCGGTACGCCCGCCGACCTCGATCTTCGCCTCGGTCACGCGGACCGCGGCGGGCAGGAACACCACCTGGGCCGCGTCCACCCGTCCCGTCCTGGTCAGGCCGAGATCGTCCTGCCATTGCCGGACGGCCAGGTAGGTGGCGTAGCTGAAACGCTCGTCCACGGTCAGCGAGTCGCCGTAGCCGAGGGCACGCAGGTTGCGTTCCAACTGCTCGATGTCGGGACCGTTGCCGGCCCCTTGGCTCAGCTCGCGATACAGCGGCAGCCCGCCGTACATCAGCACCAGCGGCTTGCGGTCCACCTTGAGCAGCGGCCGGCCGCGGCGGATCATCGCGCCCTCGGCCGCCACCCAGGTGACGGTGCCGGCGATGGCGCCCGTCACCTGGTGCGAGCCGGAGTAGGTGAGAGCGCCGTCCACGGTCTTCGCGTCCACCAGGTCCTGCCGGGTGATCGTCGCCGTGGCGGGAACGGCCTGGGCGCCGGACGGCGTCGTCCCGGCCTCGTCACCGCCGCCGGACAGGGTCACCGCCGTCCAGGCGACCGCCGCCGCCAGCACGACACCGCCGCCGAACGCCCATGCCTTCCTCACGGCTTGAGCGGCAGATCGGCGGAGAACTCCTTGCACGCCTCGTGAGCCTGCTTGACCTTCTCCTCGGGCGTCCCCGCCGGGACGTTGATCTCGACCTTCCCGTCCGCGCCGGGGTCGGGCATGTCGATGCCGTGCTGGCGCATGCACTGGGCGAGCTTGACCAGCATGTCGCGTTCACCGGGGTCGATGCCCTTGCCCTGCTCGCCCACGGCGGCCTGCAGGAACTGCTTGCATGCCTCCTGCGCCTTCTTGGCCTTCTCGCCGTCGCCGGCGCGTTCCTGGATCGCGATGGGGCCGCCGGGCTCGGGGTCGGGCATGTCGACGCCGTGCTCGCGCATGCACTGGGCGAACTTGAGCGCCGCCTCCCGCTGATCGGCCGGTGCCGAGGCCGCGGACGACGCCGGTGCCGATGACGTGGCTGTGTTGCCGCTCGCGCCGGCCACCCCGCCGTCCTCGGCTGTGGCGCCACACGCGGTCAACGCCACAGCCATCAGCGGCACGGCCAGCATCAAGCTGATCTTCATACTTCTCCTGTCTGGGTTCGCATCGTGATGGTCGGCAGATCCCGCCGGGCTGCAGCCGGGCGACCCGTCGCCGCTTGTGCCGGTGGGAAGGGTCAGCGCCGTCGCGCCTCGTTCCCTTCGCCGTCCGCTCCTCACACCCCTACTTGGGCCGGGCAGCCAAAAGCGTTTCCAGCGCGCATCACGACGACGTTTCTGCCCGTCCGGCCTGTTCGCGGCGAAGCCCCGGACCGGATCCTGAAACGCCTCCCGGTGCTTCGCCCAAGTGAAGAAGTAGGGCGAACGACGCGACAACGGAAGGCATGCACCGTGACCTCATCCACCCGCCTCCTCCTGACGTACCGGAACAGTCAGCCCCATGGCTGGCCCGCGCGGCCGGGGCAGGAGGTCGGCGCGACCGTCGGCGGGCACACCGCGGCCAAGGACTTCACCTTCAACGCAAGGTCCTACCGCATCGGCCTGCTACCGCTCGGCGAGGCGGGCGGGTCGCCGCAACCGCTCTACCAGGACGTACCAGCGGACCCCGCCATCGACTTCAAAAGAACTCTCGCCAAGGCGTTCGGCGCCCGCTATTCGTTCACCTACGTGGGCGGTTCCCGGGCCAGGCACGCGTTCGAGGTCCAGTCGTACAGCGTGTACGCCTACCAGGACGGCTCGCCCGACCTGAGTTACGGCGCCGATCTGTACGTCGTCTGCGACCCGCCCCCCAGCCGCGGCACCATGCGATGGATCCAGGTCGGCAAGCGGATCGTGGCCGGCGGACCCTCCGCCGCCCAGGTCGACAACGCCGGACGCCCCAACCCCTTCTACAAGTACGGCGGACGCACCTCGGTCTACGGCGATCAGGTGGTCAACTTCGCCTACGGCGTCCTGCCGGAACAGACGTCCGCCCCGTCGGACGTCCAGTTCCTGGCCGAGACGTTCCTCGTGCAGGACACCGGGACCAAGGACGCGGCCGGAAAGGCCGTCGTCAACGTCTTCGGCGGCATCAAATACGGCTGGCAGCTGACATCGCGCGCGGCCGGCAACTGAGAACCCACAACCATGAACCAACTCACCCGCCACGACGATCGTGAGGTTGCCGGCTCCATGCGTTCGACCCAGCTCCACCATGCCGCCGATCCGCTGCGCCCGTCACGAAGGTCCGTGCTGGGAGGCGGCAGCCTCCTGGGCCTGTCCACGCTCGCCGGCGCGACCACGCCCGCCGCGGCCGTGTCACGGACGCACGTCGTGCGGGATTATCAGCCCAGCCGGCCACACGGGTGGTACCAGGGCTCCACGGTCGGCGGACACGTCACCTCCAAGGACTTCGAGCACAACGGCAAGCCCTATCGTGTCGCCCTGCTCCCGATCAGCCCATCCAGCGATGATCCCCACCTGGTCTACCAAGACGCTCCGGCAGATCCGGCCGTCGATTTCCAGCGGCATCTCGCCGAGGCGTTCGGAGCCCACTACACCTTCACCTACGCGGGTGGTCTCCGTGGCCGTGAGGAGTTCCGCATCCAGTCGCACAGCGTGTACACCAGCAGACCGGCGGGAAACGCAGCCGCTCTGGACTGCGGCGCCGACCTGCACGTCGTCTACCGCCCCGACCCCCGCAAGCAAGATCCGGCCGCCACCGACAAGCTGCAGTGGATCCAGGTCGTCAAGTCGCTGGGCCCACCGCTCGACAACCTCTGGCGCGCCAACCCGTTCTATCTCGCCGGCGGCCTGACCTCGGTCAACGGTCAGAACGTCTGCAGCTTCTACGACGCGCCCTCAGTGGGCGTCGGAAGGCCTGAGGCCACGGTGCAGTTCCTGGCCGAGACGTTTCTCGTACAGGACACCGGAACCAGGAACGCGGCCGGAAAGGCCGTCGTCCACGTCTTCGGCGGCCTCAAGTGGGGCTGGCAGGTGAAGCTTCTGCAGGACTGAGCGCGCGCAGTTGACATACTGACCTTGAGCCAATATTAATGACCTGAGGTCACTAAGAGGTGACCCGCTCATCACGCAATTGGATTTGCTTCCTGTAGAGACGACCTTTGGCCGTGTCTTCTCGCCGGAAAAGATAATTCAGATGACCGATTCGCCAGATTACGGATGACACATACACTACGCTTCCCGATCGTGCGGCCCGCGCAGGAGGCGTGGCCTGTCTCCGGGGTGTCTTCCGCTCTCGGAGATCCGGCGGCGTGAGCGGGTCCACTTCGCCGTTTTACCATTCTCCGTTTCGACTAAAGGAAGAACTATGGCACGACATCACTTAGCCAGTAGACGCCGATTTGTCGGCGCTGTATCAGCAGCCGCGGCCCTTGTCGCTTCTGTCCTTGTCGTCGCCGCAAGCCCGGAACGGGGCCTTGCGGAGTCGAATGTCCGGTTGGCCGCCGGCTCTGAGACGGTTCAGCAGGCCGCCGCCACTCCCACGCCTACGCGCAGCCGCAAGCGCAAGCACAAGCCGAGGCCCACCCCCTCGAAGAAGCCCACCGCATCTGCTACGCCGACCAAGACTCCCACCGCATCTACCACGCCGACCAGGACTCCCACGGCAACCCCGGCCGCCACGCCGACCAAGAGCCCCACGGCGACTCCCACCGCCACGCCGACCAAGAGTCCCAGCTCCACGGCGTCGGCTTCGGCGACACCCAGCCAGACCGCGGTGACGGCGACTGCGCGGCTGCACGCGCGGCCCAATGACGGTTCGGGTCTGTGGCCGGACTTCTCCAACACCGGCTACCAGCACACGCCCGCCAACGCGGGCGGTCTGGGCCTGGGGGCCTATCCGGGTAAGCTCAAGGACCACACGACGGGCATGAGCTCGGCCAAGCCGTTGCGGCTGGAGTACAAGGACGGCAGCGTCATCTCCTTCACGCACTTCCTGGCGCAGAAGGTCATCATCTACGGCGACAATCTGA
>NZ_BAABDQ010000060.1:0-60833 GCF_039539705.1 Nonomuraea rosea | reverse complement strand
GGGTGGCGAGGAGGAGCGTAAGGGCGGCTAAGACTGCTCGCATGGGGGTGGCCCTTCGGGTCAGGCGGTTGGCCGAACCATAGGATGTCGCGCAGATTCCCGCAATATTTCGACGAGATTTCGCAAAGAATGGACTAAGGGCAGGCTCTGTTGTGAAGTCTCTTTCTGCCTGTCAGACGGGGTGTAACGAGCTGCGAATTTCTCGAAGCCTCACGTAAGAGCCGACGTCCGGAATACGCAACCTTCTGCAAATATTTGCGGGGAATGGTTGCGTGGCTTGCGTGGCGCGGCACCCGGCAAAGGGACGTTCCCGTACGTCTTCCTCTGTGTGCTCACCCGTAACGAGCGGTCCACCTCAGAGGTCTACGGTGCGCGCATGACCCTGCGCAGGTTACTCGCGAGCGTGCTGGCCGGCGTCCTCGCCGGCGGTACGGTCGCCGTCGTGCTGATCCAGACACCTCCCGCCACGGCGGACCGCCGCGGCCACGCTCCCCTCGTGATCGGGCACCGGGGCGCCAGCGCCCACCGGCCCGAGCACACCCTCCTGTCGTACGAGGCCGCCATCGCGATGGGCGCCGACTACATCGAGCCCGACCTCGTCTCCACCCAGGACCACGTGCTGGTCGCCCGGCACGAGAACGAGATCTCGGGCACGACCGACGTGGCCGCCCACACCGAGTTCGCCGACCGGCGCACCACCAAGACCGTGGACGGCCGGCCGGTCACCGGCTGGTTCACCGAGGACTTCACGCTGAGCGAGCTGAAGACGCTGCGGGCCCGCGAGCGCGTCCCCGACCTGCGGCCGGACAACACGGCGTTCGACGGGCTGCCGGAGATCCCGACCTTCGAGGAGGTCGTGCGGCTCGCGCTCCAGCACGGGGTCGGCGTCTACCCCGAGACCAAGCATCCGACCTATTTCGACTCCATCGGCCTGTCGCTGGAGGAGCCGCTGCTCGACGTGCTGAGCCGCAACCGGGTGCGCAAGGCGTACATCCAGTCCTTCGAGACCGCGAACCTGCGCGAGCTGCGCGCCAGGACCCGGCTGCCGCTGATCCAGCTCATCACGTTCGGCGGGGCGCCGTACGACTGGATCGCGACCGGCAGCACGCGCACCTACGACGACATGGTCACCCCGGAGGGGCTGCGCGAGGTGGCGAGTTACGCTGACGGCATCGGCGTGGACACCCGCCGCGTCGTGCCCGTGGACGCCGCCGGCCGCACCACGCAGCCGACCACGCTGGTCGCCGACGCCCATCGCAGGCGGCTCGACGTGCACGTCTGGACGGTGCGGAACGAGAACTCGCAGCTTCCGGCCGACTACCGGATGGGGAACCCGGCCAGCCCGGTGTACCCGCGGGCCACGGGGAACGTGATGGGGTGGCTGTCCAGGCTGGTGGAGCTGGGGATCGACGGCGCGTTCTGCGACGACCCCGCCATGGGCCGGGCCGTGGTGGCCAAACTGACCGCCTGACCCGAGCCGCCTGAGCCGAGCCGCCTGACCCCGAGCCGTTTCTGACCTCAGCCGGCCGTTTGGCCGTCACGTCTGAGCCGCCGCCCTGGCGCGGCAGCTCAGGTGTGGCGGCTCAGGTGCGGCGGCTCAGGTGTGGCGGCTCAGGTGCGGCGCCAGCGGGATTCGCCGAAGCAGTAGCCGGCGAAGAGCAGCAGGCCCAGCGCCACCACGCCGAGCAGCCACGGTCCCGCCGGGGTGTCGGCGAACTGCCTGAGCGTCGCGTCGATCCCGCCCGCCTTGTCCGGATCGACGGTGATCGCCGCCTGGACGACGAAGGCCCCGGCCAGCGCGCCGATCGCGCCCCTGGCGATGTACCCGCCGAGCCCGAGCCGGTCCATCACGGTCCGCGCCCGCGGGGACATGCGCCCGCGGTCGAGCTCCTGCCTGAACTTCTTCGTCAGACCCTGGCGCACCCAGTACGCCCCCAGCACGGCCAGCCCCAGCCCGAGCGCCCCGACGATGAACCGCCCGCCCGGCAGCCCGAGCAGCAGGCCCGTCAGGTCCTGCGACTTCTCGTCGTCGGACGTGGCGTGCCCCGACGTCAGGATGCTCAGCAGCGTCATGATGATGAGCACGTACACCGCCACCCGGCCCACCGACTCGACCTTGTCGATGACCTTCCCGCCTCCGGACAACGCCTCCGACGACTGCCACAACGTCAGCGCGCCGAAGCCCGCCGTCATGATCCACAGCAGGACGGCCCCGAACGGCAGCTCCGCGAGCGTGGAGATGGCTCCCGCCTTGTCGGCCTCCTCCGACCGGTCACCGGCGGCGATCTGCACCGCCACGACGCCGACCAGCGCGTACAGCACCCCGCGGCAGGCCAGGCCCACCCGGGCCAGCACGTCCAGTGTGCGGCTGCGCGCCGCGCGCCGCACCGCGCTCTTCGCCTCGCGTCCCGCGCTCTCCGCAGTGTTCACCGTTCCTCCAAGGGGGTTCAGGAGATGCACGAGTGCCCGGGAAACCACCGTCTAAGCATGCGCGCGTGCCCGGTCACCGGTATCCGCGGGCGCTTGGCCTCCTATTTCCGACCGGATCGGTGGGTACATTGGATCGGTGACCACCGATCAGCACGGCCTCGCGATGTCCGGCGCGAGCGCCGCCGCGGTACGCCACTACGACCAGGCGATCGACGAGCTGCTGCACTTCCGGGTGGAGGTCGACGCCGAGACGAACGCGGCGCTGACCGAGTCACCCGACTTCCCGATGGGCAACGTCCTGTCGGCGTACCTGGGACTGCTGACCACCGAGGTGGAGGACGCCAGGACGGCGCGGGTGCGCTTCGGCGCCTTCCGCCGCAGGATCGACGAGACCTCGCTGCTCCCCCGCGAACGCGCGCACGTGGCGGCCGTCCAGGCCCTGCTCGACGGCGACTTCCTGACGTGCGGCAGGCTCCTGGGCGAGATCACCGTGCGGCACCCGCGCGACGCCCTGGCCCTGGCCGCCGGGCACCAGGTGGACTTCTTCACCGGCGACGCGCGCTCGCTGCGCGACAGGATCGGCGGCGCGTTGAGCGGCTGGCGGGAGGACGACCGGCATTTCGGGCATGTGCTGGGCATGTACGCCTTCGGCCTGGAGGAGGCGGGACACTACGACCGCTCGGAACAGGTGGGGCTGCGCGCGGTCGAGCTGAACGCCCGTGACGTGTGGGGCATCCACGCGGTGGTGCACACGTACGAGATGCAGGGCAGGTTCGGCGACGGCGTCCGCTACCTCGACGCGCGGCTGCCGGACTGGTCGGCCGGCACGTTCTTCAACATCCACAACTGGTGGCACTACTGCCTGTACGCGCTGGAGTCCGGCGACGTGCCGCGGGCGCTGGCCGTGTACGACTCTGTGCTGGCCGACGGGCAGTCCTGCATGGAGCTGCTGGACGCGGCCGCGCTGCTCTGGCGGCTCCACCTGGAGGGCTCCGGGCAGCCGGAGCTCGACGAACGCTGGCGGGCCCTGGCGGACGCGTGGCCGGGCCGGGTCTCCGAGCCGTTCTACGCCTTCAACGACATGCACGCGGTCATGGCGTACGTGGGGGCCGGGCGGGTGGGCGACGCGGAGAAGCTGATCGCGACGCGTGAGGCGTACGTGCTGGAGCCGCGTCCCGGGGTGACGAACCGGGACATGACGCTGCGCGTGGGCCTGCCGGTGTGCCGGGCGATCGTGGCGTTCGGGCGGCAGGACTATCCGGCCGTCGTGGACCTGCTGTACCCGATCAGGCACCGGATCAACGAGTTCGGCGGCAGCCACGCGCAGCGGGACGCGGTGCAGAAGACGCTGCTGGAGGCGGCGCTGCGGGGCGGGCTCCAGGACGTGGCGCGGGTGCTGGTGAGCGAGCGGATCAACGTCCGGCCGTGCAGTCCGTACAACTGGCTCAAGCAGGCGGCGCTCGCCGACGCGCTGGGCCGCGACGCGGAGGCGGCCACCGCCCGGTTGCGCGCCGGCGACCTGGTACGGGACGCCGCCCGCGGCTAGCCACCCGCCTCGGCGACCTCACCGGAGACGAGGCTGCGCTCACCCTTGATACCCCGTACGGCGAGCGCGGCCGCCACGCACGTCACCGGTATGGCGGGCAGCACGTACCGGTGGTCGAAGTCGAGCGCGGCCACCGGTGCCACGAGCAGGAACATCGCGAACGACCACGGCAGCAGCGCGGGCCGCCGGCGGCCGATCGAGCCGAGCCCGCCTGCCACGAGCAGCACTCCGAACAGCGTGCCGTGCAGGAACCACGGATACCGGTAGGCGGCCAGGACGGTGCCGAACGGCTCGACGGAGCTCATGCCCCGGATGGCGGGGTCGTACTCGCGGCGTACCCGGCCGATGAGGGCGTGCTCCTCGGGCAGCCTCCAGGAGCCGTGCGGGAACGAGGCGGACACGCTCATCCGCTTCGGATGGGCGACGGGCTCCCAGGTGAAGGCGAGCGAGGTGTCGCGGACGATCTCGCGCAGGTAGTCGAGCGGCTGGGCGGCGATCACGCGTAAGGCGAAGGATCTGGCCAGGTCGTTGTGGGTGAAGCGGTCGCCGGGCAGGCGGTTGATCGCGGCGCCCGCGGCCCAGACGTACTCGGAGGCGGCGTCGGCGACGGTGCCGTTCGGGCAGAGCGCGGCCTCCTGCGGGGGCGGCTGGATGATCGAGCAGTCGGCGAAGGTCATGGTGCGGGCCCACAAGGCGACCCCGTCGGAGCCGCTCAGGGCGAACCTGCCGTGGTGCTGGGCGTACCACCCCGCGTAGGCCAGCAGCGGCAGCGCGCCCGCCAGCGCCAGGGTCAGCACGCGCCGCCAGGGTGCGCGGCGCAGCAGCAGGTAGAGGGCGGCCAGGACGATCAGCGGGACGGCGGCGGTGCGGGTCAGGCCCGCGAGCGCGAGCAGCAGGCCCGCCGACGCCGCAGCCCGCGTGGTGATCTCCGCCCGCCACATCAGGACGAGCAGCGCGGCCACCACGAGGACGATGACCTGCAGGTCCGACAGCACGGCGTGCTCCAGCCGGAGGAAGGCGGGGTCGAACAGCACCGGCACCGCGGCCAGTGCCGCCCCCCAGCCGGGCAGTGACAGGCGGCGCAGCAACACGTAGATCATCACGCCGACGCCGAGCCCCATCGCGTGCTGCACCCCCACGACCAGCTCCACGCTGTGGAACGGTCGCAGGGCCCACAGGAACCACGAGTACCCGGCGGGGTGGAAGGCACCCTGCGGGCGCAGGTGGACGGCCGTGTCCAGGTACGTGAAGGAGTCGTACCAGTAGACCTGAGCGGTGTCGTAGGCCAGCATGACCAGCACCCGCAGCGCGGCGGCCCATGCGAGCACGCAGGCGAACAGCCCATGTCCCGGCCGGGTCTGCGCGGCGGGATCGCGCAGGCGCGGGTGCGTCAGAGTGGCTGCCATGGTCGTCTCCCCCGGACGTGGCCGGGTGGTCCCGGTCGTAGGGGAGGTAGTCCAGCGGGGCGCCGATAACCTGGACGTCACCGGAAGCGGTTATGCCCGCGTTATGCAGTCGTGGCCAGACCAGCACGCCGGCGTAGGCGGGGGCGCTCGCCCAGAGGGTCGTTAAATCCGTTGCCGTCACGTTCGCCCTCGGATCCAATGAGCCTCATGACCATGCACCGGGAGCGCGCCGATCACATCGAACTGAACCGGCGGTATTGGGACGAGGAGGCGGCCGGGTACCACGGCCCGCTCGCGCGTGACGCGTGGGCGCGGGCCGAGCCGTGCTGGGGGCTGTGGGCGAGCCCGGAGTCGCAGGTCTCCGTGTTCCCCGGGGACGTGGCCGGGATGGAGGCGATCGAGCTCGGCTGCGGGACCGCGTACGTCTCGTCGTGGCTCGCCCGCGCGGGGGCCCGGCCGCTGGGCGTCGACATCTCGCGCGAGCAGCTCGCCACGGCGCGAGCGATGCAGGCGGAGTTCGGGATCGGCTTCCCGCTGGTGCTGGGCGACGCCGAGCGCGTCCCGTGCGCCGCCGACAGCTTCGACCTGGCGATCAGCGAGTACGGCGCGTCGCTGTGGTGCGACCCCTACCGCTGGATCCCCGAGGCCGCGCGGCTGGTGCGGCCCGGCGGCCTGCTCGTGTTCGTCCGCCGGTCGCCGCTGTTCGCGCTGTGTGTGCCGGGCGAGGGGCAGGCGGCCACCGCGTTGCTCCGTCCCCAGTTCGGCCTGCGGCGGCTGGAGGGCGGCACGTCCACCGAGTTCACCCTGGGGCATGGCGAGATGCTGGCGCTGCTGCGGTCGTGCGGCTTCGCGGTCGAGGAGCTGATCGAGATCCAGGCTCCGAGGCCCGCGCACCGGGACTACGGGGAGGTCTCGGCGGACTGGGCGCACCAGTGGCCCAGCGAGGAGATCTGGAAGGCCCGCCTGACAGGCTGACCCCCCGGGCGACCCGGGAGGGCCGTAGCGGGCCGAATCGGGCGAGCTGGAACGACCGTTGGGGGACGGCGTACCGAATCGGGCTGGAACGGCCGTTGCGGGACGGCGTACCGGACCGGGCGGAACCGGGACCGGCCGACGTACCGGACCGGGAGGGGAAGTGTCGGAGGCGGCCGGTAGTGTTCGGCCCATGGATCGGCAACTCACCTTGATGGTCGTGCACGCTCACCCCGACGACGAGTGCCTGAGCACGGGCGGCATCCTCGCGCGTTACACCGACGAGGGCATCCGCACGGTCCTGGTCACCTGCACCAACGGCGAGCAGGGCGACGACCAGGGCGGCGTGAAACCGGGCGAGCCGGGTCACGACGACGCGGCGGTCGCCGAGCGCCGGCTCGCCGAGCTGCGCGAGTCGGTCGCGCATCTGGGCATCGACCACGTGGAGCTGCTCGGCTACCGCGACTCCGGCATGGACGGCTGGGAGACCAACGCGCACCCCGACGCCTTCGCCAACGTGCCGGTCGAGACGGCCGCCGGCAAGCTGGCCGCCCTGATGGAGCACTACCGGCCGCAGGTCGTGGTGACCTACGACGAGACCGGTGGCGGCGGTTACGGCCATCCGGACCACGTCCAGACCCACCGCATCACGGTGGCGGCCACGGAGTCGACCGGCATTCCCGACAAGTTCTACTACACGGCCATGCCTCGCTCCGCGATCAAGCAGATGTTCGAGATGATGCGCGACAACGGGGTGGACCTCGGCGGCTTCGAGCCCTCCGATGACTTCGGCACCCCCGACGAGCGGGTCACCAGCATCATCGACGTCTCCCCCTTCGTCGAGCGCAAGCTCAAGGCGCTGCGGGCACACGAGAGCCAGGGCGAGAACATCTTCCTGCTCCGCATGCCCGAGGAGGCGCAGCAGCGGGCGTTCTCGCACGAGGCGTTCGAGCGGAAGATCAACAAGGTCAACGCCCCCGGCCACGAGGAGGACCTGTTCGCCGGCCTGCGTGACGGATAGCCTCCGGAACATTATTCTGGAGCCTGCTCCCAACGGGAAGAGGCTGCCATGCGGACCCTCGTCGGCTACCACCTCAAAGACTCCGTCGCCACGCTCACCATGGACGACGGCAAGGTCAACGCGATCTCGCCCGCCATGATCGCCGAGCTGAACGCCGCCCTCGACCGCGCGGCGGCCGACTCGGCGACCGTTCTGCTCGGCGGCCGGGACGGGATCCTCTCGGCCGGGTTCGACCTGGCGACGCTCAGGGCGGGCGGGGCCGAGGCGGCCGGCCTGGTCAGGGGCGGGTTCGAGCTGGCGGCCCGGCTGCTGTCGTTCCCGGCTCCGGTGGTGATCGCCTGCACCGGGCACGCGGTGGCCATGGGCGCGTTCCTGCTGCTGTCGGGCGACTATCGGGTGGGGGCGGCGGGCCCGTACCGGCTGGTGGCCAACGAGGTGGCCATCGGGATCACGATGCCGTACGCCGCGGTGGAGATCCTCAGGCACCGCCTCACGCCCGCCTGCTTCTCCCGGGCGGTGACGCTGGCGGAGACGTTCGCGCCCGAGGACGCCGTCGCGGCCGGGTTCCTGGACCGGGCGGTCGAGCCCGCCCGGGTGTGGGACGTCGCCCGCGGCACCGCCGAGTCGCTGTCCACCCTCGACCGGCGCGCGCACGCGGCGAGCAAGCTACGCGCCAGGCAGCCCACTCTGGAGGCCGTACGCGCCGGGATCGCCAAGGAGTTCGCCACCGACCCCACGCCAAGCGCCTAACGGCACCGCGCACCGCGCACCGGGGGACGATCGCGGGCCTCGATTCGTCGCTGTCCAGTGCCACCTGCGGGCGCTGACCTCAGCCCTTGTCGTTCTGCTGCTCGTCCTCCGCGTCCAGCAGGTCGAGGTAGCCCTGTACCGCCTCCCACAGGTGGTGCTCCGGATACCGCCCGAGCCCCCGATGTTCCCGGCGCCACTTCCGGTCCCAGTAGGAGCGGTGCACGGCCCGCAGGTGGCCCAGCGCGGCCTGGAGCTCGCCGGCGACCTGTGCCGGGGTCTCCGCCGCATCGCTCGCCGCGTGCTTCAGCAGGTCGAAGCGCCGCTCGGCGAGCGCCCCGAGCACGTTTTCGTCGATCCCGTCCAGGGACCAGAAGCGGACCGGGTCGCGGATGAGCTGGTTCGGCACCGGGTCCAGGAAGGACCGCCATCGATAGGCGATCCCGCCCTTGTCCAGCCGCAGGAAGTCGACCAGCCACGCGGTGCCGGGCGGATTCGTCCCCCACGTCACCTGCTCCGGCGGCAGGTTGAGCACGAAGACGACCTCGATCTGATCGACGGGATCGGCCCCGGCGAGCAGGTCGCCGTAGACGTACGCCGCGCGCAGGAAGGGCTCGTCCACCCGCACCCGCCTGGTCTGCTCGCACTCCTCGGCGAGAACCCTCAGCCTCCGCACCGCCCGCCGGTACTGCACGTTCAACCGCCTCCCACCCGACCCCGGCCAGCGTACGGCCTCCTCGGCCTCTCCGACGTCCCTGGCCGCCCCGCCGTGCCGCTGTACCCGCCCGGACGCGCCGGTGTCGTTCGACGTGCGGCGCGGCCGGGACGTACAGCGTTGCGCTCGGCCTGCTGACCCACGGTCAAGCGCGGAGACCCCAGCGCCCGAGGCCGGCGGCCGCAGCCCGTCAGGACGCCGGGACCCCTGACGGGCGGAGCTCGCCGGAGCCGCGGGGGATCAGCTTGGTGGACACCAGCGACCTGCGGGCCTTGGACCGGTCGCCGTCCAGCCGCGACAGCACCAGCTCCGCCGCCGCGGCCCCCATCCCCGCCGGGTCCTGGGCCACGACCGTCAGCGGCGGATCGAGCACCTCGGCCAGCGGCAGGTCGTCGAACCCGACGAGCGCCACGTCCCTGCGCCGGGCCCGCGAGAGCGCCACCACCGCCCCCATGGAGGCGAGGTTGTTGGCCGCGAACAGCGCCGTCGGCGGATCCCCCACACCCAGCAGCCGCATCGTGGCGTGCGCCGCCGCCTCCTGGTCGTGCCCGCTCTCCACGAGCGACCGGTCGAACGGCAGGCCCGCCTCGTAGAGGGCGTCGCGGTAGCCCTGGAAGCGTTCGCGGCGGGTGTAGAGGGTGGCGGGCAGGTCGCCCACGAAGCCGATCCTGCGGTGGCCGTGGGCGATCAGGTGCGCGACGCCCGTCTTCGCCCCCTCCCTGTTGGCGCTGACCACGCTGTCGGCCGTCATGCCGACGGCCGGGCGGTCGAGGAAGACGATCGGCAGGCCCGCCACCCGCTCGGAGCGAAGGTGGCGGTGGTCGCTGGCGGCCGAGGGCACGACCATGAGCGCGCTCACCCTGCGGGCCAGGAACGTCGCGATCAGGGACTGCTCCAGCCCGGCCGTCTCGCTGGAGGAGCCGACGATGAGCGTGAGCCCGCGGGTGCGGATGGCGCTCTCGATGCCGCCCGCGACCGTCCCGAAGAACGGGTTGCCCATCTCCGGGATGACCAGGCCGATCGCGGCGTCCCGCGCGCCGACCCGCATGTTGCGGGCCATCAGGTTGGGCTGGTAGCCCAGCCGCGTGACCGCCGCCATGACCCGCTCGCGGGTGTCGACGGCCACCGGACCCTCGTCGTTGAGCACCCGCGAGACGGTCTTCGCCGTGACACCGACCTCACGCGCCACATCAGCCATCGTCGGACGCCGCATTTCGCCCATGCTAGTGTCCCCGAAATCCTCGTCAGGACAGGCCGATGGCCTCCGCCGCACCTTGGTCGGCCACCACCGCCTTGCCGTCGGAAACCTGCAGCGCGCCGGTCATGATGGCCACCACCTCGGCCATGCTGTGATCTCCTGGAGCGATCTCCGCGACCCTGCGGCCGAGCCGCTGCACGTGGATGCGGTCCGCGATCTCGAACACGTGCGGCATGTTATGGCTGATCAGCACCACCGGCGTGCCCCGGTCGCGGACCCGCTTGATCATGTCGAGCACCTGGCCGGACTCCTTGACGCCGAGCGCCGCCGTGGGCTCGTCCATGACCACGACGTGCGTGGCCCAGGCCACCGCCCTGGCCACCGCCACGCCCTGCCGCTGGCCGCCCGAGAGCGACTCGACCGGCTGGGTGAGCGAGCGCAGGCCGATCTTGAGCGCGGCCATGTGCCTGGCCGACTCCTCCCGCATGTGCTTCTTGTCCAGCATCCTGAAGACGCTGCCGAGCACGCCCGGCTTGCGGACCTCCCGGCCGAGGAACATGTTCGTCGCGATGTCGAGCGAGGCGGCGACCGCGAGGTCCTGGTAGACGGTCTCGATGCCGTGCTTGCGCGCGTCGAGCGGGTCGCGGAAGCGCACGGGGCGGCCGTCGAGCAGGATCTCTCCCGAGTCGGGCTGCACCGCGCCGGTCAGCGCCTTGATCAGGCTGGTCTTGCCCGCGCCGTTGTCGCCGATGACCGCGAGCACCTCGCCGGGCATCAGGTCGAAGTCGGCGCCGTCGAGCGCGGTCACGTGCCCGTACTTCTTGACGAGGCCGCGGGCCTGGAGCACGGGGGTCCGCGCCACGCCGGGCTGGGGCGCCGGGGTCTGCGGTTCTTCTGCCGTCATCGGTTCCTCCTGCGGGAGAGCTGGTCGACGGCGACGGCGAGGATCACCAGGATGCCCGTGATGAGCGTCTGGTAGATCGAGGGTACGCCCATGAGCTGCAGCCCGTTGCGGAACACCCCCACGATGAGCGCTCCGACGAGCGTCCCGATCACCAGGCCCCGGCCGCCGAACAGGCTGGTGCCGCCGAGCACGACGGCGGTGATGCTGTCCAGGTTGTCGGTCTGGCCGGCCTGCGGGTCGCCCACGCCGGTTCGCGAGACGAGCAGCAGGGCGGCGATGCCGTAGACGAAGCCGGCCAGCGTGTAGACGCCCACGGTGAGGCGGTTCGTCCTGATGCCGGTCAGCCGGGCCACCTCGGGGCTGTTGCCCAGCGCGTACACGTGCCGGCCCCACGCGGTGGACCCCAGCAGGTACGCGAACACCAGGAACAGCAGGATCGTCAGCAGCGAGCCGTAGGTGACGTTCGTCTGCCCGACCTGGAACGTCTCCCCGAGGAACGTCAGCAGCGCCGGCAGCTCCGTGATCGTCTGCTCGTCGGAGTAGATGTGGGTCAGCGCGAAGACCACGTTCAGCATGCCGAGCGTCACGATGAACGGCGGCAGCGAGATCCGCGTCACCAGCAACCCGTTGACCAGCCCGAACCCCGAGCAGACCGCGAGCCCGGCGACGAGCGCGAGCACCGGCGGCAGCCCCGAGTCCACGGCCAGCTTGGTCATCACGATGCCGCCGAAGGCCATGATGGCGCCGTTCGACAGGTCGATGCCGGCGGTCAGGATGATCAGGGTCTGCCCGATGGCCAGCGTGCCGACGACCATGACCTGCTGGATGATCAGGGAGAAGTTCGAGCCGGTGAAGAACTGGCCGGAGTTCAGCCCGAAGAACACGGCGGCCAGGACGAGCGCCGCCAGCGGGCCGGCGACGGGCGTGCTGATCAGGCGGCGCGGCAGCGTCGCTTCCATGACTGCCATGTCAGCCCCAGCAGTTGGCCAGGCCGAAGGCGGTGTCCTTGGCCTCGACGCCGGTCACGGACTTGTCGGAGATCAGGGTGACGCCGGTGTCGGTGTAGCCGGAGGCCTTCTGGCCGTTCTTGGCGAACGCCGCGACCGCCTTGACGCCGTCCTCGGCCATCTTGAGCGGGTACTGCTGGCTCGTGGCGGCGATCTGGCCCGACTGCACGGCCTTCGTGCCGGTGCAGCCGCCGTCCACGGAGACGATCAGCACGTCCTTGTCGCGGCCCTTGGCCTTCAAGGCGGTGTACGCGCCCAGGGCGGCCGGCTCGTTGATGGTGTAGACGACGTTGATGTCGGGGGCCTTCTGCAGGCAGTTCTCCATGGCGGTCTGGCCCTTGGCCTGGTCGCCCCTGGTGTCCTGGGAGCAGACGATGGACGGGTCTCCCTCCTGGATGCCGTACCCCTTCAGGAATCCGTCGTGCCTGAGCTGGCCGACCGTGATGCCGGGGGCCAGGTCCAGCGTGGCGATCTTGGCGGGCTTGCCGGCCATGGCGGCCTTGGCGTACTGGCCGATCAGCTCGCCGGCCTTGAGGTTGTCGGTGGCGAACAGCGCGTCGGTGGCGTCCTGCGGCTCGGTGGGGGTGTCGAGGGCGATGACGAGCACGCCGGCGTCGCGGGCCTTCTTGATCGCGGGGATGATGGCCTTGGTGTCGCTCGGGGTGATGAGGATGCCCTTCACGCCGGCGGCGACCATGTTCTCGATGGCCGTGATCTGGGCCGCGTTGTCGCCGTCGAACTTGCCGGCCGCGCTCATCAGCTCCATGCCGTTGGCCTGGGCCGACTTCTGCGCGCCTTCCTTCATCTTGACGAAGAACGGGTTGGTCTCGGTCTTGGTGATCAGGCCGACCTTGGGGGTGGACGCGCTCTGTCCACTGCCGCCGCTCCCTCCGCAGCCGGTGACGAGCAGCGCAGCGACGAGGAGGCCGGCCGAAAGCTTAACGTTCATGGGCGGTTCCTATCAGGGGGTATTCGATGTCATCGTTGACATATGTCATCGTTGACATCGGCTGTGCTGCGATGATGGACTCCGATTCCAGAAACGTCAATGCCCCCGTGTCGTAACAAATCGGCAACGTGCCGGAAAGGCAGGCCCGATGATCGCTGTTCTGGGCGAATGCGTCGCGGACAGCTTCACCGCTCGGCCCCCGTCCCCGAGCGGCCCGGACTCATCGCCCGGCGGGCCGGCCGAGCTGGCGCTGCGGGTGCTGCCCGGGGGCGGGCCGGCGAACACGGCGGTGGCACTGGCCCGGCTCGGTACGCCTGCCCGCTTCCTCGGCCGCCTGTCCGGCGACGCGTTCGGCGAGCTGTTCCGCGCGCACCTGGCCGCCTCGGGCGTGGACCTGTCGGCGGCCGTCGCGGCCGAGGAGCCGAGCACGCTGGCCGTCGCCTCTCTGGACGCGCACGGCCACGCCGCCTACACCTTCTACGCCGGCGGCACCGCGGACTGGCAGTGGACACCGTACGAGCTGGGGTTGCCGCGCCTCGGCCAGGCCGACTGCCTGCACACCGGCTCGCTGGCGCTGGTCAGGGACCCGGGCAGGACGGCGGTGGAGGAGTTCGTACGGACCGCCGCCGCGCACGCCACGATCTCGATCGACCCGAACGTCCGGCCCACCCTCGCCGCCAGGGACGACTACCAGGTGGCCCGGTGGTGCGAGTCGGCCGACATTCTCAAGCTCAGCGACGACGACCTCGAATACCTCCTGCCGGGTGTCCCTGTGGAACGTGCCTGCGACACCTGGCACGCCGCCGGCGCCCGCCTCGTGGTGGTCACCAGGGGGGCGGCGGGCGCGCTGCTCTCGCTGGACGGCGCGCGGGCCACCGTGCCGGCGCCGCGGGTGCGGGTCGTGGACACGGTGGGGGCGGGCGACTCCTTCACCGCCGGCCTGCTGCACGACCTCGGGGCGAAGGGCCTGCTGGGCGGCCGGCTCGACGGGCTCGACCTGGCCACGGCGGTGCAGGCGGCGGAGTTCGCGGCCCGCGTGTCGGCCATGACCTGCTCCGTCGCGGGCGCGAACCCCCCGTGGGCCGCACAACTCGCCGAGCCCGCCCCGGGCCGCTGACGCGCCCCGCGCCAGCCCTCCGAGCGGCCCCGCACCGGCCCACGGACGGGTCCCGCGCCAGGGTGCTCGCCAGTCCCGCCTGGGCCGCGGACGGGTCCCGCGCCCGGCCGCGCTACAGGTCGTCGAGCAGGTGTCCGGCGACCAGTTCCTCCGGGATCGCGAGCCCGTGCGCGCGCATGGCCGGGGCCAGCTCCGGATCCCACGGGGCGTCCGTCACCCGCCCGGGCGGCAATCGGCTGGGCGGACGGTCGCCGAGCGCGCTCAGGTAGTCGGCGGCGGACATCCGCCACGGCTCGGCCCCGGTCTTCGCCATCGTGTACGCGGCGATCCGCAGCCCCTCCCCGTCGAAGTCCCCGTGATAGCGCAGCCGGGTCCCCGGCAGCGAGCGCAACAGGCGGACCACGGCGCTGTTGGGCCACCCCGAGGTGCAGACCATGGGCGGGCAGCCCGCGCCGAACCGCTGCTGCGCCAGGGCGAGCACGGTCGGGTTCTCCACCACCCAGACGTCCCGCTCCCGGACCGTCAACGGCTCCGTGAGCTGGGCGAGGGTGATCACGCTGGCCCGGCCGTCCCAGATCCGCAGCACCCTGGCCAGCGCGGAGTCGCCCTCCGGCCGCAGCCCCGCGACGAGCACCGTGGTGGACAGGGCGTCGCAGGCCACGCCCGCCCGCTCCCACAGCGCCCGCCGCGCCTGCGCCCCCTCCGGGGCGGGCACGTCGTAGAGCACCGACAGCGCCTTCAGGACCAGTGACGACAGCCGCGTGCCCTCGTCGAGCGCGTGCGGGTCGCCGGTGACGTCGGCCGCCACCGCCGCCAGCGGCCGACCGGCCGCGGGCAGCGCCGCGAGCACGGCGAGCGCCTGTTCGAGCAGATCGCGACCGGCACGTACGGCGGACAGCGCCAGCAGCGCGGGCTCGGCGGCGACCACCGGATGCGCGGCGAACCAGTCGAGCAGCGCCGCCCGCTCGGCCTGCCGGTCAGCGCGCCTGCGCCGGCGGTCGTCGAGCGGGCCGGCGATCGCCTCGGTGACCGTGCGGACGTCGAGCCCGCCGAGCACCCCTTCGAGCCTGGCCACGTCGATGGTGATCGTGGAGCCGGGGTAGCGGTCGAGGCCGAGCAGGTCGGCGACGGCGGCCTGCTGCTCGGTCTCCAGCCCCGCCACCCGCACCCGGCTGACCTGGTGACCGGAGGACAGGCGCTCGTGCAGGGCCTGCCACACCGGCCGCAGCCCGGCCGCCCGCAACCGCTCGGGAACGGTCATTCCGTCGCCACCGTCCGGTAGCCGTTCCAGACGAACCGGGCCGTCGTCACCGCGTCGTCCCCGTCACCGGTGATGAGCTGGTGGATCGCGATGCCGTCCAGCTCGCGGTATTCGCACCACTCGTGGTCGGAGGTGAGCACGAGGTCCAGCCCCAGGTTCACCAGCAGGTCAAACACCTGCCCCCGGTTCGTCTTGTCCACCCCCACGAACACCTCGTCCAGCAGGATGAACCGCGGGCACCCCGGATCGGTCTGGTAGTGCGCGGCCACGGCGGCGAACAACGGCAGGTGCAGCGCGATCGCCTTCTCCCCGCCGGACAGGGCCCCGTGCAGCTTCCTGGTGAGGTCCTGCCAGCCCTGCCCGTCGCCCCGGTCCAGCTTGACCATGAACCGGTGCCAGGCGGTGTAGTCGAGCACCTTCATGAGCTGGTCCTCCCAGCTCGCCGAGGAGTTGTCGGCCCGCGCCTCCTCCACCCGGTCCCTGAAGAAGACGTAGAGGGCCTCCTTGTCGGCCTCGTCCAGCCCGGCCGGGTCGCGCAGCAGCAGGTCGCGGGCCGCCCGCGTGCCCGCGGACTGGGTCGGGTCGACCTGCCACACCAGCCGCACCGCCACCCTGGAGGCGGTGCGGACGCGTTCGAGCCGCTGGTTCATGCCCTCCACCAGCGCGCTCGCCTGCCTGATCCGGTCGGCGAGGTGCCGCCGTGTGTCCCCGGCCAGCGTCCGGTCGAACAGGTCCCGTTCCGCCTCCGTGATGTCGGAGCGCCGGTCGTCGCGCTCTTTGCGCAGCGCCTTGCTGAGCGCGGCGGCGCCCGCGCGCACGCCGCTGACGGTGGCGGTGAGCATCTGCACGTCGTCGTCGGGGGCGAGCTCCAGATCGGCCCGGTCGGCGAGGATCTCCCTGGCGTGGTGGAAGGCGTCCTGCAGGCGCGCCTCCGCCTCCCTGACGTTCTTCTGCTCGTACGGCACCGCCGCGAGCTGCTCGGCCACGGCCCTGGCCGACTCCAGCACGGCCCGCACGCCCGCCTCGGCGGCCAGCTCGATCGTCACCTTCGCGTCGACCGGCAGGTGCCCGGCCGCCAGGCGGCGGAACCGTTCGGACACCGCGTCCCGCGCCAGCCCCGCCTCGGCGCGCTTCTCCTCCGCGGTGCCGAGCTCTCCCCTGAGCTGGCCGAGCCGGGCGTTGAGCTGGGCGAGGCCGTCGTTGACCGACTTGATGAGGCGGCGGCAGGCCTGGTAGGCGACCTGGGTCTCCTGGAGTTGTTCGAGGACGCGCAGGTGCTCGACGCCGACCGTGGACTCGACGGCGGCCAGCTTCTCCGCCAGCACGACGGCGGCGCCGGCGGCCTCCTCGGCGCGTTCGACGGCCTCGACCGCGAGGTCCTGGTATTCGCGGGCGGTCTCGGCGGCGTGCCCGGCGCGCTCCCTGGCGGCGCGGGCGTCGGCGCGGCGGTCGTGCCAGGTGGTGCCGGTCGCCTCGGCGGTGCGCAGGGCCTCCTCCAGGTTGTCCAGCGCGGGCAGCGCGGTCGGCAGTGCGTGGCCGGCCGACAGCTCGGTGAGCCGCCGCAGCGACCTGCCGACGTCCTTCTCGCGCTCGTGCAGGCGCTGCTCGTGCACGCGTAGCTGGTCCTCGAGCAGCGCGACCTTCTTCACCGCGCTGTCGAGCGCCTGGACCGCGTCGGCGTACGGCCTCCTGTCGGGCCTGCGCCGCAGCTCGGCGGCCAGCATCTCGCCGGAGGCGGCGAGGTTGGCGAGCAGGTGGTCGCACTCGGCGAGCCGGCCGGCGAGCTCGCCGAGCAGGTCGTCGAGCTCGGCGATGCGGCGGCGCCTGGCGCGTTCGCGGGCGGTGGCGCCGATGTAGGACGGCTCGGGCTTGACCCAGCGGCCCGCCGCGGGCCCGAGCCGCCAGGTGCCGTCGGCGCCGATGACGGCCGGGTGGTCGACGCCCATCGCGGTGGGCGCGAACGCGATGCCGCCGAGCACGGTGTCGGCGCTCACCGGGGAGTCCGACTCCGTCAGCAGCACATGCGCCAGGCTGTAGCCGGGCGCGGGCGCGGCCAGGGCGGCCACGGCGAAGGCGTCGTGCTCGCCGGGGTCGAAGCCGCCGTCGGTACGCAGCCACAGGTCGAGCAGGCCCGACGCCTCCAGTGCGGCCTCCACGCCCGCCTGGGCGACGGGGTCGAGGCCGGACCTGAACGCGACGGCCCGCCACAGCGGCGCTCCCGGCCGGCCCAGCCTGGCGTCGGCGCTGCGGGTGTGCGGTGCGGGCGGTTCGAGCACGGTCTGCTCGTCGAGACGCGCGCGCTCCCGGACCAGCTCGGCGCGCTCGGCGTGCATCGCCTCGCGCAGCCCGCCCAGGTGCTGCTCCCTGGCGGCCAGCTGGACCGCCGCGTTCGTACGGGCGGTGCCGACCAGCTCGTCGGCCTCCTCGAACCGGTCCGCGAGGCCCGCCAGCTCCTCCGGCGCGAGCTTGAGCTGGACGCAGCCCGCCGCCCACTCCCCCAGGGCGGTGGCCAGGTCGGCGGCCCGCTCGTCGCGCAGGCGTTCTGCCCGGTCGTGGGTGCTCTGGGCGGTGGCGAGGTCGTCGCGGGCGCGGTCGCGGTCGTGCTCGGCGGCGGTGCGGCGGTTGATCGCCTCGCCGTGCGCCGCGGCGGCGGCCCTGACCTCCCTGATCTGGGCGGCCCGGCTGGTGACGGCGGCCCGCAGCAGCTCCCTGGCCCGCCGCACGCTCTCCTCCCCGTCGGCGGCCCGCTCCCCCTCCCCCACCTCCGCGCCGGACCCGGCGCGCGCGCTCTCCTCACGGGCCGGTCCGGCGGATCCGCGCTCCTCACGGGCGGACACGGCGGATCCGCTCGCGTCGCGGACCGAGCCGGCGCGTTCGCTTTCCTCGTGGACGCCGAGGAGGCCGGCGCGTTCGGCGGCCTGGCGGGCTTCGGTCCTGGCACGGTCGGCGAGGCTCTCGGCCGTGCGGGCGCCGGCGGCGGCCAGCGCGGACTGCTCCTGCTTGGCGGTGGACGACCGGGCCGCCACCCCCGCCTGGTCACGCAGCCGGGCCGCCAGCTCGTGCGCGGTCTGCGCGTCCATGCGGAGCCGGTGCAGGTCACCGCCCGCCTTGTAGGCCTCGCTCTCCTTCAGCCCGTCGATCTGGGCGGCCAGCGCCAGCTCCTGCGCCTCCTCCTCGCCCAGCCGCGCGGTGGCGGACGCGAGCTCGTGCTCGGCCTCCTTGAGCGCGTCCCGCTTGGCCTTGGCCTCGGCGGCCGTCGAGTCGAGGGCGTACCCGGCCGACGTGACCGCGGCGGCGGCCGCGCGCAGGACCCGCTGGGCGTAGCCCCGCTGCCGGCCGGCCAGCCGATCGGCCTCCTCCACGTCGCGGTCGAGCAGGCGCAGCTCCTCGCGCTGCCGGTCGAGCCGCTCGAACCCTTCGGCGATCTCGTGGATCTCGCCTTCGCCGAGCGGCGGCAGGGCGCTCGACAGCAGGTCGGACAGCAGCCCGGGGTCGAGGCGTTCGGACAGCTTGGGGGTGCGCAACTGGCGCAGCGCGGTGAGGAGCGAGTCGTAACGCTGCTCGTTGAGCGCCCGGTAGAGCGTCTGGCGCACGACGGTCCGGTAGGTCTCGGCGGATTCGTGCACTTTGCCGGTGGTGCCGAGCTCGTCGGCGAGCTGCGCCTTGGTGAGCGGCTGGCCGCCGTCGCCGGTGAGCCGGACGCCGCCCGGGGTGCTGTCAGAGGCGCCGGTTTCGACGCGGGCGTCGGTCGTGAAGTAGGCGGCGGTGACGTTCTTGGTGTGGACCGTGGCCTGCAGGCGGGCGCCGCAGGTGAACCAGCGGCCGTCGGCGTGCCGGAACTCCAGCCACACGTAGCCGACCCGGGTGGTGCCGGTGGCGCCGTCGCCCATCAGGTTCCAGTGCATGGTGCGCTCGGTGCCGCCGAACGTGGACAGCCTGCTGGGCTTGAGGCTGGCGTCGAGCACGTACGGGAGCAGCAGCTCAAGGACCTTGGACTTGCCGCTGCCGTTGGGACCGCGCAGCAGCAGCCGGCCCCGGTGGAACTCGAACACCTCGTCGTAGTAGCGCCACACGTTGAGGATCCCAGCGCGTACGGGGGTCCAGCGCGGGTCCACTCCGTGCGCCGCGCGCGCCGGGGTGAGCTCGGTGACGGTCATGAATCCTCCTGGGCTTCCGTACCGCGTTCGACTCTGTAGCGGGCCGCCGCGGGGCGGGCGGCGATCCGGTCACCCGTACGGCGGGCCAGCCCGAACAGGGTGAGCACCTCCAGCGCGTCGGCGGCCAGCCGCGGCCCGCCGCCGTCGGACTGGTAGGCCTTCGCCCACTGCGGGAAGCGGCGCAGCAGGCCGGCCGCCTCGGTGTCGAGCCGGGCGGCGCTCACGGGGCCGGCCGAGACGAGCAGGTCGAGCATGAGCAGGGCGGCCACCTTGGCGTGGCTGCTGTCGTCGGGGAACTTGGTGTCCGTGGCGGTGGCCTCGGTGTCGATGAGCAGGAAACCCTCCGCGCGCTCTTCGAGGACGAATCCGGCCTCTTCGGCGGCGCGCCGGATGATCTGGCGGCCGGTGAGCGAGGCCGCGTAGGCCGACTGGGCCGGGGTCAGCTCGTCGCGGTAGACGACGGGCTCGTCGAGCAGGCGGCGGATCAGCGAATGCCTGGCCCACAGGTTGCGCTGGGTCTCGGTCGGCTCGCCGCCGCCGTAACGCGCCTCAGTGGTGAGCGCGGTGGTGAGCGCGGCGAGCCGTCCGGCAGGATCCCCGCCGTCAGAGCCGTTTCGAGGGGCCAGGTCTCCGTCAGGGGCCAGGTCTCCGCCGGGGGCCAGGTCTCCGCCGGGGGCCAGGTCTCCGCCGGGGGCCGGGTCGGGATCTTCCTCAGAGGCGGCGACGCGCGACGGCGGCACCGGTGCGGCGAGGAGCCTGATGACGCGGGTGGTGTCCACCCGGTAGAGCACCTTGGCGTCCTCGTCGGCGAGGTAGGAGTCGGTCGCCCCGTCCATCGCCGTGACCGCGCCGTAGTGCTCCAGCAGCTTGAGCACGTCCACGAACGCGGCCCGTTCGTCCGCCTTGACCGGGTCGAACCCGGGGACCTCCGCCTCCACCGCCGCCGCCTGGGCGACCCGCTGGGCCAGCATCCCGATCGTGGTGACCGGCGAGGTGAGCAGCTCGGCCGCGCACAGGCACAGCAGTGTGTAGCGGCGGCGGTCGAACGGGGCCCTGGTCGTGCGGCGGCGCCGGGCGGGCCGGGTGGCGCTCGCCGCGGACCTGACCTTGACCAGCCGGGCGTACCCCTGGCGCGGCTCGACGACCAGCCGCCAGCCGCAGAAGTAGTCGAACCACTGCGTCAGCGGCTGCCGCCGCTTCCTGATCAGGTCGAAGGCCGCGGGGTCGTCGTGCAGGGACACGAGCGGCCGGCCGAGCAGGGTCCTGATCGCGCGCGCGATCTCCTCCTTCTCCGCCCTGACGAGCTGGTTGGCCAGACTGCTCATGCGCCCGCCGCCCGCCCGCGCGCCTCGTCCCGGCCCGCCGTCCGTTCGCGCGTCTCGTCCCATACCGACGCCCGTTCACGCGTCTCATCCCAGACCGACGCCCGTTCACGCGTCTCATCCCAGACCGACGCCCGTTCACGCGTCTCGTCCCGGACCGGCGCCCGGTCGCGGGCGACGCCGAGTGAGCGCACGTCGATCAGGTAGTCGGGCCCCCTGAACCACCCCTCGGACGTACGCAGGACCGCCACCGCCCCGTCGTCGGGCGCCCGCAGCACGATCTCCACCCGCCCGTCGGAGGTGACGGCGCGGCGGAACCCGGTCGAGTCGCGCCGCTCGGCCAGCGCCCGCCCGAGCAGGTCCAGCAGCCGCCCGAACGTCTCATGATCGAGCTCCCCGAGCTGCGACAGCCGCATCGCGCCCGTGGTCGCCAGCGCCGCCCAGGCGGCCTCCAGCTCGGCCCGCTCCTTCTCGGCCCGCGCCCTGCGCTCGGCCCGCAGCGCCACCACGTCGCGGACCCGCCCCGTGCGCCCCATCCGCTCGGTGCGCCCGCGCGAGCGCAGCAGCGCCGACACCGCGACGGGCTCGGCCTCCTGCCAGGGCACCCCGGCCGGGATGAGCTCGGCGTCGGCGTGCCCGAGATGCGCGTGCCTGGCCGGCCCGAGCCCGAACGCCGCGTCCCACAGCCGGTGCGCGTCGTCCTCGCCGGGCGCGGTGGCGAACCAGCGGGCCAGCGTACGGAAGTCGGCGGCGGCGCTGGAGGAGCGGCGGCGCGAGTCGGTGATCCGGTCGAGCACCTGCAGCAGCGACACGATCGCCCGCCGCGCCACGTCGTGCAGCTGGCGCACCCGCGGCACGCCGCCGTCGCCGGGCGCGAACCACAGCCGCAGCCCCTCCCACCTGGCCGCCCTGGCCGCCAGCCACGGGGTCCGGTGATCGGCGCCGGGCACCTTCGGCAGGTCGGCGCCGTCGAGCGCCCGCGCGTGCAGCACGCTGACCCCGTGTCCGGCCACGCCGCGCAGCGCGGCCGCGATGACGTCGCCGCGCTGCTCCAGGTTCGTCACGAACTCCTGCAAGTAGGCCACCGTGGCCGACTTGACCTCGTGGAACGTGGTCAGATCCGTCCCTTCGACCCGGAGCAGGCGCTGCAGCTCGCCGTTGAACTGCTTGGTGTTGTTGCGCAGCCCGTCGAGGTGCCCCTCCAGCTCCTGGAGGCTGGTGAAGATGCGCCGGTTACGGCCGGGGTCGGGGTCGCTCAGCAGCGACTCCAGCTCGCCCAGCCGGTCGGCGATCGCGTCGAGCACGGCGGTCTGCAGGGCCCCGGCGGAGGCCAGCATCGCCATCGCGTGCTGCACCCCGGCGAAGGCCGCCTCGCCCCGCTTGGTCAGCGAATATTGCAGGTTTTTCCGCTCGTACTCCTCGGCGGTGGCGAAGCTCCCGGCGTGATTGAAGATCACGTCGAGCAGCCCCCAGCCGACGAGCTGCTTGAGCGTGCCGGCCAGCTCCTGCTCGGCGACCGGCGCGAACCACCCCACGGCCCGCAGCCGCTCGTGCACCTCGTCGACCGTCAGCGCCGTCTCCAGCCGCTCGTTGGCCTCGCCGAAGGCGTACAGGACCGCCGTGTGCAGATCTGCCCGCTCTGTGGTGGTGAACCGGAACATCTCCGGCGGCACCCGTGGCAGCTCCGCCATCGCCCCGCTCCCCCCTCGACGTACCTTTACCGCCTGCCGCAACCGTAGCGGGAGACCCCGTCCTCCCGGCCGCTGTTTGCGAGCAGATCACGAGGGTACGGCGGCAGCATTGGAACGGGGGCTGAGATGGCGGAGTTCGAGGCGACGCGTGGGATGCCCGCAGTCAGCATGCTGGTGTTCGGTGTCGCGTCCGACGTGGACCTGATGGACCGGTGGCTGCCGCGGGGCTTGTCGGTGAGCGGCGGCGGCTCCGGGATCATCGAGGCGGACGGCGACCTGGTGCCCGGCGCGGGCCGGCACGAGGGCCTGTTCCGCGTGTCCGCGGAGCAGCTCAGGGTGGAGTGGGGCGGCCGCGACCACCCCGGCTACGCCGGCTGGCTCCAGGTCTCGGACGCGATGGGCGGGACGAGCGAGGTCACGGTCCACATCTCCCTGCTGGACGAGCCCGACTCCAGCGAGCGCGCGGCCGAGGTGCGCGAGCTGCTCGACCGGGCGCTCGACCAGCTCGCCGACGAGGTCACCCGCTACGTCTCCGGCGCCGACTGACGCCGGACCGGACGCCGCGCCGAGGCCCGCAGGGGCACTTGCAAGGGATCTATGCCAGTGCTCTTAAAGAGCCTCGCAAGGTTTTTCCTTCAACTTTTGATTATGCGACGTCTGTTCACCATCATTGCGCCCGTTATCGCAAGCCTCATCGCCGTAGCGGGTCTGGCCGGTACGGCGCGGGCCGCGGCGCCCGGCGCGCTCGACGGCTTCTACGGTCAGCGCCTGGCCTGGTCCGGGTGCGGCAGCGGATATGAATGCGCGAAATTACGGGTTCCACTGGATTATTCGCGCCCCGGCGGCAAACAGATCAAGATCAGTTTGATCCGTCTCAAGGCGACCGGTGAGAAGACCGGCTCGATCGTGCTGAACTTCGGCGGACCCGGCATGTCCGGCGTGGACGCGTTGAAGGCGAACAAGGCGATCGTGTCCGCGTCCGTGCGGCAGCGGTTCGACGTGGTCAGCTTCGACCCGCGCGGCGTGGGCGGCTCCTCCCCCGTGCGGTGCCTGGGCACGCTCGGCCTGGACGCCCTGTTCGCCACCGACCCGACGCCCGATGACCGCGCCGAGGTCAAGGCGTCCAAGCAGTGGTCCAAGGCGTTCGCGAAGGCGTGCGCGGCCAACGCGGGCAAGCAGTTGCTCGCGCATGTCGGCACCGGTGAGACCGCGCGCGACATGGACGTGCTGCGGGCCGCGCTGGGCGAGGCGCGGCTGACGTACCTGGGCTGGTCGTACGGCACCTACCTCGGCGCCAGGTACGCGGACCTGTTCCCCAGGAGGATCCGCGCCATGGTGCTCGACGGCGCGGAGAACCCGAGCCAGACGGGCCCCGAGTTCGCCCGCTCCCAGCAGCTCGGTTTCAAGGTGGCGATGGAGTCGTTCCTGCGCGACTGCTTCGCGACCAAGGGGTGCCCGTTCAGGAAGCACAGCGTGAGCGCGGCGCTGCGCAAGCTGGACGCGCTGTACCGGCGGGCCGACCGGGCGCCGCTGCGCAACGTCTATGACGGCCGGCAGGTCAGCGAGGCCATCGTGCGCACCGGCGTGATGAGCGCGCTCTACTCCACCGCCTCCTGGCCGTACCTGCGCAAGGCGCTGTCGGCCGCGTACAAGGGCGACGGCACGTACCTGCTGGGCCTGGCCGACTCCTACAACGGCAGGCGGCCCGACGGGACGTACGCCAACCAGTACGAGGCGCTGGCGGCCATCAACTGCCTGGACCATCCGGAGTCGCGGTGCCCGTACTGGCCGGTCAAGGGCACCCGGTTCACCAGGAAGGTGCGGGCCGAGGGCTCGCCGCCGATCGTGGTGGTGGGCACGACCCGCGACCCCGCCACCCCGTACAAGCTGGCGAAGGACCTGGCGGCGCAGCTGTCGAAGGGCGTGCTGCTGACCAACGACGCCGACGGCCACACCGCGTACCGGGGCGGCTCGTCGTGCCTGGAGCGGCAGATCGACCGCTACCTGATCACGGCCAGGGCGCCGCGGCCCGGCGCCTGCGCCCGGGTCTGACCGGCCGCGCGCCTCACCAGTCCCACACGCCGGTGTGGGGCTGGTGACGTTCGGGTCAACCCCGGCCGTGCCTGCGTGGCGGTGGTGGCGGTGCGGGAGAGATTGGGCGGACGTAGCCGGAAATTCCCGCCCGAGGAGCTCATGGAGTCGCTGCTGATCCTGCACGCGGTGGCGGCGGCCTGCGCTCCCTGGCTGGCCGCGCGGCTGGGTCGCGGCTCCTTCTTCCTGCTGGCCGTCGCGCCGGCGGCCGCGTTCGCGTACACGGTCTGGCTGGCCGTGCGCGGTCTGCCCGTGCGGGAGAGCACCGCGTGGGCCCCCGTGATGGGGATGGAGCTGTCCTTCCGTGCCGACGCCCTCTCCGTGCTGATGATGTCGCTGGTCACCGGCGTGGGCGTGCTCGTGCTGGTCTACAGCGCCCGGTACTTCCCCGCGGGCGACGACGGGCTCGGGCGCTACGGCGGCGCGATGACGGCCTTCGCCGGGTCGATGCTGGGGCTGGTGGCCGCCGACGACCTGCTCCTGCTGTACGTGTTCTGGGAGCTGACCACCGTCTTCTCCTACCTGCTGATCGGGTACGACCCGGAGAGCCGGATGAGCAGGCAGGCGGCCATGAAGGCGCTGTCGGTCACCACGTTCGGCGGGCTGGCCATGCTGGCGGGGTTCGTGCTGATCGGGCAGGCGGCGGGCACGTACCAGATCTCCGCGATCGTCGCGAACCCACCGGAGATCAGCCCGATTGCGCTGGTGCTGGTGCTGGCCGGGGCGCTGGCGAAGTCGGCGATCTTCCCGTTCAGCATGTGGCTGCCCGCCGCGATGGCCGCGCCCACCCCGGTGTCGGCGTACCTGCACGCGGCGGCCATGGTGAAGGCGGGCGTGTACCTGCTGGCCAGGCTGGGCCCGGCCGCCGGGGACGCGACGCTCTGGCGGGCGGTCGCGGTGCCGCTCGGGCTGCTGACGATGCTGCTGGGCGGCTGGCGGGCGCTGCGGGAGACGGATCTGAAGCGGCTGCTCGCCTACGGGACGGTCAGCCAGCTCGGGTTCCTGGTGGTGCTGTTCGGGTCGGGGAACGAGGGCGCGGCGCTGGCCGGGACGGCCATGCTGCTGGCGCACGCGCTGTTCAAGGCGGCGCTGTTCCTGGTGGTGGGGATCGTCGATCACGCGGCGGGCACCCGCGAGCTGGGCCGGCTCAGCGGGGTGGGCCAGTCGAGGCCGTGGGTGTGCGCGGCGGCGGTGCTGGCGGGCGCGTCGATGGCGGGGGTGCCGCCGCTGGCGGGGTTCGTCGGCAAGGAGGCCGCGCTGGAGTCGCTGCTGGGCGCGCCGGTCGTGCTGGCTGGGGTGGTCCTGGGGTCGGCACTGACGGCCGCGTACACGCTGCGGTTCCTGTGGGGGGCGTTCGCCGGCAAGCCGGGGGTGCCGGCGAACGAGGTGCACCGGGTGCCGGCGGCCATGTTCGCGCCCGCGGCGCTGCTGTCCGTGCTCGGGCTGCTGCTGGCGCCGCTGGCCCCCTGGTACGGCGGCGCGATGTCCGCCTTCGCGGGGACCTTCCGCGACCCCGGCCACGAGACGCACCTGGTGCTGTGGAGCGGATTCTCCCTGCCGCTGCTGCTGTCGGCGGCGGCGCTGGCGGGGGGCGTGCTGCTGTTCCTGGCCAGGGAGCCGGTCGCCAGGGCCGGAGCCGCCGCGCACGTGCTCGACTCCGGCCAGGTCTTCTGGTCGATCGTGCGGCGGCTCGACCGCTTCGCCATCCAGCTCACCGGTTTCATCCAGCGCGGCTCGGTGCCCGACTACCTCATGCTCACGCTGCTGGTCACCGTGGGCGTCGGCGTGTTCTCGATCGCGTACGGTGGCCCGCCCCGCCTGACCGCGCCCGTCGTGCCCTGGGAACGGCCCGAGCAGCCCATCGTCACCGTCCTGATCGCGGCGGCGGCCGTGCTGGCGCTGTTCGCCCGCGCCTACATCCTGGTCGCCCTCGTCATCGGGCTCACCGGGTACGGCACGGCGCTGCTGTTCCTCGCCCACGGCTCGCCCGACCTGGCGCTGACCCAGTTCCTGGCCGAGACGCTGAGCCTGGTGATCTTCGCGCTGGTGCTGCGGCGGCTGCCGATCGACCCGGGCAGGGGGCGGCTGCCGTTCCCCTTCCGGGTCGGGCTCGGGCTGGCCGTGGGCGTGGTGGCCACGGGCGCGGGCATGCTCGCGATGAGCGCGCGCCGCACCGAGCCGATCGGCGCGGGCATGGCGGCGGCGGCCGAGGAGGCGGGCGCCCGCAACATCGTCAGCGCGATCATCCTCGACATCCGCGCCTGGGACACCATGGGCGAGAGCACCGTGCTCGTCGTGCTGACGCTGGGCGTGACGAGCCTGGTGTTCCTGCGGCGCAGGTCGTACCGGATCGAGCCGAGCGAGCACCCGCACGCCGAGCGCACGCACTGGCTGGCCGCGACGCTGCCGCGCGGGCAGCGGGCGCTGGCGTTCGAGGTGGCGGCCAGGCTGACGTTCCACACGGTGCTGGTGCTGTCGGTGTTCCTGCTGTTCATCGGGCACAGCGGGGTCGGCGGCGGGTTCGCGGGCGGCATCGTGGCCGGGCTGGCGATCACCGTGCGGTACCTGGCCGGCGGCAGGAACGAGCTGGCCGTCGCCGTGCCGGTGCACGCGGGCGTGCTGATGGGGGCCGGGCTGACCTTGTCGGCGGGCACGGCGCTGCTCGGGCTGCTGTTCGGCCGCGCGGCGCTGGACATGCTGGCCACGGACGTGCATGTGCCGCTGGTGGGGCACCTGCACGTGTCCACGGGCCTGCTGTTCGACGTCGGCGTGTACGTCTCCGTCATCGGCATGGTGCAGGACGTGCTGCGCGGCCTGGGCGCCGAGCTGGACCGGCAGATCGACGCGGACCAGATCGCCACGGAGGCGAGCGCGTGAGCCTGCCCCTGCTGCCGTTCCTGGCCTGCTGCGTGATGATCACCGCAGGGGTGACGCTGCTGCTCGAACGCAGCCTGGTACGGGTGCTCGCCGGCGTGATCGTGCTGGGCAACGGGGTGAACCTGCTGATCGTCACCTCCGGCGGCAACGCGGGCGGGCCGCCCTTCACCGGGACCACCGGGACGGCCGACCCGCTCCCGCAGGCCATGGTGCTCACCGCCATCGTCATCACCCTGGGGGTGACGGCGTTCCTGCTGGCCCTGGTGCACCGCTCGTGGCAGCTCACCGGCACCGACGAGGTCCAGGACGACACCGAGGACCGGCGCGTGCGGCTGCGCTCCCGGCGCGGCGAGCTGAGCGACTCCGTGCGCGCCAGGCGGCACGCCTACCGGGAGCTGGTCGCCCGGCAGCGGGCCGAGCTGGCGAACCTGGAGGCCGAGCAGGCCGAGCGGGAGCGCCTGGAGGAGGCCGACCTGGAGCAGCGCATCTCCCGGGTGCACGCGGAGCTCGGCCGGTGGATGCGCGAAGGCCGGCAGGGAGGGCTGTCGGAGGAGGAGCTGCAGCGGCGCTTCGAGGACGTCGGGCACCGGCAGGAGGCCGCGGCGGAGGACAACCTCGAACGCATCGAGGAGCTGCGCGAGGAGCACGCGCGCGGGCGGGAGAAGCAGGCGGCCGGGGAGAAGGCGCTGCGCAGGAAGCTCAAGGCGCGGCAGCGGGAGGCACGCAGGCAGATGCGGGCCGCCATCAGGGACGAGCGCGAGCGGCAGGCGCTCGCGCAGGATCCGGAGCTGGAGGGCGACGAGTGACGCCCGGCGCCCGGATGGGGAGGCGGTGAGCGATGCCGCCCCTGGAGAGTCTCGTCTGCCTGCCCGTGCTGCTGCCGTTGCTGGCCACCGGCGTGAAGCTGGCGATCGGCGGGCGGCTGCGCCGGCTGCAGTCGGTCATCAGCCTCGTCACCCTGGCCATCTCGCTGGTCGTGTCGGTGGTGCTGATGATCGCGGCCGACACGCACGGCCCGCTGGTCACGGAGCTGGGCGGGTGGCCCTCGCCGATCGGCATCAGCCTGGTCGCCGACCGGCTGTCCACGCTGGTGCTGGTGATCTCGTCGGCCGTGACGTTCTGCGTGATGCTGTACTCGGTCGCCAACTCCTACGACGAGCAGGAGCACGACGCTCCCATGGCGATCTTCCATCCGGCCTTCCTGGTGATGGTGGCCGGCGTGGCGGACGCGTTCCTGTCGGGCGACCTGTTCAACCTGTTCGTGGCGTTCGAGCTGCTGCTGAGCGGCTCGTACGTGCTCCTCACGTTCGGCGGCACCGAGTCCAGGATCCGGGCCGGGGCCACGTACACGCTGATGGCCCTGGCCTCCTCGATGCTGTTCCTGATCGCGCTGGCCATCACGTACGCGGCCACCGGGACCCTGTCGCTCGCGCACCTCGCCGAGCGGTTCGCCACGCTGCCCGAGCAGGTCAAGCTGCTGGTGGAGCTGACGCTGCTGCTGGCGTTCGCGATCAAGGCGGCGATCTTCCCCATGTCGGCGTGGCTGCCCGACTCCTACCCCACCGCGCCCGCCCCGGCCACCGCCGTGTTCGCCGGCCTGCTCACCAAGGTCGGCGTGTACGCGATCATCAGGCTGGAGGCGCTGCTGTTCCCCGGCGGGCCGGTCTCGACGCTGCTGATGTGGCTGGCGCTGGCCACCATGCTGGCCGGGGTGCTGGGCGCGGTCGCGCAGACCGACATGAAGCGGATGCTCTCCTTCACGCTGGTCAGCCACATCGGCTACATGGTGTTCGGCGTGGCCCTGTCCACGGTGGCGGGGCTGGCCGGGGCGATCTTCTACGTGGTGCACCACATCACCGTGCAGACGAGCCTGTTCCTGGTGACCGGGATGGTGGAGCGGCGTACCGGCACCACCTCGATCACCCGGCTCGGCGGCCTGATGAAGGCGACACCGCTGATCGCTGTGCTGTTCTTCGTGCCCGCCATGAACCTGTCGGGCATCCCGCCGATGTCGGGTTTCCTCGGCAAGCTGATGCTGGTGCAGGCGGGCCTGGCCGCGGGCGGCCCGCTCCCCGTCACGCTGGTGGCCGCCGGCCTGGTCACCAGCCTGCTCACCCTGTACGCCGTGGCGAAGACCTGGGGGAAGGCGTTCTGGCGCGAGACGCGGGCGGACCGGGTGGGCACGGTCGTGGAGAGCGAGGAGTACACCGGCGAGGACCCGACGGTGACCACGACCTCGCTGCCGGTCGCCCTGCCCGTCGCGGTCACGGCGCTGGTGGTGCTCGCGCTGTCGTTCACGGTGCTGGCCGGGCCGCTGTCGGGGCTGGCGCAGCGGGCGGCGGGCGAGCTGATGGCCCGCGAGCCCTACATCTCGGCCGTCCTGGGGAGGGACCGATGAGCTTCGGGGAGCGGACGGGCGGGCGGCTGGCGCCGCGGTTGCTCGGCAGGCCGGTGCCGCTGCCGCTGGTCGCCTGGCTGGCGCTGGTGTGGGTGACGCTGTGGGGCGACCTGACGATCGGGAACGTGCTGGGCGGGCTGGTGGCCGGGCTCGTGGTGGCGTGGTCGCTGCCGCTGCCCGTCCTCGACCCGGGCATCAGGATCAGGCCGGTGGCGCTCGTGCGGTTCCTGCTCTGGTTCGGCTGGGACCTGGTGCTCTCGACCGTGCGGGTCGTGGTCTGGGTGGTGCGGCCCGGCGTGCCGCCGACGCAGATCATCCGCGTACGGCTGCGCACGTCGTCGGAGTCCATGACCGTGATGATCATGATCGCGCTGTCGACGGTGCCGGGGAGTCTCGTGGTGGAGAAGGACGAGGAGGAGCTGGTGCTGCACATACTCGGGATTCCCGGGGACGCCACCGAGGCCGTGCGGGCGGACGTGGCGGGGCTGGAGTCGCGCATCGTGGCGGCGTTCGGGCCCCGCCGGGACCGGGAGGAGCTGCCGTGAACGTGGTGTATCTGGTGACGCTCGGGCTGCTGGCGTGCGGGGCGGCGGCGGCGCTCTACCGGGTGGGGCGCGGGCCGTCGATGCTGGACCGGGCGGTGGCGCTCGACGTGCTGACCTCGCTGTCGATGTGCGGGGTGGGGGCGTTCGCCGTGGTCATGGACGACTACTCCGACCTGCCGATCCTGCTGGTGCTGTCACTGCTGGGGTTCGTCGGGTCGGTGTCGCTGGCCAGGTTCTTCTCCGGGAGCTCGCGGTGAGCCTGGTTTTTTGTCCTGGGAGGTCGCGGTGAGCGTCCTCGATGGGGCGGCGGCGGTGTGCCTGCTGCTGGGCGCGGTGCTGGCGCTGTCGGCCGGGGCCGGTCTCGTACGGTTCCGCACCACCCTCGACCGCATGCACGCGGGCACCAAGCCGCAGGTGCTCGGCGTGGTGCTGGTGCTGCTGGCCATGCTGCTGCACCGGCCCACCTGGTCGAACGCCGGGCCGCTGCTGCTGGCCGGCGTCTCCCAGGTGATCACCGTGTCGGTGGCGGCGTACATGGTGGCCCGGGCGGCCTACACCCGCCCGTCGTCGTCCGACGGGGACGAGCGCGTCGAGGACGGCGACGACGACGGCACCGCGCTGCCGTCGGAGTCCTCCGACGACTGATCGTTGCCGTTCGAGCGGTCGAGCGCCGCCTGGCCGAACCAGGTCCACAGCGCCAGCGCGGCCAGGAGGCCCGCCGTGATCGCGGCCAGCACGGTCTGGAACAGGTAGTCGATGACGAACATGGTGGACGTGGTCATCGACACCGCCAGCGCGATCGCGCCTAAGAGGCCGTACAGGTTCGACCGGCGTACCAGCGTCTCCTTACGCCCCTGCCGGAACAGCACCCGGTGCTGCGCGGTCGGCGCGATGTAGCAGATCGACGCGACCGCGGCGCTGACCAGCGCCACGTAGTACAGCCACCGGTCGGCCGCGCCCAGCTTGGCGAACCCCGAGGAGAAGGGCACCGTCAGCAAGAACGCGAACAGCACCTGCACCCCGGTCACCGCGACACGGGCACCCTGCAGGAGCTCGACGAAGTTCCGGTCCGCCCGCTCCCCATGTGATTCCTGTTTCACCGAGCCCTCCCGCCTGAGCAATGAGAGCTTCCTTCTTCCTTTACCCGGCAGGCTAAAACCTCGGTGCGAGGATCTTGCCGGGCGTGATGGGCAGGTCACGGATCCGGTGGCCGATGGCGTGGTGGACGGCGTTGCCGATCGCGGCGGCGGTGCCGACGATGCCGATCTCGCCGATGCCCTTGTTCCCCATCGGGTTGAGATCGTCGTCCTGCTCGTCCACCCACGCCACCTCGATGTCCGGCACGTCCGCGCAGGCGGGGACGTGGTACTGGGCCAGGTCCCGGCGCAGGAACCCGCCGAACTCCTCGTCGGTGTAGGTCTCCTCCATCAGGGCCATCCCCAGGCCCATGGTCATGCCGCCGATGAACTGCGACCTGGCCAGCTTGGCGTCCAGGATGTGGCCGGCCGCGAACACGCCGAGCAGGCGCGGCACGCGTACCTCTCCGGTCACCGAGTTGACGTGCACCTCCGCGAACTGGGCCCCGAACGCGTGCCTGGCCAGCCGCGCGTCCCCCTTGATCTCCTCGGTGGTGTCGGCGCGGCCCTCCTTGCCGTCCCGATTGAGGTCCTCGCAGGCCCGTACGACCGCCGAGCCCCACGAGGCGGTGCCCATGGAGCCGCCCGCGACGGGCGCGTCGGGCAGGTCGCTGTCGCCGAGCTCGACGTGCACCCGCTCGGGCGCGACGCTGAGCGCGCCGGCCGCGATGCGGGTCAGCACGGTACGCGCGCCGGTGCCGATGTCGGCGGCGGCCACGCGGATGAGGAAGTCGCCCTCGCGCGCGATGGCGACGGCCTGGCACGGCCTGCGCCTGGCCGGGTAGGTGGAGGCGGCCACGCCGGTGCCGATCATCCAGTCCCCTTCGCGGGTCCTGCGCGGCGCGGGCTCGCGGCGCTCCCACCCGAAGCGGCGGGCGCCCTCGCGCAGGCACGCGACCAGGTTGCGGGAGCTGAAGGGCAGGCCGCCGTCCGGCTCGGCGTCCGCGTCGTTGAGCACGCGCAGCTCGACCGGGTCGATGCCGGCCGCGTAGGCCAGCTCGTCCATGGCGGACTCCAGCGCGTACATGCCGGGGCACTCCCCCGGGGCGCGCATCCACGACGGGGTGGCGACGTCCAGCCGGACGAGCCGGTGCGCGGTGCGCAGCGCGGGCGTGGCGTACATGACGCGCGACGGGGTCGCGGTCTGCTCGGCGAACTCCACCAGCGTGGAGCTCTGCTCGTACGCCACGTGTTCGAGCGCGGTGAGCCGCCCGCTCGCGTCGGCGCCGAGGCGCAGCCGCTGGATCGTGGGCGTGCGGTACCCGGTGACGTCGAACATCTGCTGCCGGGTCAGCGCGATCTTGACCGGGCGGCCGACGGCCCTGGCGGCCAGGGCGGCGAGCACGGCCTGCGGCCGGGGGCTGCCCTTCGAGCCGAACCCGCCGCCGACGTGCCTGGAGACCACGCGCACCCGGTCGGCGGGCACGCCGAGGGTCTTGGCGATCGTGTCGCGGCTGCCGGAGGTGCCCTGCGCGGTGTCGTAGACGAGCAGCCTGCCCTCCTCGTCCCACAGGGCCAGGGCGGCGTGCGGCTCCATCGGGTTGTTGTGCTCGACCGGGGTCGAGTAGGTGACGTCCACGGTGGTGGCGGCCTCGGCCAGCCCGGCCTCGACGTCGCCCTTCTCGGTGTCGGACGGGAAGTTCGGGTTGACGACCTCGGGCTGGTAGAGGCCCGGGTGGTCGGCGCGCAGGACCACGTCGTGGTCGGCCGGCTCGTACGCGACGCGCACGGCCGCGGCGGCGGCGCGGGCGTCCTCGTAGGTGTCGGCGACGACGGCGGCGACGAACTGGCCGCGGTAGGCGACGTCGCGGCTCTGGAACAGCGCGAGCTCGGGGTCGGCATCCTCGGCCAGCTCGGGCGGGTCCTCGCAGGACAGGACGGCCAGCACGCCGGGCATGGCCAGCGCCGCGCCGTCGTCGACGCGGGCGACGCGGCCCTTGGCGACCTGCGACTGCACCGGGTAGGCGTAGGTGACCCCTGCGACGGGGAACTCGGCGGCGTACGTGGCCAGGCCCGTGACCTTGACGCGGCCCTCGATGCGGTTCACGATGCCAGCTCCTCCAGCGTGCGGACGATCAGGTTGCGGGCCAGCGGCACCTTGAAGGCGTTGCGCGGCAGCGGCCGCGCCTCGCCGAGCTCGGCCTCCGCGGCCCCCAGGAACGCCTCTCCGGTGGCGGGCCCGCCGATCAGGGCCTGCTCGGCGCGTTCCGCCCGCCAGGGGGCGTGGGCCACTCCGCCGAGCGCGATGCGGCAGTCGGCGACCACGCCGTCGGGGCGCACGTCGAGCACGGCGGCGATGGACACCAGCGCGAACGCGAACGACGCCCGCTCCCGCACCTTCCGGTAGACCGAGGCGCCCTGCGGCGGCGCGGGCAGCTCCACGGCGGTGATCAGGTCGCCGGGTTCGAGCACGGTGTCGCGCTCCGGCTCGTCGCCCGGCAGGCGGTGCAGCCCGGGGATGGGGATGATCCGATCGCCGCCCTGGCCGGTGACGTGCACCTCGGCGTCCAGCGCCGCCAGCGCGATCGCCATGTCGGAGGGATGGGTGGCCACGCAGGCGGGCGAGCCGCCGAGGATGGCCAGGTTCGAGTGGTCGCCCTCGATCGCCGGGCAGCCCGAACCCGGCCTGCGTTTGTTGCACGGCCTGCTCACGTCCTGGAAATAGCCGCAGCGGGTGCGTTGCAGGAGGTTGCCCGCGACGGTGGCCATGTTCCGGACCTGGCCCGACGCGCCGGTCAGCACCGCCCGCGCCAGCATCGGGTAACGCGTGCGCACCAGCGGGTCGGCGGCCAGGTCGCTGTTGCGCACGGCGGCGCCGATGCGGATCCGGTCGCGTACGGGCTCGATGGCGTCCAGCGGCAGCCGGCTCACGTCCACCAGTTGCTCGGGCTCGGCCACGCCCAGCCGCATGAGGTCCACCAGGTTGGTGCCGCCGCCCAGGTACATGGTGCCGGGACGGAAGCCGCGCACCGCCTCGGACGCGCTGCCGGCCCGCGCGTACTCGAACGGCCTCACGGCGCCACCTCGGCGATCGCGCTGACGATGTTGACGTAGGCGCCGCATCGGCACAGGTTGCCGCTCATCCGCTCCCTGATCTCCGCGGGCGTCAGGTCGGGATCGACGAGGATGTCGTCGGTGACCGCGCTCGGCCCCGGCTCGCCCAGCATCCCCGCCGCCGAGCAGAGCTGCCCGGGGGTGCAGTAGCCGCACTGGAACGCGTCGTGCTCGATGAACGCCGCCTGCAGCGGGTGCAGCTCGTCCCCGTCGGCCAGCCCTTCGACGGTGACCACTTCCGAGCCGTCCACCGCCACCGCCAGCGCCAGGCAGGAGTTGGCCCGCCGCCCGTCGATCAGGACCGTGCAGGCTCCGCACTGCCCGTGGTCGCAGCCCTTCTTGGCGCCGACCAGCCCCAGCCGTTCGCGCAGCAGGTCGAGCAACGACATCCGAGGGTCTGTGTCCACCGTGTGCGGCTTGCCGTTCACCTGCAGGGTGATTTCCATGGCGCACGACTACCCGACCTCCGGACGAGACAACCTCCGAGCCCGGTAAAGGGGAACGGGCATACGTCCAGGTGCGCCTGTTTTGCGGGAGCACTCCCGGGTAGCCGTCCGGAAGATCAAGCCACGGGGAAGTCACGGGGGAGTGCATGGGCCGGGCGATGGACGAGCAGGTGGCCGAGTCGGGGGCGATACTCACCGTCAACGCCGGCTCTTCGAGCCTGCGCCTCGACCTCGTCGAGGGCGGCAGCGTGCTGGACAGCGCGCACGCCGAGCGCGCCATCGACCCGGGCTCGGCCAGGGACGAGCTGTCGGCGTTCCTCGGCGGCCACTTCGACCGCGACATCAGGGCCGTGGCGCACCGGCTGGTGCACGGCGGGGACGTCGTACGCGGGCCGGTCGTGGCCGACGACGAGACGGCGGCGGCGTTGCGCGGGCTGACCAGCCTGGCGCCGCTGCACCTGCCGCCGGCGCTCGCACTCCTCGACGCGGCGCGCGAGCAGCTGCCCGCCGTGCCGCACGTGCTCTGCCCGGACACCGCCTTCCACGCCGGTCTGCCCGAGGAGGCCGCCGTCTACGCGCTGCCGCGCGAGTGGCGCGACCGGTACGGCCTGCGCCGCTACGGCTTCCACGGCCTGTCCTACGCATGGGCGGCCGACCGGGTGGCCGAGCTGCTCGGCCGGCCGCTCGCCGACCTGGACCTCGTGCTCACGCACCTGGGCGGGGGCTGCTCGGTGTGCGCGGTGTCGGGCGGGCGCAGCCTGGACACCTCGATGGGGTTCACGCCGCTGGACGGGGTGCCGATGAGCAAGCGGTCGGGCAGCGTCGATCCGGGGATGCTGGTGTGGCTGCTGTCCGAGGGCCACCTGTCCGTGCGGGAGCTGGGCGAGGGGCTGGAACGCCGGTCCGGGCTGCTCGGGCTGTCGGACGGCCGCTCGGGGGACACGCGCGAGCTGGTCGCGGCCGAACGGGACGGGGACGAGGCCGCCGCGATGGCGCTGCGCGTGTTCAGCCACCGGGTGAGCCGTGAGATCGCCGCGGCGGCGACCTCGCTGGGGCGGATCGACGCGCTGGTGTTCACCGGGGAGATCGGCTGGGACCAGCCCGAGGTGCGCGAGGCCGTCTGCCGTCGGCTCGGCCTGCTCGGCGTCGAGCCTCCGGCCGCGGGCAACCGGCACGAGGACGGGCTGATCAGCGCGCCCGGCGCCGCCGTCCCCGTCCTGGTGGTCCAGGTACGCGAGGAGCTCCAGCTCGCCCGCGAATGCCTGGCCGTCCTGACCTCCTGACCGCGTCCGGCGTCCTGACCTTCTGACCCGCGTCGAGCGGCCGGCGGTCTGCCGTCCGGTTCGGCCTTGACACGGGTCGGCCTTGACACGGCCGGGTGGCCGGGTGCGGGTTTGTCGGTGGCGGATGGTTGGATCTCTGCTGTGGAGGCGTCCGTCGAGCAGCTCGTCTACGTCCGGGAGGACGAATACACCGTCGCGCGCATGAGCGCCGACGGCATGCCCGACTTCGTGGCCACCGGGCGGGCGCTGGCCGGAGTGCAGCCGGGCGAGACGCTGCGGGTGCTCGGCGACTGGAGCCGGCACGCGCGCTACGGCCAGCGGTTCGCGGTCGCCGAGTGCGAGCGGGTGACGCCCTCGTCGGTCCGGGCGATCCGGATCTACCTGGGCTCGGGGCTGATCAGGGGCATCGGGCCGCGGCTGGCGTACGCGATCGTCGACCACTTCGGCGAGGCCACGCTCAAGGTGATCGACGCCGAGCCCGAGCGGCTGACCGAGGTCGTCAACATCGGGCCGCTCCGCCAGGCGCAGATCGTCCAGGCGTGGCAGGACCAGAAGGCGATCGCCGCGCTGATGGTGACCCTGCAGGGGCTCGGGGTCAGCCCGCTGCTGGCCGCGAAGATCTACCAGGTGTTCGGGCAGGACGCCGACGAGATCCTCGCCACCGACCCCTACCGGCTGATCGGGCAGGTCAGGGGCATCGCGTTCCGGATCGCCGACAAGATCGCGCTGCAGTCGGGGGTGCCGGAGCGCAGCCCGCAGCGGGTCAAGGCGGCCCTGCTCGACCGGCTGGAGGCGGCGGGCAGCCGCGACGGGCATTGCTACGTACCGCTGGCCGCCCTGGTCAGGGAGACGGCGGAGCTGATCGAGCAGGACCAGGACCTGATCCGCCCGATGGTCGACGCGCTCGTCGCCGAGCGGCGCGTGGTCGTGGAGATGGCGCCCGACCAGCCCGGCCAGGTGGTGGCCTACGCCAAGCACGTGCACAGCCGGGAGGTGGCGCTCACCGAGCAGCTCACCAGGCTCGTGCGGGCGCGCTCGACGCTGCCGCTGCGCGTCTTCCGCGACGACCCCGGGCTGCACGAAGACCAGCGCGCCGCCGTCAACATGGCCCTGACCAGCACCGTCTCCGTCCTCACCGGCGGCCCAGGCTGCGGCAAGAGCCACACGGTGAAGGCCATCGCGACCACCGTCAGGGCCGCGGGCGGCACGGTGACGCTCACGGCGCCCACGGGCAAGGCCGCCAAGCGCCTGTCGGAGCTGACCGGGCTGCCCGCGATGACCGTGCACCGGATGCTCGCCCATCAGCCCGATCCCGACCCGGAGACGCTGTTCGAGGAGACGCCGGCGCAGGCCGACCTGATCGTGGTCGACGAGGCGTCGATGCTCGACCTGCACCTGGCCACCCGGCTCGTCTCGGCCGTGCCCACGGGCAGCCATCTCCTGCTGATCGGCGACAGCGACCAGCTGCCCAGCATCGGGCCCGGCGACGTGCTGGCCGACCTGCTGCGCGTCATGGCGATCCCGCGAGTGCAGCTCACCCACGTCTTCCGCCAGGCGGGCGGCAGCGGCATCATCGACGCCGCCCACCGCATCAAGGCGGGGCGGATGCCCGTGACACCGGGCAGGGGCGGGTTCTGGTTCGAGGAGGTGGACGATCCCGAGCAGGTCGCCAGGCGGGTCGCCCACCTGGCCATGGTCGCGATCCCGCGCAAACAGGGGGTCGAGCCGGACCAGGTCCAGGTGCTGTGCCCGATGCGCAAGGGCGAGACCGGCGCCACCGCGCTCGGGCGGCTGATCCAGGACCAGCTCAACCCGGCCGCCGACGACAAGGCCGAGCACTGGGCGGGGGCGTCGGTGTTCCGGGTGGGCGACCGGGTCATGCCGATCCGCAACAACTACGACAAGGGCGTCTTCAACGGGGAGACCGGGACGATCACCGCGGTCGTCCGGGAGGAGCGCATGGTCGATGTCCGTACGGACGACGGGGAGAGCGTGCGCTACGCGTTCGACGAGCTCGACGATCTGACCCATGCCTACGCGATCAGCGTGCATCGGTCGCAGGGCAGCGAATACCCGTTCGTGGTGGCGCCGATCGTCGCGGAGTCCGGGGGGATCATGTTGCGGCGCAAGCTGCTCTACACGCTGGTGACCCGGGCCAAGGCGTGGGTGGTGCTGGTGGGGCAGCGGGAGGCGCTGGAGCTCGCGGTGCACCGGCTCGGGCACCGCAGGCACACGGGCCTGTCCCGCCGCCTGTCCCTGTCCCTCGAACCGGCCTGAAACCCACCCCGACCGCCGAACGCCAACTCAAACCCGACACCCCGCCCACACCCGGCCGGCACCCCGCCCACGCCGGGCCGGCACCCCGCCCCCGACGCACCCCAGAGGTCACGCCACGCTCGGGGCGCACCCGGGCCGGACGCACCACGCGCAAGACCGGACCCGGGCGGGCGCGGGGGCGGGCCCCTGGCAAGGCGACACAGCTTGCGGGGGGCCGGACCCGGGGGCCAGGCGACGCAGCACGGGCGAGCAACCCGGCACGACGCAGCACGAGTGAGCGGACGGCACAAGCGGACAGCGGATGGTGGTCAGGGGGTGGTGGTCAGGGGGTGGTGGTCGGGTGGGTTGGAGAGGGTGGTGGCCAGGAGTTCGGCGAGGTGGCGGCCCTGACGGCCGGTTGCGGCGGCGGCGATCTGGGTGCGGCAGGAGAATCCGTCGGCGAGGATCGCCTGATCCGGCGCGGCAGCGCGTACGGCGGGCCAGAGCCCTTCCTCGGCGCACGCCACCGACACGTCGTAGTGCCCCCGTTCGAAGCCGAAATTCCCGGCCTGCCCGCAACACCCGGAGTCCAGCACCTCCGTCCGGATCCCGAACCGGTCGAGGACGGCCCGGTCGGCGTCGAACCCCAGCACGGCGCTCTGATGGCAGTGCACCTGCGCGACCGCCTCCCCACCGGCCGAGGCGGGCCGCCAGTCGGGCGCGCGGTCCTGCAGCAGCTCGGCCAGCGTCACGGTCCGCTCGGCGAGCAGCCGCGTCTCCGGCGTATTGAGCAGCTCGGGCCCGTCGGAGCGGAACACGGCGGTGCAGCTCGGCTCCAGCCCCACCACCGGCACCCCGGCCTCCGCCCACGGCCGCAGCGCCCGCACGCTGCGCGCGAGCACCCGGCGGGCGATCCCGAGCTGCCCGGTCGAGATCCACGTCAGCCCGCAGCACAACGCCACCGGTGGCACGTGCACCTCGAACCCGGCCGCCTCCAGCACGCTCACCGCCGCCTGCCCGATGTGGGGGTCGAAGTTGTTCGTGAACGTGTCGGCCCACAGCACCACCCGCCCCCGCGAGCCCACCGCCCCACCGGCCGCACCCGTCCCCGCGACCCGCGAGCCGGCCGTCCCGCCGACTGCACCCGCCGCCGTGGCCGACCCCGCGCCCAGCCCTCCACCCGCCGCCGCGTCCGGCCCCGTGACGCCGCGTCGTTTGAACCAGTCGGTGAAGCGTTCGCCCGCGAACCTCGGCAGCTCCCGCGCCCCCGCGACCCCCGCCACCGCCTTCACCAGCCGCGACAGACCCGGCAGGTGGGTGACGGCGTTGACGGCCCAGGGCGCGCCGGAGGCCAGCGCCGCCCACAGCGGCAGCCAGCCCATCGAGTAGTGCGCGACCGGCCGGAGCCTGCGCCGGTAGTGGTGGGCCAGGAACTCGGCCTTGTAGGTGGCCATGTCCACGTTCACCGGGCATTCGGACCTGCAGCCCTTGCACGCCAGGCAGAGGTCCAGCGCGTCGCGCACCGCCGTGGAGCGCCAGCCGTCGGTGATCAGCTCACCGCGTACCATCTCCTCCAGCAGGCGGGCCCGGCCGCGCGTGGAGTGCTCCTCCTCGCGCGTCACCCGGTAGCTGGGGCACATCACCCCGCCCTCGAACGTCTGCTTGCGGCACTTCCCCGTGCCGACGCACCGGGTGGCGGCGTGCCCGAAACGCCCGTGGTCGTCCGGATAGTCGAAGAACGTCTCCCGCGGCTCCATCGGGAAGAAGTGCCGCTGCGTCAGGTCCTCGTCGAGGCGGTGCGGGTGGACGACCTTGCCGGGGTTCATCCGGTTCCTGGGGTCGAAGATGGCCTTGAACCGCCCGAACGCCGCGACCACCCCGTCACCGAACATCCGCGGCAGCAGCTCGGCCAGCGCCTGCCCGTCGCCGTGCTCGCCGGACAACGAGCCGCCGTAGGAGGCGACCAGGTCGGCGGCCTCCTCGGCGAACGCCCGGTAGGTGGCGATCCCGTCGTCGGTGTGCAGGTCCAGCGGCAGCCTCCCGTGCACGCAGCCCTGCCCGAAGTGCCCGTACAGGGCGGAGTCGCGGTAGCCGTGGCGGCGCCGCAGCTCGTCGTAGTCGCGCAGGTACGCGCCCAGCCGCTCGGGCGGGACGGCCGCGTCCGACCACCCCTCGTACGTCTGCCGCCCCGTCGGCGGGTACGCCTCCACCCCCAGCCCCGACTCGCGCAGCCGCCACAGCTCGTCCTCCTTGGCCGGGTCCCCGAGGAAGGCGTGCGCGGGCGCCGGGGAGCGCCCGGCCAGGTCGCGCATCATCTCCTCGGCCCGCTCGCGCGCCTCATCGGCGTTCTCGCCACCGAACTGCACCAGCAGCCACCCCGCCCCCGCGGGCAGGTCGCGCAGCGCGGGGTCATCGGGGCGTTCCGCGCGGGCGAGCCGGTACATGGTCTCGTCCATGGCCTCCAGCGCGAGCGGCCGGTGCGCGGCCACGGCGGGGACGGCGTCGGCGGCGGTGAAGATGTCCGTGAAGCCCAGCACCGCCAGCGACCGGGCGGGCGGCCTGGGCACCGCGGCGAGCTCGGCGCGCAGCACGACGACGAGCGTGCCCTCGCTGCCGACCAGGGCGCGGGCCAGGTTGCCGCCGTTCTCGGGCAGGAGCTGGTCGAGGTTGTAGCCGGAGACGCGCCGTTCCAGCTTGGGGAAGCGGGTGCGGACCAGCTCCATGGTGTCGTCGCGCAGCTCGCGCACCTGCCGGTGGATCACCGCCAGCCGGCCGCCCGCCGCCTGGATGCGGGCGTACTCGGCGTCGTCCGTCGGCCCCACCCACGCGCGTACGCCGTCGTAGGTGAGGATCTCCAGCCGCAGCACCGACTCCGACATCTTCCCGTACGCCTGCGCCGAGGCCCCGCACGAGTTGTTGCCGATCATGCCGCCGATCGTGCAGGCCGGGTGGCTGGACGGTTTGGGGCCGACCATCAGCCCGTACTGCTCCAGCTCGTGGTCGACCGCGTCGAGCACCGCCCCGGCCTGCACCACGATCCGCCGCCGCGTCACGTCGACGGACTCCAGCTGCCCGCAGTGCTTGGACCAGTCGATCACCACGGCCGCGTTGCAGCACTGACCGGCCAGGCTGGTGCCGCCGCCGCGGGACAGCACCGGCACGTCGCGGGCCCGGCACACGGCCACCGCCGCCGCCCCGGCGTCGAGGCTGCGCGGCACCACCACGCCGATCGGGACCTGCCGGTAGTTGGAGGCGTCCGTGGCGTAGGCGGCACGGCTGCCGGTGTCGAAGCGCACCTCGCCGTCGACGGCCTCCTCCAGCCGCCGGCGCAGCGTCTCGACGTCGATCTCACGCGGTGGCGGCGCGTGGCGGGCAGGTGTGCTGACCAGGCTGTCCATAGCCTCGCCCGTACCCTGGCCGCCTCACGCCGGCCCCAACGCCGCGCCAAGCCCCGCTCTAGACTCCGAGCAGGTCGGTGAGGTCGTCGGCTTGCTCCTCCTCCTCTTCCAGGATCGACTCCATGAGCCGCCGCGTCGTCGGGTCGCCCTCGCCGAGCCAGCGGATGATCTCCTGGTAGGTGGAGATGACGATGCGCTCGGCCCAGAGGTTGGCCTCCAGCAGCGCGCGCAGGTCCGTGTCGGCCGGGACCTGGTAGTCGGTGTGGGAGCGCTGTACGAGCTTGGCCGGGTCGAAGTCCGGCTCCCCGCCGAGCTGGCTCACCCGCTCGGCCGCCCGCAGCGCGTGCTCCAGCTCCTCCTTGGCGTGCTCGGTGAACTCGTCGGACACCTGCGCCCGGTCGATCCCCTTGGCCGAGATGGCGTGCCTGGTGTACCTGAGCCAGCACACCACCTCCGTCGCGATCACGTCGTTGAGCACGTTGATGACCTTCTGCGGGTCGTGCCCGAAGGTCTGGGTGACCGGCCCTTCATCCATCTTCTGCCGGACCTGCTCACGGATCCTGGTGACGTCCAGCACGAAGTCGTCGGTCTGAGTCATGTATGTCCTGTCCTTCCCCCTGCGAGGAGTTCCCCCTGGTCAAAGGTAACTTTGAGCCGCCTTCCAGGCGGGCTGCGACACCCGGGACGACTAGGACGTACGGGGGGATCGTGCGGGCGGCCCCGGGCGGCTCCGGAAATCCGGTTGGCCGGAGCGGGCCTGCGCGGGAGCATGACGCATGATGAACGAACGGCGCATGATACGCATCTCCAAATACCTCTCCAAGCACCTGCGGCACGAGCCGGAGCGCATCGGGATCACGCTCGACGAGCACGGCTGGGTGCCGGTGGACGTGCTGCTGCGGGCCGCCGCCGACCACGGGTTCACGATCACGGCCGCCGAGCTGTGGCAGGTCGTCGAGGCCAACGACAAGCAGCGCTACGCGATCGAGGACGGCCGGATCCGGGCCAGCCAGGGGCATTCCGTGTCGGTCGATCTGGACCTGCCCGTGCTGGAGCCGCCCGAGGTGCTCTATCACGGCACCGTGGGCCGGTTCGTGGCGGCGATCAAGGAGGAGGGCCTGCGGCCGATGAACCGGCACCACGTGCACCTGTCGCCCGACCGGGGGACGGCGACGCGGGTGGGGTCGCGCCGGGGCGTGCCCGTGGTGCTGGTGGTGGCGGCGGGGGCGATGCACGCCGACGGGCACGCGTTCCGGCGCAGCGCGAACGGGGTGTGGCTGGTGGACCAGGTGCCGCCGGGCTACCTGCGCTTCCCCTCCTGAACGCGCCGAATGCCCTGAGCGCCCTGAGCGCCCTGAGCGCCCTTGACGCCCTGAGCGCTCTTAATGGTCCTGAGCGTGCTGATGACCGCGCAAGGCGTCGCGGGCGGCCATCAGCGCGAAGCCGAGCAGGTTCAGCCCGCGCCACGTAGCGGGTGAGGCGGCGCGCGGGTCGTCGGCGGCCAGCCCGATCCCCCACACCCGGTCGAGCGGACTCGCCTCGACCAGAACCCGGTTCGCCGTCCCCAGCAGGAAGTCCGCCAGCTCGGCGTGCTGCCCGAACTTGGCCGTGTTGCCGCGCACCACGATGTCGAAGCGGCGGGCGTCCCAGGTCGCCTCGTCGAAGTCGCGCACGGTCCTGCCGAGCTTCTTGGCCTCGCCCGGATGCCCGGAGGCCAGGATCCGCTCCGCGCTCTCCTCGTCGCCGGACAGCCACGCCTTGTGCGCCATCATGTAGTGCTCGGCCGAGGCGTACGTGTGCCCGTCCTCCGTGAAGGCGACCGGCCACCACTGGCTGAGACACCCGGGACCGACGCCGCCGTCGCGGGCGGGCTGGTGCCCCCAGAAGCAGAGATATTTCAGCGCCCGGCCGGCCTGTTCCGCGGCGATCGCCGCACCGACGGACAGGGGCAGGGGCAGGGGGAGATCTTCGGACATGTCCCCTACCGTGCCACATCAGGCCTCGCAGGCGCGCCTGAGCCGCTCGGAGACCTCCCTGAGCACCGGCACCAGCTCCGGCGGCTCCAGCACCTCGAAGTCGAAGCCCTTCGCCGCCACGTAGACGGCCAGATCGCCCAGCGAGTTGGACCCGGCCACGAACACGCACGAGTGCGCGTCCACCGCCTCCAGCCGCCCCGCGCCCGGCGAGGTGCGCGGCGCGACCGCCTCGACGGGCGCGTGGAACAGGATGCGCGCGTGATAGCGGTAGGGCGCCGTGGTGATGGACCGCGCGACGTACGCGGCCACGTCCTCCTGCGGCAGCGGGCGCGGTGCGAACCTGGCCCCCTGCTCCCCCGGCGGCCCCTCGATCCGGTCCACCCGGAACGTGCGCCAGTCCTGCCTGCCCAGGTCCCAGGCCAGCAGGTACCAGCGGTGTGGCGTGTGCACCAGCCGGTGCGGCTCCACCTCGCGCGCCGAGACCCCGTCCCGCCCCTGGTAGCGCAGCCGCAGCCGGCGACGATCGCGGCAGGCGGCGGCGATGGCGGTCAGCACGTCGGCGTTCACCGCCGGGGCCGCCGCGCCCGCCAGCGCCACCGTGGCCGCCTGGAACGCGGTCACCCGGTGCCGCAGCCGCGACGGCAGCATCTGCTGCAGCTTGGTCAGCGCGCGCAGCGAGCCCTCCTCCAGCCCGGCGACGCTGCCGGTCGCGGCCGTGCGCAGGCTGATCGCGACGGCCACCGCCTCCTCGTCGTCGAGCAGCAGCGGCGGCAGGGCGGCGCCCACGCCGAGCCGGTAGCCGCCGGCCACGCCGGGGGTGGCGTCCACGGGATAGCCCAGCTCGCGCAGCCGCTCGACGTCGCGCCGCACGGTACGCAGGCCGACTCCGAGCCGTCCGGCCAGCTCGGCGCCGGTCCAGTCGGTCCGCGACTGGAGGAGGGAGAGCAGGCGGAGCAGCCGCGCCGAGGTTTCCAGCATGAGACGCATTCTGCCGCCGATCGGTGCCAGAACCTGACACCATTCCCTTCTAGCGTGACGGACATGACGAACAGCGAAAGCACCCGGCCGTACCGCATCGAGATCCCGCAGGCGGAGCTCGACGACCTGCGCGACCGGCTCCGGCGTACGCGCTGGGCCCCCGACCTCCCCGGCGCCGGATGGGAGCGCGGCGTGCCGACCGGCTATCTGCGCCCGCTCGCCGAATACTGGGCCGGCGGCTTCGACTGGCGCGCGCAGGAGGCGGCGCTGAACGCGTACCCGCAGTTCACCACCACCATCGACGGCGCGAACGTGCACTTCCTGCACGTGCGCTCGGCCGAGCCGGACGCCACCCCGCTCATGCTCATCCACGGCTGGCCGGGCTCGGTCGTCGAGTTCCTCGACCTCATCGGCCCGCTCACGGACCCGGTCGCGCACGGCGGCGCCGCCGCCGACGCCTTCCACCTGGTGATCCCGTCGCTGCCCGGCTACGGCTTCTCCGGCCCGCTGCCCGGCACCGGCTGGACGGACGGCCGCACCGCCGCCGCGCTCACCGAGCTGATGGCCAGGCTCGGCTACGACCGGTACGGCGTCCAGGGCGGCGACGTCGGCGCCTTCCTCGCGCCGCTGATGGGCCGGGCCGCGCCGGAGAACGTCGTCGGCGTGCACGTCAACGCGCTGCTGACGTTCCCGACCGGCGACCCGGCGGTCATGGGCGCGCTGACCGAGGCCGAGCGCGGGCGGCTGGCCGGGATGCAAGAGTGGCAGGAGAAGCTGGGCGCGTACCTGCAGCTGCAGGGCACCCGCCCGCAGACCATCGCCGCCGCCCTGCACGACTCCCCCGCCGGGCAGCTCGCCTGGATCGTGGAGAAGTTCAAGGACTGGACCGACCCCGCGGCCAAGCTGCCCGAGGACGCCGTGGACCGCGACCGCATCCTGACCGACGTGAGCATCTTCTGGTTCACCGGCACGGCGGGCTCGTCGGCGCACACCTACTTCGAGCGGTTCAACGACGCCGGTGCCTGGGCCCCGAAGGAGCGCGGGACGGTGCCGACGGCGGCGGCGGTGTTCCCCTCGGACTACTCGATCCGCCCGCTGGCCGACCAGGTGCACAACATCGTGCGCTGGTCGGAGTTCGACCACGGTGGCCACTTCGCCGCCCTGGAGACGCCGGAGGTGCTCGTCACGGAGCTGCGGGAGTTCTTCCGCAGTCTCAAGTGACCGGCCCGGTAACGGAAAGCAGGCACTGACCAGGGCGGTGGTCGTGGCGGCCGATCCGCGCGCGGCCGGCTCCATCCAGGGCGCGCTGGTCTCCGGCAGGCGGGCCGCGCAGGCCGTACGAGCCGAGGCTCCGGCACCCGCGCGGCGGATCACACCCGGCAAGAGCGCGTAGTTTTCGCGTCAAGGACGCGCGGATGCGCTGGCGCGCGCCGGGGCTGTTACGGTAGTGCGCGGTGCGCCGGGAAGTCTGGTCGGCATGAGACTGTCGGCTGGACTTCTCACGGAGGCGTTCTACATGCGTTACCCGAGCGGCGCGGCTCGCCGATGAGCGTGCTGCCCCCCTTCTTCGCCAGGTTCCGGCATCCGGCCCAGGTCGTGGCCACCGGGTTCGTGCTGGCCATCGCGATCGGCACCACCCTGCTGACGCTGCCGCTGGCCACCACCGACGGGAAGCCCGCGGACTGGCTGGTCGCCATGTTCACCGCGACCTCGGCCGTCTGCGTGACCGGCCTGGTGATCGTCGACACCGAGTCGCACTGGTCGGCGTTCGGCGAGGTGGTGATCGCCGGGCTGGTCCAGGTGGGCGGCCTGGGGATCATGACGATGGCCACGGTGTTCACCCTGCTCGTCTCGCGCCGCCTGGGGCTGCGCGCCAGGATCGCGGCCCAGGCGGAGACCAAGACGCTGAGCATGAGCGACGTGCGCCGGGTCGTGCGCAAGGTGGTCGTGTTCAGCCTCGTGTGCGAGGCGATCGCCGCCGTCCTGCTGTGCGCCCGCTTCGTGATCGGGTACGGGGAGCCGCTGGGCCGTGCCGCCTACCTGGGCGCCTTCCACGCGGTCAGCGCGTTCAACAACGCCGGGTTCGCCCTCTGGCCGGACAATCTCATGCGGTACGTCGGCGACCCGTGGATCTGCCTGACCGTCGCGGTGGCCGTCATCGTCGGCGGGCTGGGCTTCCCCGTCGTGTTCGAGCTGGCCCGCACCTGGCGGCAGCCGCGCAAGTGGACCGTGCTGACCAGGATCACCGTGGGCGTGACCGTGACCCTGCTGGCGCTGGGCACGCTGGTCTTCCTCATGACCGAGTGGCGCAACCCGCGGACGCTGGGCGCGCTCGACGAGCCCGGCAAGCTGCTGGCGGCGTTCTTCACCGCGGTCATGCCGCGCTCGGCCGGGTTCAACACCCTGGACGTCTCCCAGATGTACCCGTCGAGCTGGCTGGCCACGGACGTGCTGATGTTCATCGGCGGCGGCAGCGCGGGCACCGCGGGCGGGCTCAAGGTGACCACGCTCGGGCTGCTCGCCTTCGTCGTGTGGGCGGAGATGCGCGGCGAGAGCCGGGTCAACATCGGCCACCGCAGGCTGCCGGAGGCCACGCAGCGCCAGGCGGTCACCATCACCGTGCTGGGGGTGGCGCTGGTGGCGGTGTCCACGTACGTGCTGCTCGCCCTCACCCCGCACGGCCTGGACCAGGTGCTGTTCGAGGTGGTGGCGGCCTTCGGCACGGCGGGCCTGTCCACCGGCATCACCGCGAGCCTGGGCACGGCCGGGCACATCCTGCTGGCGATCCTGATGTTCGTCGGCAGGATCGGCCCGCTCACCGTGGGCTCCGCGCTGGCCCTCAACCGGCGCGCCCGCCACTACGAACTACCCGAGGAGCGAGTCATCGTTGGCTGAGCACAAGAGCGTCCCCGTCGTGGTGATCGGCCTGGGCCGGTTCGGCACGTCGCTGGCCCTGGAGCTCATCAGGCGCGGCACCGAGGTCCTGGCCATCGACAGCCGGCCCAAGATCACACAGGCGCTGGCGGGGCAGATGACCCAGATCGCGACCGCGGACGGCACCGACATGGAGGCGCTGCGCCAGCTCGGCGTGCCCGACTTCTACCAGGCGGTGGTGGCCGTGGGCAGCGACATCGAGGCCAGCATCCTGACCACGTCGCTGCTGGTCGAGCTGGAGATCAACGACATCTGGGCCAAGGCGATCAGCACCCAGCACGGCCGGATCCTGAGCCGGATCGGCGCCCATCACGTCGTCTTCCCCGAGCACGACATGGGCGAGCGGGTGGCCCACCTGGTGAGCGGGCGGATGCTCGACTACATGCAGGTGGACGAGAACTTCGCGCTGGCCAAGACCAACCCGCCCAAGGAGTACGTGGGCATCCCGCTCGGCCGCTCGAACCTGCGCCGCAAATACGGCGTCACCATCGTGGCCGTCAAGCCTCCCGGCGAGGAGTTCACCTACGCCACCGCCGAGACCGAGCTGTCCTACGGGGACATCGTCATCGTCTCCGGGCGTACCGAAGAGGTCGAACGCTTCGCGGAGCTGCCGTGAACGGCGCCGCCGCCTGCCGTGCCGGTCGCCGGTGGTTGGCTAGGCTCTGAGGCGGAGGCACAGATGCGCGCACGCGATCTCGCCGTCGAGTATCCGACGGTCACCCTGGACACCCCGGCGCTGGAGGCGGCCAGGCTCCTGGCCGAGCAGGACCTGCCCGGGCTGATCCTGCTCGGCGAGAACGGGCGGCCGGTCAGCATCCTGCCCGGCACCCAGGTCCTGCGGCTGGCGGTGCCGCCGTACTGCCAGGACGATCCGGCGCTGGCGCGGGTCGTGGACGAGGCGCACGCCGACCTGTTCCTGCGGCGGCTGGGCGGCAGGACGGTTCGCGCGTGCCTGCCCGAGCAGCCGCGCGAGCTCCCGGTGGCCGACATGAAGGCGACCGTGCTGGAGCTGGCGGCGTTGATGGCGCGCACCCGCAGCCCGCTGGTGGCCGTGATGGACGGCGATCGCCTGGTGGGCGCGGTCACCCTGCAGTCGCTCCTCGACCACGCGCTGGAGCTCTGACCCCGCCCCGGCGCGGGCTGATGCTTAGACCGCGCGGGCTGATGCTTAGACCGCGCGGGCTGATGCTTAGACCGCGCGGGCTGATGCTTTGACCGCGCGCGGGAGCGTCGCGGGTCAGGCGCCGGGTGTGAAGCCGACGGCGAAGGCGCGTTTGAGGTGGTCCCAGGCGGGCGTGCTGAGGAGGCCCTTGGTCGCGGCCTCCGCCCCCTTGGCGTCGAGCTTGCCGTAGATCGCGGACACGACGCTCCTGTCCCCGCCGGCCAGCCCGGCCACGACCTGGCTCCAGCGGCCCGCGAGCTCCTGCGCGGCCGGATCCGCCGGGTCCGTCCCGCGCCCGGCCTGGGCGGCCGCCTCGGCGGCCAGGCCGCTGAGCTGCCCCAGCCACTCGCCGAAGCCGCCCTGTCCCAGCTCCCTGTGCCGCTCCTCGAAGCGGGCGAGCTGTTCGGTGGTGAAGTGCTTGCCCTGCATCATCGCCTCCATCGTCTCGATGAGCTGGTCGATCGACGGCTCGCCTGCCGTACGCAGGGCCTCGGCGAGGCCGAGCAGCCGGCGGTGCAGGTCGCGCTGTCCCGCCATCTGGCGTTCGACCAGGTCGAGCTGCCGCCTGATGGTCGCGTGCAGGTCGCCGCCGTCCAGCGAGTCCGCGATCTCGCCGAGCGGCAGCCGCAGCTCACGCAGGGCGAGGATCCGGTACAGGCGCCGTACGTCGTCGCCGGTGTACACGCGATGCCCGGCCGCCGACCGCTCGGCCGGGCACAGCAGCCCGATCTGGTGGAAGTGGCGCAGGGTCCGCACGGTCACACCTGTGGCGGCGGCGAGCTCGCCGATCTTCCAGCATCTTCCGTTCACATCGATCACCTGCCGAGGACGGTAATTCCGGACGTCGCGTCAGCCGCAAGCCCCCTCCCGTGGATGAGGGGCGCGGCGTCGTAGGCTTGTCTCATGGTGAAGGCCGCGGCACGACAGCCCGTACCGGCCCGGCGTGCGGACGCCGAGCGCAACATCGCCGCGATACTCGAAGCCGGCACCCGGCTGCTCAGCGCCGATCCCGCCGCCAGTGTGGCCGAGATCGCCAAGGCAGCCGGGGTGGGCCGGGTCACGCTCTACGGCCACTTCCCCTCCCGGGAGGCGCTGGTGGACGCGGTGCTCGACCATGCGGTCGGGATGGCGGACGCGGTGCTGGAGGACCCGGCAATCGACACGGCGCCCGCGCCGGAGGCCATGACGCGGCTGCTGCACTCGTCCTGGGAGATCCTCGACCGGCATCGCCGCCTGTTCCTGGCCGCCGACCGGGTCCTGCCCACCGAGCGGATCAGGGAGCACCACGACCGGCCGCTGCGGCGGGTCGAGCGGCTCATCGCCCGGGGGCAGGACGACGGTGACTTCCGTACCGACCTGCCGTTGCCCTGGCTGGTGACGGCGTTCTTCTCGATCATTCACAGCGCCGCCCAGGAGCGGGAGGCGGGGCGGCTGGCGGCGGACGAGGTCGAGCAGGTGCTGGTCACGACCATGCTGTCACTCCTCTCCCCGGTCGCGGGCTAACAGCCCACCGCGGGGCGGTTGAGTCGTCGTCTCATCCGGACACCCTACCGACGTATGGTTTGCGCGTGTTAACTTGAACATCGATGTTCGAGTTAAGGAGCTGAGAATGAGTCTCGACACGACTTCTCCCACCGCGCGCAAGGGCGGCTGGGGTGTGCTGGTGCTGCTCTGCCTGGCCCAGTTCATGCTGATCGTGGACATCACGGTCGTCCAGGTCGCGTTGCCCACCATCGGCACGGACCTGGCTCTCGATCGCGAGTCGCTGACCTGGGTGGTGACCACGTACACGCTCTGCTTCGGCGGGCTCATGGTGCTCGGCGGGCGGCTCGCCGACGCGACCGGGGCGCGGGGCGTGCTGCTCGCGGGGCTGGGACTGTTCACGGCGGCCTCGCTGGTGTGCGGGCTGTCCGGGAGCGGCGTCATGCTGATCACGGGACGGGCGCTGCAGGGGGTCGGGGCGGCGCTGCTGTCGCCCGCGGCGCTGTCCGTCATCACCGCCACCTTTCACGGCGAACGGCGCGGGCGCGCGCTCGGCGTCTGGGCGGCCATCGGCGGGACGGGGGCTGCCCTGGGCGTGCTGCTCGGCGGCCTGCTGACCGAGGGGCCCGGCTGGACGTGGATCTTCTTCGTGAACGTGCCGATCGGGCTGCTGGTGCTCGTCGCCGTGCCCGCCGTGCTCCGGGGCGCGGCGCACCCTGGGCCGTCCGGGCGCGGGGAGCGGGTGGACGTGCCGGGGGCCCTGGTGGTCACGCTGGCGACGGCGCTGCTGATCTACGGGCTGGTGACCGCGGGCGACGCCGGGTGGACCGCGGCGGGCACGCTGCTGCCGCTGGCGGGCGCCGTCCTGCTGTACGCGCTGTTCGTGGTCGTCGAGCGGTCCGTACGGTCGCCGCTCATGCGCGCCGGGACGCTCGCCCGCCGGCCGGTGATCTCGGGGATGTTCGTCATGCTCATCGCGACGGGACTGATGCTGGGGCTGTTCTTCCTCAGCTCGCTCTACCTCCAGCACGTGCTCGGGTTCGGCGCGCTGGAGACGGGGCTGTTCTTCCTGCCCGTCGCCGTCGCGATCACGGCCGGGGCGCAGCTCGGCGGGCACCTCATCGGGAAGGTCGGCGGGCGGCCGGTGGCGGTGGCGTCGTTCGTGATGACGGCCGCGGGGGCGGCGCTGATGACGCGGATCTCGCCCGACGCGAGCGTGTACGCGACCTTGCTGCCCGGGTTCGTGCTGGCCGCGCTGGGCATCGGGCCCGCGTTCGTGACGGCCACGACGACGACCATGGCCAACATCCCGCCCGGTGAGAACGGCGTCGCCTCCGGGGTCATCAACACCTTCCACGAGCTCGGCGGTTCCATCGGAGTGGCCGTGGTGTCCACGATGGCGGCGGCGAGCCTGGCGCCCGGCTCCGCGGCCGGTGCGGGCGGCTTCGTCTCGGGGTTCACGCTCTGCGCGGTCGTGGCGGGGGTCGCGGGCGTCGTCGCGCTGTGGCTGGTGCCGCCGGGCAAGCCCGCGGCGGCGTTCGTCGGCCACGGCCACTGACACGGCCACTGACACGGCCACTGACACGGACACTGAACACGCGCTGGGATGCGGGGCGGGCGACCGACATCCGGTCGTCCGCCCCCGCTCACCGGCCGGGATCGCGGCGGGTCGCGGGTTCGGGCGAGGACAGCGCGAAACCGGGATATCGCCGACGACTCCCGCGGACTATTCTTCGTTGATGGTCATGTTCCGCGGGCGAGAGTGGTGAAGCCGTAGATGCCGCCATTAACGCTGGCGCACCAGCTCCTGCCTGGGGTGACGGTGATCGTCGTGACGGGCGAGGTGGACGCCACCAACCGTGACCAGCTGGAGGCCTACCTCGACGAGCAGCAGGCCGCAGCGGGCCGGCAGGTGGTGTTCGACCTGTCGCGGGTGCCGTTCATGGACAGCTCGGGGTTACACGTCCTGCTGATGTGCACCACCGGTTGCGCCAGGAACGGCGGGACCGTCCGGCTGGCCGCCGTCCAGCCGTTGCCCGCCCGCCTCTTCGAGATCACCGGCGTCCTCGCTCACGTTCCCGTGCACGACACGGTGGAAGACGCCGTCACCACCGCGCTCGCCTCGGGGGAACGCTCCATTTAGCCGATCGCCGCCGAGCATGGCTGAGGATCAGCCCGATCGACTTCGCAGGGAAGCACAAATCGACCTTGTACGTGCAGTGATAGGTAGATGACAACCTGCGGTTAGCGCGCGCATAGGGCGGATGCGACTACTCTCTCCGCTACCTGAGGAAGCCCGGGCGACTACGGAGGACCTGTCATGAGCGAGCCTGCCGTCGGCACCTCACGTTCGACTGCGCGAGGCAAGCGCGGCCGCGGCCCAGGCGAGGTCGGTGAGCCGGAGCTGAGACAGCTCCTCGCCGGTCTCACCGCCGTGCGGGACGGAGACTTCCGCACCCGGCTCCCCGACGACGCCGACGGCCTGCTCGGCGAGATCGCGTCGGTGTTCAACGGCATGGTCGACCAGCTCTCGCTGTTCACCTCCGAGGTCACCCGCGTGGCCCGCGAGGTCGGCACCGACGGCCGCCTGGGCGGCCAGGCCGACGTGCCCGCGGTGTCCGGCACCTGGAAGGACCTCACCGAGTCCGTCAACGCCATGGCAGGCAACCTCACCGACCAGGTACGCAGCATCGCCCAGGTCACCACGGCCGTGGCCAGGGGCGACCTGTCACAGAAGATCACCGTGCACGCGCGCGGCGAGATCCTGGAGCTGAAGAACACCGTCAACACGATGGTCGACCAGCTCTCCTCCTTCGCCGACGAGGTCACCCGCGTGGCCCGCGAGGTCGGCACCGAGGGCCAGCTCGGCGGCCAGGCCGACGTCAAGGGCGTGGCAGGCACCTGGCGCGCGCTGACCGACTCGGTGAACTTCATGGCCGGCAACCTGACCGACCAGGTGCGCAACATCTCGCAGGTGGCCACCGCCGTGGCCAGGGGCGACCTGTCGCAGAGCATCACGGTCTCGGCCCGCGGCGAGATCCTGGAGCTGAAGAACACCCTGAACACGATGGTCGACCAGCTCTCCTCCTTCGCCGACGAGGTCACCCGCGTGGCCCGCGAGGTCGGCACCGAGGGCAACCTGGGCGGCCAGGCCACGGTCAGGGGCGTGTCGGGCACCTGGAAGGACCTGACGGAGAACGTCAACGTCATGGCCTCCAACCTGACCAACCAGGTGCGCAGCATCGCCCAGGTGGCCACCGCCGTGGCCAGGGGCGACCTGTCACAGAAGATCACCGTCGAGGCCAAGGGCGAGGTCGCCGCGCTGGCGCAGACCATCAACACCATGGTAGACACGCTCGGCGCGTTCGCCGACGAGGTCACCCGCGTGGCCCGCGAGGTCGGAACCGAGGGCCAGCTCGGCGGTCAGGCCCGCGTCCCCAACGTGGCCGGCACCTGGAAGAACCTCACCGACAACGTCAACTCCATGGCCGACAACCTGACCAACCAGGTACGCAGCATCGCCCAGGTCACCACCGCCGTGGCCAGGGGCGACCTGACCCGCAAGATCGACGTGGACGCCCGCGGCGAGATCCTGGAGCTCAAAACCACGATCAACACGATGGTCGACCAGCTCTCCTCGTTCGCGGCGGAGGTCACCCGGGTGGCCCGCGAGGTGGGCAGCGAGGGCAGGCTGGGCGGCCAGGCCGAGGTCGAGGGCGTGTCCGGCACCTGGAAGCGGCTCACGGAGAACGTCAACGAGCTGGCCGGCAACCTCACCCGCCAGGTGCGCGCCATCGCGGAGGTGACCAGCGCGGTCACCTCCGGCGACCTGACCAGGTCCATCACCGTGGACGCCGAGGGCGAGCTGGCGGACCTGAAGGACAACATCAACTCGATGGTGAAGTCGCTGCGCGAGACGACCAGCGCCAACGAGCAGCAAGACTGGCTCAAGTCCAACCTGGCCCGCATGTCGGGGCTCATGCAGGGGCACCGCGACCTGGCCACGGTGGCCGAGCTGGTGATGAACGAGCTGGCGCCGCTGGTGTCGGCCCAGTACGGCGCGTTCTTCCTGGCCGAGGAGAGCGACCTGCAGCTCATCAGCGCCTACGGCTATCCGGCGAATCCGGGGCGTCCGACGCGGTTCAAGCTCGGCGAGGCGCTGGTCGGGCAGGCGGCGCGCAGCCGCAGGACCATCGCCATGACGACCCTGCCGCCCGGCTACATCACGATCTCCTCCGGGCTCGGCCACACCGACCCCTCCTCGGTGATCGTGCTGCCCATCGTGGTCGAGGAGCAGGTGCTCGGCGTGATCGAGCTGGCCTCGGTGCAGGCGTTCACGACGGTGCACCGGGCGTTCCTGGACCAGCTCATGGAGACGATCGGCGTCAACCTCAACACGATCGTGGCCAACGCGCGCACCGACGAGCTGCTGATGGAGTCGCAGCGGCTGGCCGTCGAGCTGCAGACCCGTTCGGAGGAGCTGCAGAACCAGCAGGACGAGCTGCAGCGCTCCAACGCCGAGCTGGAGGAGAAGGCGACCCTGCTGGCCCGCCAGAACCAGGACATCGAGACCAAGAACCTGGAGATCGAGCAGGCCCGGCAAGAGCTGGAGGACCGGGCGCACCAGCTCTCGCTGGCCTCCACGTACAAGAGCGAGTTCCTCGCCAACATGAGCCACGAGCTGCGCACGCCGCTCAACTCGCTGCTCATCCTGGCCCAGCTCCTCGCCCAGAACCACACGCGCAACCTGACGCCGAAGCAGGTGGAGTACGCGGGGATCATCCACTCGGCCGGCTCCGACCTGCTGCAGCTCATCAACGACATCCTCGACCTGTCGAAGGTCGAGGCCGGCAAGATGGACATCAACCCCGAATGGGTGCAGCTACGCCCGCTGCTGGACTACGTCGAGGCCACGTTCCGGCCCATGACCAGCCAGAAGAGCCTGTCCTTCCGTGTCACCACCGCGCCGGGCGTGCCCGCCGACCTGCTCACCGACGACTCCCGGCTGCGCCAGGTGCTGCGCAACCTGCTGTCGAACGCGGTCAAGTTCACCGAGACCGGCAGCGTGGAGCTGCGCATCGAACCGGCCTCCGCCGCCGAGCTGCCCGCCTCGGTGCGCCCGCACGGCCCGGCCATCGCGCTGCGCGTCCTGGACACCGGCGTGGGGATCGCCGAGCAGCAGCTGGAGGTGATCTTCGGGGCCTTCCAGCAGGCCGACGGCACCACGAGCCGCAAGTACGGCGGCACGGGGCTGGGCCTGTCGATCTGCCGCGAGATCGCCTACCTGCTGGGCGGCGCCATCACCGCGCAGAGCACGCCGGGGCAGGGCAGCGTGTTCACGCTGTACCTGCCGGTGGCGCGGCCGGGGTTCGACGTGACTCCGCCGGACGCGGACGAGCAGGCGCAGCTCGCCTCGGGCGCGCTGGTGGCGCCCCGGCGGCTGCTGGTGATCGAGGAACGGGCGCACGGGCTGCTCTCGCTGGTCGCCGAGAGCGTCGTGGGCGACCTGGCGAACGCGCACGACCTGGGCGGGATCATCGAGGTCGTCACGGCGGCCGGGGCCGACGAGGCCACGCGCATGCTGGCCGGCGAGGCGTGCCACTGTGTCGTGCTGGATCTCGACATGCCGGAGATGTCGGCGTACCGGCTGCTGGAGTCGATGGACGGCGACCAGCGCCTGCACGGGGTGCCGGTGCTGGCGTACAACAACTGGCGCTCCCACCCGCAGCAGGAGGTGCGGCTCGGCAACCAGCCGCTCGAGCTGCTGTCCAGCCTCGACGAGCTGCGCGAGCGCATCGCGCTGCACCTGACCGCGGACCAGCCCGGCGACGTGCTGCCCCTGGTCAGGGCGGAGAGCGTGGGCGCGGCGGCCGGACGGGAGATCGACAACACCCTCGCCGGGCTCACCGTGCTGGTGATCGACGACGACGCCCGCAACCTGTACGCGCTGACCAGCATGCTGGAGATCCACGGCATCAACGTGCTGCACGCGGAGAACGGCCGTAAAGGCATCGACACGCTGACCGCCCACGCCGAGACCGATCTGATCCTGATGGACGTGATGATGCCGGAGATGGACGGCTACACGGCGACGGAGACGATCAGGTCGATGCCGCGGTACGCCGACCTGCCGATCATCGCGGTCACCGCCAAGGCGATGCCCGGCGACCAGGAGAAGAGCCTCGCGGCCGGCGCCACCGACTACGTGACCAAGCCGGTGGACGCCGACCATCTCATCGAACGCATCCAGCACTGGATGAACCCCGCCTGACCTCGTGAGGAGCGGTGACGTGCACACTCCCGCAGACGACCCGCCCGCCGGGGGCGGCAGCGATCGCGAAATCGCCCGGCTGGCGGACACCGTCGAGCGGCTGCGGCGGGAGATCGAGGAGGCCCGCCGCGCCGCCGACGACCGCGCCCTGATCGAGCTGGCCAAGGGCGTGCTCGTCGAGCGGCTGCGCTGCGGCCCCGTGCAGGCGGCCGACCAGCTCGCCTCGCTCGCGGGCAAGGCCGGCGTGTCGCGGCTCGAGCTGGCCGCCGACGTGGTCAACCAGGCTGCCCGCGACCACATCAGCGCCGCCGCAGAGGCCGAGTCCGGCGCCGCGGTACGGCTGCGCGCGACCGAGAACGCCGCGCTCGGCGCGAGCGACACCCAGGCGGTGGCGCGCTCGCTGGTGGAGCACGCGCTGTCCCCGCTCGGCGCGACCGCGGTGGCGGTGTGGGCGGCCGGCCCGGACTCCTGCCTCACGCTCGCCGGGTACGCGGGGTTCGGGCCCGAGGAGGCCAGGCGGTGGCACCACGTGCCGCCGGGCGTGGTCACGCCCGCCACCCGGGCCATGATCGAGCGCCGGACGATCTGGCACGCCGACACCGGCCTGCCCTCCATCGGCCGGCAGTCCTCGCGCGGCGGCCGGGTCACCGCGCCCATGATCGTGGGCGGCCGGGTGCTGGGCGTGCTGGAGATCTGCTGGCCGCAGGCGCTGCCGCCGCGGCCGCCGCGGATCGAGCGGCAGATCGACGCCCTGGCCGAGCTGTGCGCGCACACGCTGGACGCGCCCTTCGCGCCGCTCGCGCAGGCCGGCCCCGCCCTGGCCGAGATCGTCGACCTGGCCGACGCGCTGCCCGACCCGGCCCTGGTGCTGCGGGCGCACCTGGACCTGCGGGGCGATCTGGCCGACTTCCGCGTCCAGCACGCCAACGAGCGGCTGACCGACGGCGAGCGGCTGCTGCTGGAGGCGTATCCGTTCGTGCCCGGCGGGCTGCTGCTGGAGGCGTACCCGCTGGCGGCGGGCGGGTTGTTCGCGCGCATCGAGCAGGTGCTCGCCACCGGCAAGCCGTTCCGCGCCCAGCGGATGCCGCTGGGCCTGAGCTCGACGGGCGTGGCCGACGTCAGCGTCACCCGGCACGGCGACTGCGTCCTGCTGGTGTGGCGCGACCACGACGAGGACGCGCGGCTGGCCGGGCTCCTGGAGCACGCCCAGCGGCTGGGCCGCATCGGCGGCTTCGAGGAGAACGCGGTGACCGGCGAGATCACCTGGAACGCCCAGCTCTACTCGGTGTACGGCCTGTCGCCCGATGACCGGCCGATCCCGCTCGAACGCCTGCGGGACCACGCCCACCCGGACGACGAGGTGGCGATCGGCCGCTTCCTGCGCACGGTGTTGCATCACCGGCGCGTCGCCGCCACCGCGTTCCGGCTGCGGCGGCCCGACGGGGTGGCCCGTCACATGCGCGTGGTGGCCGAGCCGGTGTTCGGGCCGGACGGTCAGCTGATGGCGGTGCGGGGCGCGTACCAGGACATCTCCTCCCAGCACTGGACGGAGGTCGCGCTCTCCGTCACCCGCGACCAGCTCGCCCACACCGAGCAGGAGTCCGCCGAACGCAACCGCCTGGCTCTGCAGCTGCAGCACGCGATCATGCCGCCCTCGCGCGGCACGTGGGAGTCCTTCGGGCTGCACGTCGCCGTCCGCTACCGGCCCGCGCAGAAGGAGCACCTGGTCGGCGGCGACTGGTACGACGCCGTCGTCCTGCCGAACGGCCAGATCCTGCTGTCGGTGGGCGACGTGGCCGGGCACGGCGTCGACGCGGCCACCGGCATGGTCGTCCTGCGCAACGCGCTGCGCGGCCTGGCCACCACCGGCGCCGGGCCCGCCCAGCTCATGGCCTGGCTCAACCTGGTCGCCCACCACCTCGCCGACCGCCTGACCGCGACCGCGGTCTGCGGCCTGTACGACCCGCCCAGCCGGATGCTGCGCTGGGCCAGGGCCGGGCACCTGCCGCCGATCCTGCTGCGCGAGGAGGGGGGAGCGGAGCTGCCCATGGTCAAGGGGCCGCTGCTCGGGGCGTTCATCGACGCCCGCTACGAGGAGGGCGAGCTGCAGCTTCAGGCCAAGGACACGCTGCTGCTGTACACCGACGGGCTGATCGAACGCCGCGACCACAACCTGCGCCACGCCCAGGACCGGCTGCTCGACATCGCCAGGCGCACCTCGGCCACGCTCGACCATCGTCTCGACGACCTGCTCACCCACTGCAACTCCGACACCGACGACGACACCTGCCTGATCGGCGTCCACCTGAGCTGACCGGCGCTTGAAATGGGCGGCTGAGCTGACCGGTGCAGCCTTGAAACCGGGCGGCGCTCAGCCGGCGCCGAAGCACACGAACGTGGCGGCGGGCTCACCGGCCGACGCGGCCGCCAGCGCGTCGGCCGGGCCCACGCCGAGGGCGACGTCCCTGTGGTAGGCCATCATGACCTGCTCGGCCACGCTGTCCGGCACCCTGGTGAGGCTGGAGATGACGGTGGAGGTGCCGAGGTAGAGCAGCGCCGCGGTGAAGCCGAGCAGCTCGTCGCCCGCCCTGACCACCGCCTGGCCCACGTCGCACGCCGACAGGACGACATGCCCCGGCGCCTTGCCGAGCCGCTGCAGGTCGTAGGCCATGAGCGGGCCGTCGGCCAGGTCGAGGCGGGAGAAGAGCACGTTCTCGCGCTCGTGGTGCCCGTGCGCGGCGAAGTGGGCGAAGGAGGCTCCGTCGAGCGCCGCGAGCGTGGCCGACACCGTGGCCAGCCCGCCCCTGAGCCGGCGCGCCTTGGGGTGCACGGCTCCGAGCTGCTCGACCTCCGTCTCGGCGTGGTCGAGGTCGGGCCCGGCGACCAGCACCGAGGAGGCTCCGTCGCGCACGTACGGCTCGCGGGCCCGCCTGGCCGACAGCCAGACCAGCGCGGACGGCGCCACGACCAGCGGCCTGCCGCGCAGGCCGGGCAGCAGGCCCCAGGGGACCGCGGACAGGGCCATGGTCGGGACGAGGACGATCCCGCGCGCTCCGGCCAGCCCGGCGCTCAGGGGTGCGAGCACCGCGTCCTCGATGACGCCGAGCTGCCGCTGCGCGGACGCCTCGATCACGGCCTTCATCGCCGGTCGCAGGTTGCGCCCGGCCTGGGCGTTGAGGTCGCCCGCCAGCCGCCGCGCGGCCTCGGCGACCGGTTCGTACGCGCTGAGCTCGTGCAGGTGGCACCGGCCGCGTACGAGCACCAGCGCCAGCAGCGCGCCCCCCACGGTGAACAGGCTGACCAGCGCGGAGTCGTCGGCCGCCAGCGCCTCCTCGACCGCGCCGATGGAGGCCAGGTCCACGCCGGCCGCTACACCGGGCAGCTGCCAGCCGCGTTCCCTGATCAGCTGCTCCAGCTCCAGGCACCGCCTGCGCAACGCGGGGCTGCGCAGGCCGGCCGCCTCGTCCGCGTGCATCTGCTGGGCGAGCTGGCGCAGCTCGGCCAGCGCCTCGGCGGTCTGCTCGTCCTCGGGGGCGTGCGGCGGGCGGTAGCGGAAGGCCTGCGCGCGGCAGCGCTCGGACCAGGCGAACACGTGCCGCGCCGAGCCGCCGGCCAGGGCCGTGGTGAGGCCGTACGCGGCGAGGTCGGCGCCGAGGGCCGTCACGCCGGTGAGCATGTCGAGGCTGCCCAGCCGGCCGCGGTGCGAGTGGACGAGGGCGAGGCCCGAGCGCACCTTGCGCAGGGCGCGGCCACGCTGCCCGTGCGCGCCCGCCAGCTCGGCCAGCGCGAGGTGGCGCATGAGACGCACGTCCAGGGGCGCGCCGTGGGCCGCCGGGCTCGCCGCGGCGGCCGCCGCCGCCTCCGCCAGGCGGCCGGCCGCGATGAGCGCCCTGATCGAGACCAGCCGGGCCATCTCGGCCTCGCCGGGCATGTCCAGCCCGGCGAACCGCCCGGACAGCTCCGCCGCCCGTGCGGCCACCGCCCCCGGCCGCGCCACCCGCGCCCCGGAACCCACCCTGCCCGCCCCCGCAGGCTCACCGCGCGGGCGGGCGCCCGAGCCGGTCGCCCCCGCAGCCCCGGGGCGCGGCGGGGGGGCCGGGGGG